>NZ_CP115671.1:1521145-1825374 GCF_027886425.1 Brevundimonas vesicularis | reverse complement strand
GGCGTTGAACTGGATGCGGTCGTCAAACAGTCCTCTCGCGCTGTCCAACTGATCCGAGATCGTGACCAAATCCGCATCCATCGAACTGGCCACGTCGCGGACATAGGCGCGACCGATGATCGCGCCGTTGTCGACCGACGATTTCACGTTCTCGCTGAACCATTGGTCTACGCCTCGATTGACCAGGACGCCGAACACCAGGGCGATCAGCACCGACGGGACCAGGGCCACCATCGAGAACAGGGCGACGAACCTCAGGTGAAGGCGCGATCCGGCTTCGTCGGTGCTGCGCACCAAAGTCAGCACGCGCCGGCCGACAATGATGGCCAGGCCGGAAATCAGAAGCAGATTGGCCGCCAGCACGATCAGGGCGATCTGGCTGCTCGATCCGCGCGCCGACCCTGATGTGGCTCCCGGCGCGACCGCCACCAGCCAGATGGCCGCCGCCGTGATCGCGACAGCCAGAAAGAACGCCAATCCGAAGCCGGTCCGCGCCCGTTCGCTATCGACCCACCCCCAGAACGACCCGTCGTCCGACGCGAGGTCGGGCGAAGCGGTGCGTGCTGAAGGCGTATCCGTCATGCCACAGCAGTCTCCAACACCTGTGGCCCATTTTCAACAGCAGACTTACCCAACCGAGGCAAATCCGGCCGCCACAGTTCGTGCATGGCGTCTTCGACGGCCATCGGATCGTCCAGGCGGCAAATTCTTGCCTTCGCCTCGCGACGGTGTTGCGGATCGGCCGGCCACGGCGCCTGTTCGATGTACCAGCCCAGATGTTTGCGGAACATCTTCAAACCTAGAGGCAGGCCGTAGAAGTCGGCCGACGCCCGCAGATGCTCGATCACGATCGCCAGACGCTCTTCAGGTCCGGGTTCCTCCAGCGCCACACCATCGACCAGCGCCCGCTCCAGATGCGCCGCCAGCCATGGCCGGCCATAGACGCCACGTCCCAGCATCAGCCCGTCCGCGCTGGACTGCGCCAAGGCCTGGCGCGCTTCATAGGCGGTGATGATGTCGCCATTGACGATGACGGGAATGCCGACCGCCGCCTTTACCGTCCCGACCGCGTCCCAATCCGCTTGCCCAGTGTAGAACTGTTTTCGCGTGCGGCCATGCACCGTGACGGCCTTGACGCCGATCGCTTCCGCGCGGCGAGCCAGTTCCGCGGCGTTCCGGCTCTCCTCGTCCCAGCCCAGCCGCATCTTGACCGTCACCGGCCGATCGGTCGCCTTGACCGCCGCCTCCATGATCCGACAGGCCAGATCGGGCGTCCGCATCAGGGCCGAACCGGCGGCCGAGCCCGTGACCTCCTTGGCTGGACAGCCGAAGTTCAGATCGACGATGTCCGCCCCAGCCCTTTCCGCCATCCGCGCCCCCTCGCCCATCTGTTCGGGATCACGTCCGACAAGCTGGATGACGGTCAGCGGCAGACCTGCTCCCACGGCGGCGCGCCGCACGACGTCCGGCCGCGCCCGCGCCAGTTCCTTGGCCGCCACCATCTCCGTTGCGACATAAGCGGCGCCCAGTCTGGAGGCCAGCATGCGGAACGGCAGGTCGGTCACGCCGGTCATCGGCGCCATCAGCACCTGGCCGGGCACGGTCACATCGCCGATTTGCAAGGTCTTGGGCATTTCCGTCTTTCGCCGCATCGCAGCCGCCCTCGTCAAGCATGACCGCGGCGCTTTGATGGTTTCGCCCCGTCGCCGCGCGCACTATCAAGGCCGCCATGACATTTTCGGGCATCATCGTCGCGGCCGGTTCCGGCTCGCGCGCCGGCGGCGACAAACAGTGGCGGAACCTGGGCGGAAAGCCCGTGCTGCGCTGGTCTGCCGAGGCCTTGCTGAACGCCGGCGCCGACGAACTGATCGTCGTGATCGCCCCTGACGCCGTCGAGCGTGTGGCCGAGGTGCTGTCCGGTTTGCCGCGTTGGAAAGCCGTCATCGGTGGAGCCGCCCGCGCCGATTCGGTCCGCGCTGGTCTCGCGGCACTGACCTGTCCAGCGGATCAGCCGGTGCTGATCCATGACGCCGCCCGCCCGCTGCTGAACGCCGCCGTCATCGACCGTCTACTGTCGGCCCTTGAAACTTCGGACGGCGCCCTGCCCGCCCTGCCTGTCGCCGACAGCCTTCGGCGTGGCGAGGCGGAAATCATGACCGACGTGGTTGATCGCGACGGTCTGTGGCGCGCCCAGACGCCTCAAGCCTTTCGCCGGGGCGTGATCGAGACCGCCTATGCCGCCTGGTCGGACGCCGAGGTCCCGACCGACGAAGCCGTCGTCGTGCAGCGCAACGGCGGCGCGGTGGCCCTGGTTCAGGGCGATGCGCGTCTGATGAAACTGACCTATCCCGAGGATTTCGCCATGGCCGAAGCTCTGCTGCCCCAAGCGCAGCGTTATCAGACCCGGATCGGGTCCGGCTATGACGTGCATCGCTGGGGACCGGGCGGGTCCGTCTGGCTTTGCGGGATCGAGGTGCCGCACGATCAGACGCTGATCGGCCACTCCGACGCCGACGCCGGTCTCCACGCCCTGACCGACGCCATCCTGGGCGCCATCGCGGCGGGCGACATCGGCGACCATTTCCCGCCGACGGATCCGAAATGGAAAGGCGCTTCCTCGGACCAGTTCCTGATCCATGCCGCCGAACTGGTCGCGGCGCGCGGCGGCCGCATCGTCAACGTCGACGTCACCCTGATCTGCGAACGACCCAAGGTGAAGCCGCACCGCCAGGCCATGCGCGATCGGATCGCCGGGCTTCTGAACCTTCCGCTCGACGCCGTCAGCGTCAAGGCGACCACGACCGAAGGGCTTGGTTTCACCGGACGCGGCGAGGGTTTGGCCGCCCAGGCCGTGGCGACTGTGGAAACGCCAGCCGCCTAGCGCGCCGCCATCTTCATCTGACGCACCAGCGATCCGAACAGATTGACGTAGTCGTCCGTCCAAGGACGCACCGTCGTCGGCGACAGCTTGCGCCAGCGCGCATCGTCCCTGAAGCCCTCCAGCGCCGCCGGACTCTTGCCGATCAGCAGCGCTTCGGTCGAGGCCTCGGCCATGTCGCCCTGGCCCGACTGCCCGATATACACCTGGTGCAGGTGCGGGACCTTCAGCACCTGCGCCGCCGCCTCGGCCGGCAGGGTGATCTCCAGGTTCCGGTTCGACAGATGCAGCACCACGACGCCGTCGGGCGCCAGCAGCCGCAGATAGCCGCGGATCGCCTCGACCGTCAGCAGATGCGTCGGCACGGCGTCGGACGAGAAGGCGTCGATGACCAGCAGGTCGTAAGATCTTGCCGGCTCGCGATCCATCGTTAGGCGCGCATCCCCCAGAACCGTCCGCACCGGCCCGTCGGCGCAGCCGTTGATGAAGCTGAACCATTGCGGGTCGCGCGACAGCCGATCCACCATCGGATCGATCTCGAAGAAGGTCAGCTGGTCCTGAGCGCGCTTGTAGGCGGCCATGGCGCCCGAGCCCTGCCCCACAACGCCGACGCGCGCGCCGTCCAGCCGACGCGCCTGCATCTGCAGCATCGCCTGCCCCAGCGGCGTCGAGGTCGCATAGTAGAGCGTGGGCTGACAGCGGTTCGACGGCGCCTGGGCCTGGGCACCATGCAAAGTCGTGCCGTGCATTAGCACATGGACCGGCCCGCCCATCAGCGGATCGTCGATCTTGGCCACCCGCATCACGCCAAAGAAGCTGCGTTCCGACAGGGCCCAGTCATATCCGCGCGCCAGATGATAGCCGGACCATACGATGGCGGCCAAAACGATCGTGAACATCACCGCCCGATCGCGCACCAAAAAGGCGAACAGGGTCGCGATCCCCAGGATGGCTTGCGCGATCCGCACCAGTTCAGCGTCAGGGATGGCCGCGCGAATGTTCGGTGCGTACCGGACGGCCTCCATCGACAGCGGCCCCATCAGGGCGATGACCACGCCGGCGACGCAGCAGATGATCTCCCACGGCCTGATCTCGCGACGGCTCCACGGCCGCAGCAATCCGGCCGCCACCAGCACCAGCGGATATTCCCACACCATGTCGAAAACGGCCGGCGCAATCAGGCCGTTGAACAGTCCGCCGACTACGCCGCCCAGCGACAGCAACAGATAGAATTCGGTCAGACGATCCGGCGCCGGCCGCCGCGCCGCCAGCCTTTGGTGACACATCAGCGCGGTGAAGAAGAAGGCCGCCAAATTGACGGTGAACACCAGCAGCCATTCGCCTGTCCGGAACGCAATCAGGGCGGCGCAGGCCGCTGCCGCCGCCGCCTGCAAACCAAGGCCGATGGCTGGCGAAACAGCCGGCCGGGTCTGGAAAGCGATGACAAACGTCAGCAGATAGAGCGCGAGCGGTATGACCCACAGAAAGGGCGCCGAAGCCACATCCGTCGTCAGATGCGCCGTCACCCCCAGCATCAGACTGGACGGTGCGGCGGCCAGCAGAACCAGCATCCCCTTTTCGCGCCAAGCAATCGGCGGGCTGGCCTCAAGTGGCGCGGGCTCCGCCGTTCCAATCTCGCGTCGTCGCCAGACCTGAACGCCCAGCCCCACGACCATCACCACGAACAGCCCATAGCCGACGCTCCAGCCCAGGCGCTGATCCGACAGGCTGGCCAGCGGCTCGATCACGACCGGATAGGCCAGCAGGGCCAAGAAGCTGCCCAGGTTCGAGGCGGCATAGAGAACGTAGGGGTTCTGGCCGTCTGCATGTCCGGCCCGCACGCGCGCATACCAGGCCTGAAGCAGCGGCGCAGTCGCCGACAGCACAGCGAACGGCGCGCCGATGGACACCGCCAGCGTCGCCAGCAGCCACATCGCCGGTTGGGACGGATCGGGATCCCCCAACAGGCCGCTGATCTGCAGGGGCAGGAAAAACGCCGCCACGATCAGCAGGCCCAGGTGAACCCCGACCTGCGCCCGCATCGTCGCCAAACGTTGCAGCAGGTGCGCATAGCCATATCCAGCGAGCAGCGCGGTCTGGAAGAACACCATCGACGCGTTCCACACCGAAGGCGATCCGCCCAGCGTCGGCAACAGCAGCTTGGCCGCCATCGGTTGAACGACGAAGACCAGACAGGCCGATGTGAAGATGGCGACGGCGAACAGGATCGGCGCGATGCGATCCGATGTCGGGGCGGCGGGGCGTAATGGATCGACAGCCTCGGTCATGCCTCTGGTTAGAGCGGGGTTCGCGGCCTATGAAAAGACCATGTTTTCCCAAGATATCGCGCAGCTGGCGCAACAGATTGTCGCAACGGCCAGCGAACGCGGTCTGATGCTGGCGACGGCCGAAAGCTGCACCGGCGGTTTGGTGTCCGCTGCGATCACAGCCATCCCCGGTTCGTCAGCGGTCCTGGATCGCGGCTTCGTCACCTACAGCAACGAGGCCAAGGCCGAGTTGTTGGGCGTGTCGGTAAAAATCCTGTCCGACCACGGCGCCGTGTCGCAAGCGGTCGCAGTGGCGATGGCTGAGGGCGCGGTCAAACACTCGCGGGCCTCCGTCTCGGTGTCCGTGACAGGGGTGGCTGGACCGGGCGGCGGATCGGTCGATAAGCCCGTGGGTCTGGTCCACTTCGCGGCGTCAGGTCCACAAGGCGTCATTCACCGCGTCGAGCGATTTGGCGACCTCGGCCGCGATGGAATCCGCCAAGCCAGCGTTCGCGTGGCGTTGGAAATGCTGGCGGATCGGCTCGCGTGAGCGGCCCTGTCGTTATCGACGCCAGGGGTCACCGCTGCCCCGTTCCAAGCCTGAAGCTGATGAAGGCGATGGAAAACGCCTCGCCCGGCGCGCGGATCGTGCTGCTGGCCACCGACCCGATGGCCCGGATCGACGTGCCGTTTCTGATGTCTCAAAAAGGCGGGCGCGTGCTCGAGATCGAGGACGCCGACGGCCTTCTTCACATTACGATCGAGACCGGCGCCCGGCCCGACGCTCCGACAGATTGACGACATCGGCCGGCGGCGTGTCGGCGATCGCGCGCGCCTTGGCCGCCAGTTCCATCTCGGTGGCGAACGCTCCGCCGTAGAAGATGGCGTTGACGTTCCACGACAGCCAGATCAGCAGCACCACCACGGCGCCGACCGATCCATAGGTGGCCCCCAGCGGCGCGATCTGCTCGACATAGATGGCGCACAACCATGACGAGACCACCGACATCAGCGTCGCCACCAGACCGCCCGCCGTCGCCGGCAGCCAGGCGACCGGCGCCCTGTGGCTCATGGCGTAGCGGTAAAGCAGCGTCAGTCCGATCACCAAACCGATGGCGGGCAGGAAGGCGTCCAGCGGCGCCATGCCGCTGCGCCCGGTCAGGCCCGCGGCCGACGACGACGCATGCGCCATGATGCGTACCGTCACGACCGCGCCCGACACGACCGTGAACAGCGCAAAGGCGAAGATCGCCACGAAGAAGGCCAGCAGATTGAACTTGAAGAAGCCGTGCGGCTCGGTCTCGTCATGGATCAGGTTCAAACCCGCCAACAAGGCCTTGAAACCTCGATGCGCGGCATAGGCGCCGACGAACAGGGCGAAGGCGCTCTGAGCGGAAACCGTCCGCGCCGACGCATTGCTCAAACGCGTGATCTCGCCCTGGAAAATGGTCTGCGCCGCCTTGGGCAGAAGGTCCGACAAGGCGGTCGCCTGGGCGCTGACTTCGCTGATCGACAGACCCAGCTTGTAAAAGCCGATCAGGATGGCGATCGCCGGAAACACGGCCAACAGGGCGAAGAAGGACACGCCGCCCGTATAGAGCATGACGTCGCGCCCCCAGCTGCGGGTAAACGCTCGCACGGCCAGCCCGCCCCAGAACCCGGGCGCTTTCAGGACCGACCGTGTCAGTTGCTCACTCAAATCGGTCCCCACAACCGTTGCACAAGCGGCGGAACCTAGCGGAATTCGTCTGTGGCGAAAGTCTCATCCGCGTGAGGACGATCATTCGCGATCCGGCCGCATCCCTTTGGCCCGACGACATTGCATCCTTAACACCCTCGTCGCTATGGTCCGCGCGTTTCCCGCCGGCTATTGGCGCGGCGACCTTTGGAGACGATCGGCTTGGCTTTCGACGCGCGCGTATTGATCCTGGCGGCTGACGATGGCCGGATCGGGCCGCTCGCTGCGGGTCTGGATGCGCTGGGCTGGACGACGGTGACCGCCCGCGACGTCGTCTCCGCCGAGATGACGCTTCAGGACTTTCCGCTCGAAGCCGCCGTCATCGACATCAACACCTTCGACGCCGATGTGGCGTCTCGCCTTCGCGCCGCCGCCGAGCCGCGTCGCCTGCCCATCGTGGTCATCGGCGCCCGCCCTGATTCGGTGAAGGGCGCGGATCTGACCATGTCCACGCCGCCGCATCCGGCCCAGGCCGCCTTGCGTCTGGAGCAACTGGGCCGGGCCGCCATCGCCGAGGAGGAATATCGGCTGCGCGTCACCACCTTCGCCACGCGCGGGGTCGGCTTGGACAAAAGGGCCGACGACGATGGTCCCTTGCGCGTGCTGGCCGCCGGCGTCGCGGACCGCCGCTTTCTCGCCCTGTCGAACGCCCTGACTGCGGCCGGTGTCGAGGTGGTCGCGGCGCCGACGCCCTACACCGCCTTCGACTATCTGCACGAAAGCCCGTTTGACGCCGCCGTTCTGTGGGGCGCCGAAGACCATGCGCCGGCCCTGTCGATCGCGGCGGGCATGAAGCGCAACACACGCCTGTATCATATTCCGCTGATGCTTTATCTGCGCGGCAGGAACGAGATTAGCCTGGCTGAACTGTTCAACCGCGGCTTCGCAGACGTCGCCTCCGCCGACACGCCCGAGGGCGAAACGGCCGAGCGGATCCTAGCCCTGGCCGGCGCGCACCGCATTCATCTGGGCATTCGCAAGACGTTGGACTCGGTGCGCAGCCTGGACGTGATGGACCCAGAAACAGGCCTGTTCACGCCCGAACTTTTCGCCAGCCACCTGGGTCGTGTCGCCGAGGCTTCGCGCGCGCGAAAGCGCCCGCTTTCCGTCTGCGTCCTGCGGGTGCGCGAAACCGAATCCGTCACCTGGGCGCGTCAGGGCGGTTGGCTGGATCGCGCCATGCCGCAGATCGGGGCCATGGTTTCGCGCCTTGTCCGTGTCGAGGACACCCCTGCCCGCTTGGCCAAGGAGGTCTTCGCCCTGGCCCTGCCGGCGACCCACGCTGAACCGGCGCGTCTGGCCGCAGAACGAATCGCCGCCGTGATCGGCTGCACCGCCTTCGACGCCGGCCCGGACCGGTCGCCGTTCGTCGCCGAGTTCGACGTCGGCGCCGCCGAGATGCGTCCCGACGAAAGCGCCGCCGCCCTTTTGGAACGCGCTTCGGCCGACCTGTTCGAAAAGACGCGCTGAGGGGCTTTACGCCCCCGCCACCCGCGCCAGATCGGCGGTGATCCGTTCGGCCACCTTCAATCGCTCTTCCGCCGTCGGCCAATCGCCTGAAACGACGATCTTCTGATCCGGCCGAATCTTCCAGAAGGCGTGGTTCTTCTGGATCAGCCCGACCAGTCCCGCCGGATTGGGGAAGCTGTTGTCGCGCAACGTCAGCACCGCGCCGCGCGGCCCGATGTCGATCTTCTCGATGCAGGCCTTACGGCAGTTCGACTTGATGCCGACGATCTTCAGCAACTGCTGCGCCTCATCCGGCAAGGGGCCGAAACGGTCGATCAGTTCGGCGGCCAAGGCTTCACGATCCTCGGCCTGTTCGGCGTCGGAAAGACGGCGATAGAGGCTGAGACGCACGTTCAGGTCTGGCACGTAATCTTCTGGAATGAGGACAGAAGCACCGACATTGATCGACGGCGACCAACCACGATCCACGGCCTGTCCCTCGCCCTTCTCGCGCAACTCCGCCACGGCGTCTTCCAGCATCTGCTGGTACAGTTCGACGCCGACCTCGCGGATGTGGCCCGACTGTTCGTCGCCCAGCAGATTGCCGCCGCCGCGCTGATCCAGATCGTGGCTGGCCAGCTGGAAGCCGGCGCCCAGATTGTCCAGCGACTGCAGAACCTGCAACCGCCGCTCGGCTGACAAGGTCATCGGCTTGACCGCATCGGTGGTCAGATAGGCGAAGGCTCGCGCCTTGGACCGTCCGACTCGCCCCCGGATTTGATACAGTTGCGCCAGGCCGAACATGTCGGCGCGGTGCACGATCAGCGTATTCGCCGTCGGAATGTCCAACCCGCTCTCGACGATCGTGGTGGAGACCAGGACGTCATATTCCCCGTCGTAGAAGGCGCTCATCACCTCTTCCAGCTGGGTCGCACTCATCTGGCCGTGACCGACGACGAACTTCACCTCGGGGACCTGTTCGCGCAGGAATTTCTCGATGGCGGGCAGGTCCTTCAGGCGCGGCGCGACGTAGTAGGCCTGACCCCCGCGATATTTCTCGCGCAGCAAGGCCTCGCGCACCAGCACCGGATCCCACGGCGTGACATAGGTCCGCACTGCCAGACGATCGACCGGCGGGGTGGCGATGATCGACATCTCGCGGATGCCCGACAGCGCCATCTGAAGCGTGCGCGGGATCGGCGTGGCGGTCAGGGTCAAGAGATGCACGTCGGCGCGCAGCGTCTTCAGCTTCTCCTTGTGCTTGACGCCGAAGTGCTGCTCCTCATCGACGATGACCAGGCCCAGGTCGCGGAAGCCGACCTGTTCGCTCAGCACCGCATGGGTGCCGACGACGATCTCGACCGAGCCGTCCTTCAGCCCCGCGCGCGTCTCCGCCGCCTCCTTGGACCCCACCATCCGCGACAACTGACGCACCTTGATCGGCCAGCCGGCGAAGCGTTCGGTGAAGGTCTTGTAGTGCTGGCGCGCCAGCAGGGTCGTCGGCGCGACGATCGCCACCTGCTGCCCCGTCATGGCGACGACGAAGGCGGCCCTCAGCGCCACCTCGGTCTTGCCGAAGCCGACATCGCCGCAGATCAGGCGATCCATCGGCGTGCCCTTGCCCAGATCTTCCAGCACATCGCCGATGGCGTTCAGCTGATCGTCGGTTTCCTCGTAGGGGAAGCGCGCGCAGAACTCGGCGAACAGACCCGGCGGCGGCGTGACCGCATCGGTCTCGCGCAGCGCCCGCTTGGCGGCCAGAGCAATCAGCCCCTCGGCCATCGCGCGCAGACGTTCCTTGGCCTTGGCCTTTCTCGCCTGCCAGCCTGCGCCGCCCAACTTGTCCAGTTGGACGCCCTCGGAGTCCGAGCCGTATCGGGTCAGAAGGTCAATGTTTTCAACCGGCAGATAAAGTTTGCTCTCACCGGCGTAGAACAGCTCTAGACAGTCGTGCGGGGCCTGCTGGATTTCCAGCGTCTTCAGCCCTTCGTAGCGACCGATCCCGTGATCCAGGTGAACCACCAGATCACCCGTCGTCAGGGCCGACGCCTCCGCCAGGAAGTTCGAGGCGCGGCGTTTCTTGCGGGGCCGCGCCAGACGGTCGCCCAAGATGTCGGTCTCGGAAATGACCGCCACCTCGTCGGTGACAAAGCCGTGCTCGACCGGCAGGACGCCGCGCAGATAGAGGTCTTTCGGGGCCGCCTGAACATCGGCCCAGTCGCGCACGGCGACGATGTGATCCAGCCCGTGGTCGGCCAGCATGGTCGCCAACCGCTCCGACGATCCTTCGGTCCAGGAGGCGAACAGCACCCGCTTGCCCTCGGCCTTCAGCGCCGCCGCATGGGCCGCCACCGCCTCGAACAGATTGACGCTGTCCTGCGCCCGCTCGGCGGCGAAGGTCCGGCCCAAACGTCCGCCGGCGTCCTCGCCACCCGTGGAGAAGGGCGTGAAGCGACGCACGGTGCGACCCGCCAGCGCCTGGTTCCAGTCGCCGGCGTCCAGATAGAGCCGCTTGGGCGGCAAGGCGCGATTGGCGCTGGCCTGTCCTTTGGCCTTGGCCGCCTCGGCGCGCGCGTCATAGGCGTCCGCGATCAGATCCCATCGCTCGGCGCGGGCCGTCTCGACCTGATTGTCTAGGAAGATCGCCGCGTCGTCCGGCAGATAGTCGAACAGACTGTCCAGGGTCTCATAAAACAGCGGCAGCCACTGCTCCATGCCCTGACGCCGCGCGCCCTCGCTGATCGTCGCATACAGCGGGTCGTCGCCCGGCGCGCCGAACAGTTTCAGATAGCCGGTGCGGAACCGCGAGATGGCCGCCGCATCCAGCAGCGCCTCCGACACCGGCGCGAGGGACACGGACGTCATCTGGCCGGTCGACCGCTGCGTTTCGGGATCGAAGGTGCGGATCGATTCCAGCTCGGATCCGAACATGTCCAGCCGGACCGGCTCCTCGAAGCCAGGCGGATAGACGTCGACGACCCCGCCGCGCACCGCGAACTCGCCGCGCTCCGACACGGTCGAGGCGCGGACATAGCCGTTGGCGGCGAAATAGCGCTCCAGCGCCTGGATATCGAGATCGCGTCCGACCTTAGTTTCGAACCCGGCCTGTGTCGTGACCGACTTGGGCGGGGTGCGTTGCATGGCCGCCGACACCGTCGTCACGACCAGAACCGGCGCATCGCCGGGCTTGCGCATCGCCAGTCGCGTCAGCGTCGCCATGCGCTGCGCGGCGATTCCCGCCGTGGGGCTCAGTCGGTCATAGGGCAGACAATCCCACGCCGGATAATCCAGGACTTCAATATCTTTCGAGAAGAACTGAAACGCCTGAACGAAGCTGCCCGACCTCTGAAAATCGCGTGCGACGAACAGGCCGATACCGCCGCCGGCCTTGATCCGTTCTGCGACGATCAGCGCGTCCAACCCCTCGGGCGCGCCGCCCAAGTCGGCGTCGGTTCGGTATTCGACCTTGGCGTCCATCAGCCGATTCCCTTGCCGACTTCGGCCGCGACGTGGGCGCGCATGAAGGCGCGCACCTTGGCCATCACCGGCGTCTCGAACTCGGGCGGCGTCGGATCACGCTCGATGATCCAGCCGTAAAGCCACTGATCTTCCTCGTCGATCAGCCGTTCGAATTGGTCCAGTTCCGCATCGGTCAGGGTCGGCGCGACCTGATCGGAAAACGGACCCAGCACCATGTCGGCCTCGCGAAAGCCCCGCCGCCAAGCGCGGAACTGAATGCGTCCCAGCCGCTGCCTGCGCTCAGGCGTCATCTGCTCAGGGGTCATTTCGCTTTCGGGACGCGCGTCGATTTCGGCCACAAGAATCCTTGCCCGGCAAAGTGGGAAGACGCTCAAGCAGCGAGCCACCGCGTGGCGAGCGTTAGCGTCTTCAAATGGAAGAAGCGCAGATAGCGTTCCTGAACGCACTTCGCCACCCGTCATGGTCACGCTATGTTCACGGCGATGCGTCCGCAGATTCTCTTTCCCCTGTTCGCCGAGGTCTCGACCCTCAAGGGCGTGGGCCCTCGCGTCCTGCCTCTGGTGCAAAAGGTGGCGGGCCCGCTGGTTCGCGATCTGCTGTTCCTCAGCCCGTCTGGCGTCATCGTGCGCCGCGCCGCTGAGGCCGCCACCGCCATCGATGGCGAGGTGGGCGTCTTCACCGTGACCATCGACCGCCTCTACACGCCCAGCCGTCCTGGCGCGCCGCTGAAGGTCCGGGCCAGCGATCCGACGGGCTTCGTGCATCTCGTCTGGTTCGGCGGTTCGCCCCAGCACATCGACCGGCTGTTGCCGCGCGGCGAGACGCGGTTGGTCGCGGGCAAGGTCGAAAGGTTCAATGGCGAGGTCCAGATCATCCATCCGGACATCGTGACGCTCGAAAAGGCCGCCGACATTCCGGCGTCCGAACCCATCTATCCGGCGACGCAGGGGCTCAGTTCTCGCCAGTTGCGCAAACTGGTCCACGCCGCCCTTGCTGACGCGCCCGACCTGCCGGAATGGCAGGACACCGCCTGGCTCAGGAAGCAGAACTGGCTGGGTTGGCGCGCCGCTATCGACGCCCTGCATGCCCCCACAAGCGAGATCGACCTGACGCCCGACGCCCCCGCCCGCCAGCGCCTGGCCTATGACGAATTCCTCGCCCACCAGCTCGCCTTGGCCCGTCGTCGTCGCGCCCGCGAGATCAGGCCCGCCCCCGCCATCGCCCCCGGCGCAGCGTCCGAACACCTGCTCCAGGCCCTGCCCTTTCAGCTGACCAACGCCCAGGCCCAGGCCGTCGCCGAAATCCGCCGTGATCTGGCGTCGGGCCAGCAGATGGGCCGATTGCTGCAAGGCGATGTCGGCTCGGGCAAGACCGCCGTCGCCGCCCTCGCTCTGGCCGACGCCGCTGCCAGTGGTTTCCAATCCGCACTCATGGCCCCGACCGAAATCCTGGCGCGCCAGCATTACGAGAAGCTCGGCCCCATGCTGGGCGCGGCTGGCGTGTCTGCGGTCCTGCTCACCGGCCGCGACACCCCGGCGCAACGACGCGAGAAACTGGCTGCCCTGGCCTCGGGTCACGCCCAGGTCGCCATTGGCACCCATGCCCTGTTCCAGAACGCCGTTCGCTTCGACCGCCTGGCCCTGGCCGTCATCGACGAACAGCACCGGTTCGGCGTCAACGAACGTCAGCGGCTGCAAGCCAAGGGCGATCCGCGTGTCGGCGCCGTGCATCTGCTGACCATGTCGGCCACCCCCATCCCCCGCACGCTGGAGCTGACGCAGTACGGCGAGTTGGAGGTCAGTCGTCTGATGGAAAAGCCGCCCGGCCGCACCCCGGTCACGACCGCCGTCCTGCCCTTGGCCCGCATCGGCGAGGTCGCCGCCCGCCTGAAGAGCGCCGTCGAGAGCGGCGCCCAGGCCTATTGGATCTGTCCCTTGGTTGAGGAATCCGAGGCCATCGACCTGGCGGCCGCCGTCGATCGCGCCGACGATCTGCGACGCCTGCTGGGCGTCGAGGTCGGCCTGGCTCATGGCCAGATGCCGGGCGCAGAGCGCGAGGCCGTCATGGCCGACTTCGCCGACGGCCGCCTGCCGGTTCTCGTCGCCACCACGGTGGTCGAAGTCGGCGTGGACGTGCCCAACGCCTCGATCATGGTGATCGAACACGCCGACCGCTTCGGTCTGGCCCAGTTGCACCAGTTGCGCGGCCGCGTCGGTCGCGGAGCCAAGGCCAGTTCCTGCATCCTGCTGTATGGCGGTCAGGACGGCTCCCTCGGCGAGACGGCGAAAGAGCGGCTCGAAACCCTGCGTCGCACCGAGGACGGCTTCGTCATCGCCGAGGAAGACTTTCGCCTGCGTGGCGGCGGCGATCCCCTGGGCCTGAAACAGAGCGGTTTTCCCGCCTACCGCTTCGCCGATCCGATCCGCCACCGCAGCCTGATGCTGGCCGCCGCCGATGATGCGCGGCTGATCATGAACCGCGACGCGGATCTGACGTCGGAACGCGGCCAGGCGGTGCAGGTGCTGGAAGAGTTATTTGACTGGAAAAACCACAAGGTCGGCGCAAGCTAGCCGATCACTCGGCTCCAGCCATCGAATCCGACCTCGACGTTTTCGGGAACAAGCGCCGACAACGTCTTGTAATCCATATCGATGTGCAGGTTTGTCAGCACCGCACGCTCCACGTCTGCGGCGGCGATCCACGCCAGGGCCTGGTCCAGATGAGCATGTGTCGGATGGGGCGCGTAACGCAGCGCATCGACGATCCAGAGCTTGCAGCCGGCCACGGCTGCCAGGGCCGCCTCGTCCAGATCGGACACATCGCTGGAATAGGCGACATCGCCGAGCCGATATCCCACCGAACTGATCGGCCCATGCGCCTGATCAAAGGTCGTGACCGGGATCGAGCCGCCCGCGCCCTCGACCGACCAGGCCGTGCCATGCGGCGGAATGATCCGTCCGTCCAGCAGCGGCGGATAACCGAACTTGCTCTCGAAAATGTAGTCGAACCGATGCGTCAGCGAACCGTGCGTCACCGCATCCATCCACGCCGGTATCCGCTTCCTGGCCCGCGCGGCGAAGGTGCGCAGGTCGTCGATCCCATGGGTCTGGTCAGCGTGGTCGTGGGTATAAAGAACCGCATCCACATGTTTCGTGCCGCTGGCCAGCATCTGTTCGCGCAGGTCCGGCGAAGTGTCGATAAGGACAGTGGTCACCCCCTCCGGCCCGGTCTTTCTCGCCAACATCGAACAGCGCGTTCGCCGGTTCTTGGGCTCGGTCGGGTCGCAGGCGCCCCAGTCGCCGTCCCCGCGCGGCACCCCACCCGACGATCCGCTGCCCAGAATGACGACTTCGAAACTCATGCGGGCCTGGGTATCCGGTCAAAGAGGCCGAAGAAGGCCTCGGTCGTGATGCGGTCCGCCTCCT
Source organism: Brevundimonas vesicularis (assembly GCF_027886425.1). Classification (NCBI taxonomy): domain Bacteria; kingdom Pseudomonadati; phylum Pseudomonadota; class Alphaproteobacteria; order Caulobacterales; family Caulobacteraceae; genus Brevundimonas; species Brevundimonas vesicularis. Next base: position 1,810,137 of record NZ_CP115671.1, on the reverse strand, counting down.
CGGCGCTCCAGCCTCGGATTTCGGCCAGCTTGTCCAGCACATGACCGATGTAGGCCGGCTCGTTGCGCCGCCCCCGATGCGGAATGGGCGCCAGATAGGGGCAGTCGGTCTCGACGATGATCCGGTCGCCGGGCATATCGCGGATCACCGCCCGCACGTCCTCGGCCGCCTTGAAGGTCGCGATGCCGGAAACCGAAAACCAGGCGCCCATTTCAGCAGCGATTTTCGCCAATTCCGCGCCACTCGTATAGCAGTGCATCAACATCTTGAACGGCCCTGCGGCGTATTCCTCGCGCAGGATCGACGCCATCACGTCGTCCGCCTCACGCGTGTGGATCACCAGCGGCAATCCCGTCTCGCGCGCCGCCGCCACATGTTGCCGGAACACCGCCGCCTGCATCTCGCGCGGGCTGAAGTCGTAATGGAAATCCAGACCGCATTCGCCGATCCCGACCACCTTGGGCCGCTGGGCCAGTTCGATCAGGGTCGCCGCGGTCAGGTCCGCCGCATCCTTGGCCTCGTGCGGATGGACTCCGACCGTGCACCAGATGTCCGCATTGGCCATGGCGATGCCGTGCGTCGCCTCAAAGGTCGTCAGCCTGTCGGAGATCTCGACCATCAGTCCGACGCCCGCCTCGCGCGCGCGCGCGATCACGGCGTCCCGGTCCTCGTCGAACTGCGGCGCATGCAGGTTCACATGACTGTCGATCAGCATCAGCCCATCCGCTCCTGCTGGGCCTGGACCCGCTTCAAATCCGCCAGCGCGCCGGCCAAGACGTCGGCCTTGTCCAGGTTCAGTCCCGCCGCCCGTTCCGGCAACGGCTGCAGCCGCTCCCATAATTCAGCCCATCGATTTCCGGCCCCCGGCGCGCTCTGCAAGGCGCGCATTCGCACCGCCGCGATCAGCCGGTCCATCAGGGTCTCGAACCGTTCCTGCCCCTCGGCGCCGCGGAACCGGTCGGCGATGGCCAGGGCTTCGGCCCGGTCCACGTCGCCCTCGACCCATCGCCGCGCCAGCTGGTCCATCTCGAACGTCGCGCCGGACGCCAGGGCCAGGGCCGCCCCCGGCGATCCGCCCGCCATGATCGCCGCATGTTCGGCGTCCTCACGCTCCGCGCCCGTCCGATTGCGCACCAGGGTCTCCAGCCGATCCGGCGTCCAGATCGGAAAGCTCAACCGCCGGCACCGCGACCGGATCGTCGCCAGCAACCGCCCCGGCGCATGGGTCACCAGAAACAGCACGCCGCGCTCGGGCGGCTCCTCAAGAACCTTCAGCAAGGCGTTGGCGGCATTGAGATTCAGGTCATCCGCCGCATCGATGATCGCCACCCGAAACTGGGCTTGCGACGGGCTCTTCGAAAAGAACTCCGGCAGTTCACGCGACTGATCGACCGAGATCGACTTCTTGGTCTTGCCCCCTTCGACCAGGCGTTCCAGCACCAGCAGGTCCGGATGCGACTGGGCCGAGATCAGCCGGCTGACCGGATCATCGCGCCGCGCGCCCAGCGGCCCGGACGCCGGATTGGCCGCCGCGCCCAGCAGCCGTCGCGCCGCGCGATAGGCGAAGGTCGCCTTGCCCGTCCCCTCGACCCCGCACAACAGCCAGGCGTGGTGCAACCGCCCCCGTTCCCAGGCGTCCAGAAACGCCGTCTCCGCCGCGGCATCAGGGATCAGGTCGAACCGGTCACGCGGGTGATCGCTCACAGCAGCCGGTCCTGAACCGCCTGCCAGACCCGCGCCTCGACCTCGTCCAGCGATCCGACGGCGTCGATCAGCACGCAACGCTGCGGATTGGCCTCGACGATGCGCAGAAAGCCCTCGCGCAGGCGCTGATGGAATTCCAGACCCTTGGATTCGAACCGCGTCTCGAACAGGCCGCGCCCGAACGCCCGCTCCAGCCCGACCTCGACCGGTAGGTCGAACACCAGGGTCAGGTCCGGCTGGTCGTCCCCGACCACGCCTGCGTCGATCTGTTCGATGAAGCTTTGCGCCACGCCGCCGCCAGCGCCCTGATAGGCGCGGCTGGAATCGGCGAACCGGTCGCACACCACCCAGTCGCCGGCCGCCAGCGCCGGGCGGATGGTCCGCTCCAGATGGTCCGAGCGCGAGGCGTACATCAGCAGGGTTTCGGTCATGGCCGACCAAGGCTCGGCGTCCGTGGCCACCACCAGATTGCGGATCACCTCAGCGCCTTTGGAGCCGCCCGGTTCACGCGTGCGCACGACCTTGCGCTCGCCCAGCACCGCCTGCAACCGCGCGACCAGCCGCCCGACCTGGGTCGATTTGCCGGCGCCCTCGCCGCCTTCGAAGCTTATGAATTGTCCACGGGTCACGCGCCTTCATGGCGCGCCGACGCCGCCCGGCGCAAGCCCGCCCGCGCGATCAGCTGCCGGATATCAACAGGGCGCCCGCATAACCCCGCGCCACGACCGACTGACGCGCCGCCTCGGCGGCATTGGCGCTGTCCCACGGCCCCACCACCACATTGAACCGGCCCGCGCCCCGATCGGCGCGCACCCAGCCGCTCAGGCTGTCGGCGATTCGCCCGGCCTCGACCTGATCCGAGAAACTGCCCGCCTGAACCCAGAAGGTCGTCACCTCCGCAACCGCGACCGGCGCGGGGGCGATAACGGGCGCGCTGACGGGCGGGCTGGCCGGGACCGCGCCTCTCGGGGCGGGCGCCGAAGCCCGCAGCAGCGTGCCCCCGCCCTGCTGCGGCGCCCGGCCGAGGTAGCGCACCCGCACCCGCCCCACGCCCTGCGAGAGCATTCCCAGTTCGCTCGCCGCCTCGCGCGACAGGTCGATGATCCGGCTGTCCACGAACGGCCCGCGGTCATTGATCCGCACCACCAGCCGCCGCCCGTTCTCCAGGTTCGTCACCTCGACCAGACCGGGCAGAGGCAGGGTCTTGTGCGCGGCCGTCAGGGCATGCATGTCGAACCGCTCGCCGGTCGAGGTCGGCCGCCCGTTGAAGGCGTCGCCGTACCAGGACGCCATCCCCACCTCTTCGTAATCCGGCTGTTCCTTGGGCGTGTACCAGCGCCCGCGCACCTGATACGGCCGCATCGTCCCCGACACGATCGGCGCCGGGTCCTTGACGACGGGCAGGCGCGCCTCGCCCCGCGTCCCGCCCACGCCTGCGCCGCCCACGCTGGAACAGGCGGCAAGCAGCGAAAACAGCCCCAGGATCAGCGCGCCGCGCACTCCCTGTCCAAACGTCATCGACCCGCCTCGCAAAAAATACGAAAACAGGATGACCGAAGACATTTCCGCTTTGGTTAATGACCCGTTCGCCTGCTATGGCGTCCGCCTCCGCTGCGGCGGCAAGGAAGTGTGGCCGAGTGGTTTAAGGCACTGGTCTTGAAAACCAGCGACGGTGAGAGCCGTCCGTGGGTTCGAATCCCACCGCTTCCGCCAGCCTCTCACACCACCACTGGATTTGCGGGGCGTTTCGGGTTTGCGCCCTAAGCCGCGCCCTAAGCCGCTTCTGGCGAGTTGGCCAAAAGCGCCTCGAGCGAACTTCTGGGGATAAGTGTCCGTCGCCCAACCTTGCGACGCTCCAGGCGCCCTCCGCGAGCAACGCGTAGATGGTCGCCTCGCTCAGGCTCATCGCCGCGCTCGCCTCTGCAATCGAGTAGGCCAGCTTGAAGCCGTTATCGTTCGCCGCGCTCATCTCCACACTCCCCTGCGTTCTCTCCGGGCTGCGTTCTCTTCGCGCCGGTATGGGTCTCCGAAGTTCGTCTCGCTGATGGCCAGGCCCTCGCGGACCAGCTGGGCGCCGAGGTCGCGGCCCCTGACCGTGCACACCGCGACATTGCGGCGATACCGATCGGTGTCGGCGATGGTGCAGCGAGCGCCGGCGCTGGCCAGCTGACGCGCGCGGGCAGCCGCGGCCGAAGCCGTGGACCGGGCGACAGGCGAGCAGGCCCAGACATCCGGCCGCTGGCGGCAGCGGGTATGAGGCGCGACCTCCCCAGCATCGATCCCTGCCAAGCGCACCCGGTGGCGCTCGCCGTCGGCGCTCACGCACCGGCCGCTGTCCCCGTCGCTCATGAGCAGGGTCGCGCAGATTAGGACGACGGCGCTCATCCCTCCCCTTCCCGGCCCGAAGCCTGACGATCTCGGCCATGGCAAATCGCATGACGGCGGCCTCGTTGCCGGCGCCCCAGCCTGCGATCTCGGTTCCGGCCTCCGCCATCTTCGAAAGGATGTTGTCGCGCGTCAGGCCTAGCCGGTCGAACCGCTGCTGGTCGTGCGCCACATCCCAGGCCGAACGGGTTGGGTCCAATACGGTCACGTCGTTCATTTCCTCTCCCCTTCCCATTGCGGGCGAGGAAGGCGCGTCCTCTTTCGATAAGCGGTTCGCGGTCAAGAACGACGCCAACGTAGAACATCTCGCCGTCTGCGCTGGTCCAGTGAGGACCATGCCTATTGTAGAGGTCTATAGTGCAGCCGAACTCTTCGACTGTTTCGGCGATAATAGCCCTCGCCTCCTTCAGTTCAGCGATCAGGGCTTTGATGGTGGCGGGGTTGGCGGCTGCTACAAACTTTGCGCGTTCAAATGCATCGCCAAGGCTTGGAGCAGATTTCCAGTCTTCGGGATCAGTCTGAGCCAGAAAATCGGCAATAGGCCGATCACCTTCGACCACGAATCCGCCACCTCCAAGTGTCCATGACTTCCCACCCGCCTCATCCGCCAGCTTCTCCAGCGCGTCTAGGTCGATGACCTTTTTGGTGGCTTCACCGATATGGTCGGTCATGCGTCACCTGTCGGGGCGGCGGGAAGCGGCATCCAGTGGGTGGCCTCTTTGTCGGGCGCATCCTGTTGCCCCCAAGGCCGGTCATCGTAGGACCACTCACCAAGGGCATTGCAGATCGCGAGGCAGAACCAGCCTTTGAAATCCTTGTGTCCGAGCATGACGCGCTCCTGTCGAGGCGCGGTGCTGATGTCCTGCCACCCGCCCCCTGGCAGCGGCGATGCGGGGGCGGCTGCGACAAGAAGCTCATATGCCCGTTCGATATGTGGCCCGAGTTTCATGGCCTCTGCCGCGCCGATCTCAGCGGACAGGTTGAACGCGGCGGTTTCTAGTTGCTGCGGTGTGGCCCTTACAGGCACCAGGCGCAGCGCATCGGTGGGGGTCTGGGTCATTGGGGCGTGTCCTGGGTGTAGGGCGGCGTCGATGCGCTTCACCGCGTGTTTTGCAGCGCCCGCGACGGTTCGATCTGTGGTCAGCGGACAATCAATCGCATCCAATGTCCCGCGAGCCGCCTCCAACGCTTTCGCCAGCCTATCCGCTCGGGCTTCGGCTGCGGTGGCTCGGACCTGCCATTCAGAAGCACAGGCTGATTGCTGGACTATGATCCGATCAGCGGCCTCGGCCTTGGCTTTCCACTCATCTGCCAAGTCGCTCCAGATCGTTTCGTTCGCCTCTGCGCGCCGAACAGCCTCAGCAAGCGAAGTGATCTCGGCTTGAGCGGATGCGGCGGTGACGAGGGGCGCTTCTAGGGCAACGTGCAGGGCGTTCAGTACGACGAGCGCGCCCGGTACGTCTGCATCGGATCGGTGAAGGCGCTCCCAAGCCTGATGCAGCAGCCCGTTCAGATCGACCAACTCCAGCCCCGACGTGTTCGCGTTAGAGGGGGCGGTCAAGGGAAGGGCTCCATTTTCTGAAAGACGTGCTTTACTGAGCGCGCCAAATGCTTGCGGATTGCTAGAATGCGGGTTCCATCGGGCTTGGTGAAGATTGCGCGCATAGACAAGATGTCGTCGTTGTCGCTCAAAATCGCCTCGACATTTTCGGGGCCAGTCCAGTCCTTGCCGACCAAGAACATGTCTCGGTCTGCGCCGCCGATTGATTGCCACTTCTCAGCCATCACTCTCCCCTTCCTTCGCGGCGGTCGATTTCAGGGCGGCGGCGTGCGCGACGATGGAAAGACAGGCACGGCAATCGACCTTCTCTCTGGTCTTTTTCCAGCGGTAATCGGTGCGATCCACATGACCGCACAATGTCTGCCAGCCCATTATGCCAGGCGCGTCGTAGTGAACGATCTTGCGGCCCATTTCCCGCGTCTCCGCGTCGGCGGTATAGCGGGCCATCTACCTCCCCTCCGATTTCAGGGTGGCGAGAACCATCGCCTCGATGTTGGAAAGCGCACCCAAGGCCTGAACAAACGAACCGTCAGCACCGCGCTTCACTTCTGCCGTCACGCGATCAGCCAAGTCTTGCAGCACCCTGTCGGCATCGGCGGCGGGGGCGGGGATGGGTGGGCGTAGAGGGGCTGGACTTCCGGCCATTCCAGGTCTTTTCGTGGCTCCTGATCTGACAGCCTCCACGGTGTTTCGCCATTGACCCTGTAGCGCCACGCCACAGGCTCCCCCGCCGCCCCTTCGTCCTCGGCCTCGGCTTGCATAGCCGCCTTCAGGCCTTTCAGGTCTTCGGTGTAGGGCGTGATGTCTGGCTGTTCGTCCTGGGCCTCGGCTCGGGCGGGGGTGGTGACGTTCTGAGGACCGGAATAAACTGGCGTCACAGAGCCTCGACCGGCCATCAGCGGGACAGGTTCGCCCTTCGGAACGAAGACCATGCCGACACCAGATTTCGGCGCGACCAGATGACCAAGGAACTCCCCCTGCTGGCCTCCCAAGGCGGAGCGGGCGGATAGGAGGGCGAGAAGGTCAGCATAAGGAACCTCGACAGCCGCGCTCGACAGGCTGTCTTCAACCCATGTCGCGCGTTTGCTTTGAGGAACAAGGTTGCGGGCCTCATCTCTGGCCTTCATCCGACGTGCATTAAGCCGGTCTTCTAGCCGCGCCGCCGCCTTCCGCGTCTCTCCGCTCGGTTGGGGGTGCGTGTCGTTGCCAGTGTGCGCCAGAGCCACCGCCCGCTGGTCGTCAGTTAAGGTCGCCAGGAAGCCGCTCGGTTGGGGGTGGAGGGCTACAACCTCATGGCCTTCGGTCAGGGCGGCGACAGCGGCGATCCGCGTTCCGGTCCAAAGCCAGCCGCCGTCGCTTTCACGGATCAACCATCCGCCCGGCCCGACGGCCTCCCCTCCGACCCGCTCGCTTTGACCGGAGCGGTGGGGGCTTCCTGACGATCTTGTAGGCCACCACATCTTTCGGATCGGTGCGACGTGGGCTGTGCAACCAGTCGCAGAATGCGCTCGCACCTTCGTCTTCCGTGCCGTCGCGGTAACGGACGCGAACGCGCGTTGCGGGCGGGTGCGGGCGCGGTCCTCCGCTCCATGTGGTCCAGTCCAGCGGGCCGGGTGTGGGGGCTTGGGTCGCGGTCATGCTGCGGCTCCGAAGAGGCTAAGCTGACCATCATTGTGATGGTCGGCGATGATAGTCGGTGTGCGGAGCGAACGTGCCTCCGCGTAATCAGCGAGGGCGATCTCGACTTTGGGAGCCGCGCCGCGCCAGTCGCCGGCCCAGACGGAGCAGTCGATGCCGCAGTTTGGGGTCAGGTCGATCTTCGTTCGATCGCGGAAGCGTTTGGCCTTCTCGCTTCGGCTGTCTGGCTCGAAACTGGGCCTACCGCTGTAGGCCCAAGGCACCGATCCAGCAGGAAGAATGAAGGTGGCGTTGTCTGCGTAGCGCTCGGCGCGCTCGACGATGGCGAGGTCAAAATCGCCTATGCCATTCAGGCGGCCGAACGGCGGGTTGCTGATGACCCAATCAAACCGGCCGATGTCCAGATCTGACATCGCATCGGCGATGATCCAAGTCGCCTCCGGGAGGAGCTTCTGGCCGATAGCCGCATAGTCAGGATTGATCTCGACGCACGTGATCTGCGGCGTTGGACCTGAGTTCACCCAGCACCGCCGCTGATAGACGGCGTAGGACAGCACGCCGATACCAGCACATAGGTCGAGCACGCGCGGGCCGCCCACCTCAAGCTCAAACGTCCAGGCCATGTCGAGTGGTGTGAAGAAGGCGCCCGCCGCGCTGTTCACGTGATTTGCGGATTCCTGCCAGTTATCGAACACAAACTCCCGCTCTTCTTCCGTCAGCCTGTCTTGTTTCAAATACCCAAGCGCCCGCACGTGGGCCTTGATCTGCGGCTTCGTGAGCTTCGCCATCTACGCCTCCCCCTCATTTGCGGGGCTGTCTTCTCCGGTGGGGCTCGGACGGTTCGCATTCATCACCTCGGGCAGTCGATCCAGGCCGACGAGGTGGATGCCGAGTGTCACGGCTTGCAGTTCAGCGATCAGCCGCGCGTTGTTTGGTTGTCCCTGCTTCTCCCCCATCAGACGCGGGCCTCCGATTGGGCGCGGAGGATCAACCGGCCCTCGACGGTGTCGATGATGCTCGCCCCTTCCAGCTTCTCGATCAGCGATGTGATGGTCTGGTCAGACATCAGGCGGCGACCTCTATGGCTTGGAACATGCCCTGCTCGGTCGAGATGCGACGGCGCGCGATCTCGGCGTATTCGGGGTTCAGTTCGATGATGGTGCAGTCGAGGCCCATGCGGTCAGCGACAAGGGCCGTGGTCCCGGCGCCGCCGAAGGGGTCGAGGACGGTTCCGCCGGCGGGGCAGCCCGCCTGCAGGCAACGTTCGGCAAGCTCGGGCGGAAACGTGGCGAAGTGGGCCTCACTGAACGGACGCGTGGCGATGGGCCAGACCTGAACGGGCGCCGGTTCATAGTTGCGGAGGTTCCGGCCCTCGCCGCGTGGCGTCTGCTCGATGCCGGTATGGTTGATGTGACCAGCATGGCGCGGCCCAGCAACGTCCGCCGCGCGGATTTTTCTCGACGTTCTGCCTCCGGAACAGCGGAACCAAGGGTGTGACGACCATGCGTGGAACGACCCCGGACAGCCTTCATTGGTCGTTCGGGTCGCGTGCCTCCGTTCGCCCTATCGGACCCGCCCTGCGCTTCAATGTCTTGGGCCAGCCGCGAAACAGACGCCGTGGCGAGACCCTGCCGCACCGCGTCCCCGTCGTAGTGGTATCGAGGCGCCCGGCTCAGCAGGAAGATCTTTTCGTGCGATGTCGCCGGCCGGTCATTGATGCTCTCGGGCATCGGGTTCGGCTTGGCCCAGATGATCTCCGAGCGGACCCACCAGCCCGCCTCCTGCAGGGCGATGGCCAGCCGGTTCGGGACCATGCAGAGGTCTTTCGCCTTCAGCACGCCCTGGATGGTCGAGAACGGCTTGTCGCGGAACGTCCGGTCATCCGTACCCGCCGCCTTCGTGTCGGCCGCGCTTCGTCCGTTCGGCGAAGTGGCGTAGCAGTCGCCGTAGTTCAGCCAGAGGGTGCCCGTCGGCTTCAGGACGCGGCGAACCTCTTCGAACACTCCGACCATGACGGACAGGTGCTCGCCGAGCGTCGGCTCAAGGCCGATCTGCCCGTCGACGCCATAGTCGCGAAGGCCCCAATAGGGCGGCGAGGTCACGACGCAGTCCACAGAGTCCGCTGGCATTTCGCGCAGCCGGTCACGGACGTCACCGATCAAGATCGTCACGCCCATCCTCTAGCCCTCCCTGTTGGAGGAAGAGGCGGCGCCATCGTTCGCGGCCTGGGTCCGAGCGGCCTTCTTCGTCAGCTTTATCTTGCCGTCGAAGCCGCGGGAGACGGAGCCGAAGCCCCGCGATTGGATGGGCCTGCGAACGCGATTAGTGCCGGTTTCGCCAGCCAAGCGCTTCACCTTGCCGCGCGCCTTTGCCTCGGCCGCCGTCTTCTGCTTGTGGCAGTCGACGCAGAGGGCTTCGAGGTTGTCGTTGGCGTTTGACCCGCCAGACCAGAGCGGCAGGATGTGATCGACGTCCACGGCTGGCGCGTCACAGTAGGAGCGCTTGCAGATGCCGCCCTGCCCTTCGATCACGGCGTCGCGTCGGGACTTGCTGACGGCGCGCTTCTGAATCTCGACGGCAGTCATCGTCCCGCCCTCCGATCAAGCTCGCGCTGGGCGTTCCACTTCAGGTCCGCCTCCATGCTCGGCTGGGCCAGCATCCACGACAGGAAGCCGGCGTCGACCTCGGGCCACGGCTTGCCCCGGAACTTGCCGATCGGGCACGTCGGAAGCACGCGCGGCTCCTTCGTCCAGGCGACCAGATCCTGATCGGTCGCGCCGGCTGCGAAGAGCGCCTTGAGGATATGGGCGGTGACATAGGCGTCAGGCCCGGCCCGGTGCGGCGGCATGGCCGTGTCGTGGTCCAGGGTCAGCAGGCCGCGATCTTCCAGCCAGTAGCGTAGCACGCCGTTCGAATGGGCCGGGGCGTCTGGCCAGACCCGAAGGGCCGCTTTCAACGTACAGATCGAGTGGGCGCCGTGGTCGCCGAGGAAGCGGTTCTCAAAGTCCAGGTTGTGAGCGACGATAGCCGACAAGACCGGATCACCTTCGAACAGTCGCGCTCGGGTGTCCGCGAAGGATGCGAGACCGGCGACCTCGGCCGCGCTGATGTGGTGGACAGCTCGCGTTTCGGGCGGAATGGACTGCACGCCGCAAAGCCACGAAACCGGGCTGCCGACAGTCCATTCGCTGGGGTCGTCGCCTGAGCCGATCAGGTCGCAGTATCCGACCTCCACCACTTCGGCCGGCGGCTCCATGCCCGTCGTCTCGAAGTCGATGACGCGAAGAACGACCATGCTCAGCCCTCCTTCGCAGCGATGATGGCGGCTTCCAGCGCCTTCGCCTTGCTGAGGTCGGTCGCCTTCAGGATGGCAAACTTCGCCAGCTCTTTCCGGTCCTGCTCCAGATGCGCAATCTGCTCCGGCCGCATGAACGGCAGGTCTTCGATCAGCTTGTCGGCCCAAGCGATGACATCGACAGCCGAGCCCGTTCCTTCAACGGCGTTGGCCTCAGCGGGCCCGGCTGTCTGGCCTCCTCCAGTGATGGGGAGATCACCGGGGAAGGTTTCGCCCGCGTCGGTCTGGTCGGAGGCACCGTCGGACGCGGGCTGTTCCGAGGCGTCGGAGGGGGCCGCCTCGAAATCTGGAATCTGATTGTCGGGGTCGCGCGGGTCGAAGCCCTGCTCGCCATGCACGGTCGTGAAGCCTTCGCGCGGGCCATCGGTCGGCGCGGCGAGACGGGCTGCCAAGTTGGGCGCCGGGCGGTTGGTCACATCGCGGACAGAGCCGAAGGCCTGGCCCTCGACCTCTTCCGCCGCGTATTCATTGCCGATCTCTTCGGGGAATGCCCGACGGAGCGCGGCAGCCTCGGCGCACTTTTCCAGCTGACCACGCGGACGCTTGGCCCACATGCTGTTCGGGGCTTTCGTGTCGCGCTTGGCGGTGGCGTAGGTCTCGATCCAGTAGGTCTTCGGACCGACGAAGGCGACGCGCTGCCCGGCGATCAGGCGATAGACCGTGCATTGCGCCCACTCGGGATAGCGGACGTCGACGCCCCCGAGCTTCTCCTCGACCATCGGTCCGTATTCGGTGTCTTCGAAGCCGGCGAACGATCCGGTGCGCATGGCCGTCGTGCGCAGCTCGGCAATGCCAGGCCAGACGGTGTCGACCATCCCGCCGCGTTTGCGGTCGTAGATCGGGACGATCTGGACAGGCTTCTTAAAGATGTCGAGATTGCGGGCCCGGCAGTAGGCCAGAGCCATGATGATGCTCTCGGGGCGCTCGGCGGCCGGGAACACGGCATCGGTGAGGACGCGCCACGACGACTGATCGACACCCGGAAAGCGCTCGGCGATGGCGGGGTGATAGGGCAGACGCGGCCCTTGGATGGCGACGGCATTCATCAGGCAGCTTCCTTGTTCGGGGTGTTGTCGTTGTCGCTGGCCTCGGCGGCGGCGATCTCAAGGCGCTCGTCGATCCGCTTGGCGGCCCACGGCGGCAGGGTCAGATATTCGGCGTCGCGGCGCGTTCCGCCTGGGCCCGGCCATTCGCCTGTCGCAACGCACTCGGCGAACTGATCGATGGAACGGCGCAACTGCATCCGCCCGCGCTCCAGATCGGCGCCGGTCAGCACGGTCACGCGGACGCAATGCGGCGGGGCCTTCTCGACCCAGACCAGGGCGAACTCTTCCATGGGGCGGCCGAGAACAGCCTCAGAGGCCATGCCGACCAGCGCGGCCTGCATGTGATATCCGTAGTTGGCCAGCGAGCGCTCCAGGCTGTCGTCCGACACGCTGTCGGCGGTTTTCAGATCAGCGAACAGGCCAGACGACGACGGGATGTTGTCGGGGCGGCTCTTGAGCCATGCGCCCGTCTTCTCGTCCTTGAAGATCAGGGATCGCTCCACGGCGCCGTCGAGGATGCCCGACTTAACCAGCGGGTGGGCGCCCAGCGAACGGGCCATGCCGGTGATCGCTTCGAGCTCGGCGTCGGTGATGATCGTCAGGCCAGCCTTGATCTGCTCGGCCTTCCACTCCTTCGCCGCGTCTGTGCGCCAGTCCTTCCACTTCGAAGGGCGGATGACGAACTCAGCGTCGAAGCCTTTCCGGCCGAGATACAGCAGATGGTGCGCAGCCTTCCCGATGGAGAAGTGCGGGCGCTCGGGCTGATCCCTGGGGACCATGACCTCGACCCCGTCCACGACCTGCAGGACGAAGCCCGCCGGATTGTAGGGGCTGGCGTGGAAATAGTGCGCCGGCGACTGGCTCCAGATCGTGCGGAGGCCTGACGACGAGATCGACGGGCCGACGCACAGGTCGCCGTGATACTCGGCCATCGACAGCGCATAGACGCCTGGGACCGAAACCTTGCCGGGAGGTGGCAGCGGTAGGGGGTTGGAAAGGCTCAAGGCTTCCTCCGAACCGGGATTGAGAAGATCGCCAGCAGGCCCACGGCCGCGACGAGGATTTGGAAGGCGATCACAGCGACCAGAGCGCCCCTAGGACGAGAAGGCCGATGCCGAGGACGAACACGGCGCGGATCAGGTTGACGGGGTAGCGGCGGGACTTCGGCGCGGCCCGGCTGGCGGCGAGGACGGCGTTGCAATGCCGCTCGTTCCAGCGCTCCCTGACGCCATCCCATTCGGGATTGGCCAGGGCGCCGGTGATGGGGTGGCGGATCATGCCAGCACCAGACGCAGGGCCTTCACCGCGTCCTCTGCTGCACGATTGGCGGCGTTGCGGGCAGCGATGGCCGATGCCGGGCAGTCATGCTCGGAGATCCGGGTGAACTCGCCGTCGGGACCGACGAGGGCCACAGCATAGAGACGCTGGGCGCCAGGGCAGACGATGGCTTCCATGGTCAGGCCGCCTTCTGCATGACAGCCGGCGGCGGCGCGTCGTTGCCCTCGGCCTCGCGAATGGCGCGGACCAGATCGAGAAGCTGAACCTCGTGGACGCCGTCGAACGGAGCCTCAGACGTGATCGCCAGATCAGCGGCGACCGGGATCATCGCCCTCGCCTGCTCGACCGTCAGCCAGCGGCGGGTCGAGCGTTGGAGGATGCGGTTGCCCTCGACGATGAAGGTCTTGAGCCGCGTTGGCGGGACCAGACCGGGATCAACCAGCGCGGCGGCGTTGGCGATGATGGGGCGGATGGTTTCGGAGACGTGGCGCATCAGGCCGCTTCCTCGACCTGGGCGTTGTCGTTCACAGCCGGAACTGCAGCGTCGGCATAGGTGAAGACGCCGACCAGACGATCGGTCCAGGACCGGCCTAGCCAGCACTGCGACGCCGCCTTGCCGAACTGGCAGGAGATCATCTTGGGTTCGGCGCCGCCCGTCTCGGACACGACGCCGGCATGATGACCGTCGCGGCCCATGTCGAAGACCAGCACGTCGCCGGGCTGAGCCGCAGCCAGGGTCGTCAGCTTCATGCCGCGGTTGAAGAACTGGCCCATGGCCATCCAACGATCGCGCGGACCCCAGCCCGGCAAGAACGAAGGAGCCCGGCCGCCGAAGCATTGAGCGATGAAGGTCCAGCCGTTGAAGCAGTCAGCCTGGACCGGCGACGAGACGTAGGCGTGACCGATCAGCGAGCGCGCGGATTCAAGCGCGGCGGATCGGTCGATGTTGGCGGGATGGATAGACATGGGTCACTCCGTTTCGATGGAGTAATTGTGCACCACATGCACAATCTGTGTCAATAATTATTTGCATGGGATGCACAGCCAGCCCGACAGAAACGGACGTAGGGAGCAGCACTAGGGCTGGACTCCTGCATCGTCAGCCGGAATCAGTGTGTGCATGATGCGAACGATCTACTGCGTTCAGCCCTATCAAAGGTCGGCCGGAAGGCTGGTCCCCGGACACATGCGCCGCCTGCTAAGCCAAGACGCGGCGATACGGGCGGCGCGTGCCTACAAGGGCGCGGCTGCGGGCGTGGTGGTGTTTCGGGTGGTGGGGTCACCGGAAGCCGACTTCTGGACAGACCCCATACTGATTGCGCGGTCTGGGGCAGTTCCGGCCGAGGCAGCCTAGGCTAGGAGGCCGCTGCTGTGCGCGACCTCAAAAGGCGCGCGCACTGTGTTTCATCCAGCGCCATCTCCGGCGCGCCCTGCAGTCCATCGACATATTGAGTGGAAAGCCACTTGCTAGCCGGGTCTGAAGCCGCTGGCGTTGGAAGATGGCGGGCCAAGAGGTCGTCATGTCGTGCCGGCGAAATCTGGCTCTTGCACATGCCGAGTGCGAGCAACAGTTCCCCCGTGGCGAAAACTTTGCTCGTTTGCCAGCTGGCCTTGCCATAGCCCTTCAGCAGTTCATCGGACGCGGCCTGGCGCGCTGCGGCCCGGACATCAGGTGGCTCAGCCGTGAAGATGCCAACTGTGATCGGATCGGCGGCGGCCTTTGCGCAGAGCGCTTCGTGCCGATCAAACATAGCGTCGACGATCCGTTGGGGCTCACCGCCAGATTCCAGCGCATCAAGGTCGCGGGACAGGCCCTGTCGAAACAGCGTGGTTTGCCGGCCAACAATGTCGCCCGACCAGCGATTTATCGTTGCCTCATCCACCCCGCCCGCGCTGGCCTCATCCACAATGCGGGTAACGAGCACATCGGTAAAATCGTCGGCGACGACATAACCGAGCTGGGGGCAAGTGGCGCCCACAGCGACATATTGGCTGACGGTATCGACCCGAGCGTATACTCCGACCTGGCTTGGGTCGACGTCGGTTTGCACCGCGAAAGCCGCTAGCAGCCCGATCATCCGTCCGTCCCGGTCTTTAGCCCGCTCAGCATCTTGAGCGCGACAGGACGCTGGGCGGCCGGGATCTGATCCATGATCGTCCAGATGCCTTCCGGGTCTTCCGGGTTTCGCATGATGAGCGATGGCACATCGGTGCCGTAAACTTCGGCCAGCACCTCAAGGAGCCGCTGATTGTAGGGGTTCTTGAAGCTCTCAATCCGGCTCAGGGTCGAGTGGCTGAGGCCGATCTTGTTCAGGTCAACCTCCTCGCCTTCAGCGACGACGCGATCCTCGAACAGCGCCTCCGCCTTGTCGCGCACGCCCTGGAGGGAAAGCCCAGAGGCTTTCCGCCATTGGCGCAAATAGTGCTTGGGGCGTTCGCTGTGCGGCATGTGCACATTCTCGCGCACCGTGAAAAAGCCAGCCAGCGGCCACCGTGCACAATCGCCTTGACCTGTTATGTGCATGTGGTGCACATTCTGCGCATGACGCAGACCAGGCTTGATCGATGGATGGGTTCCGAGCGGGACGACCAGTGGCTGGCAAACGCCGTCGGCTGCAGTCGATCGCAGGCGTCGCGCATCCGGCGCGGTAAGTCCGTTCCCTCTCTGGAGACCGCCGTTGCGATTGAGCGGGCGACCAAGGGCAAGGTGCGTCCGGCCGATCTGCTGGCCCCGGCGCCCTGCCCGACCGCCGCCAACGACGACACCGCCACCGAGAAGGCGGCCTGACGTGTCCACCTCACCGGCCCGCCTCCCTCTGGTCGTCGAAACGCTGGTGGTTGCCGACGCCGCCTATGGGACAGTGATCGAGATCCAGAAGCTGGCCACCGACGGTCGCCAGTCTGACGCGCTGGCTCTGCTGGCGCTTCTTGCCGAAGGAATGGCCGCGCACCGCCCGATCATCCGGGGCGTCCTCGCCGCCGAGCGTCAGGCCGCACAGGCTTACGATCTCACGCAGAGGCCAACAGTCCGCGTCCTCGCGAGCATCGGTGTCGCCCAGCCACATCCTCACGCCGCGAACTCTGAAGCCCAATCGCCTTCTCCCGAACAGCCAGGCCCCTCCGTCGCCTGACCGGCCCCTTCGGTCATCTGGAAACCCGCCCGGAACATCCGCAGCACATGAACAAGCTCAGCCATCGTGAACACGCCCGGCTCGCCCGCGAGCTGATCGACCAATGCGGCGGCCTGGAAGAGGCGGCCGGGGCCTGCCGGGTCCGCAAGTCGGCCCTGTCCGGCTATCAAAACCCCGAAGACCCCTCGACCATGCCGGCCGATGTCATGGACGCGCTGGAGGAATACGCGGGTCAGGGCCCGGTCTATTCCGGCGCCATCGCTGAACGCCGGATGTTCCCGACGAAGGTCACGGGCTGCCTCAAGGAACTGGCCTTCGACCTCGCCCAGGAGAGCATGGACGTCGTCACCGCCGTTCGTGAGGCCCTGGCTGACGACCGGCTGTCCCCCAACGATCTGGACGCCATCTGCCGCGCCGAGCGCGACGCCGAAGAAGCGCTTGAGCGGGTCCGCGCCGTGCGCCGTGCCGCCGAGAACGCCACTGATGATCGGAGGGCAGCCTAATGTGCGACTTCAAACCGGGCGACGAAGTGCAGGTGATTGCCGTTGGACCAAAGTCCGGCCGCTTCATCGCAGTTGGTCAGATTCACACCATCCGCGAAGTGTCGCTGCTGGTGGATGGCGAGGGGCAGAACTACGCCAACATGCACGGTGAAACCGTTGGGGTGAAGCTGGTCGGCATCAAAGCTTGGAAGCCCAACTCCGTTCACACAGACGGTCATTTCAGCCCGAGACTCTTTCGCAAGCTTCAACGTCGCGACCTGAGCGCATGGCTGAAAACGGCGACAGACTTTGAAGAGCCGACCCGCGCGCCTGTCGTGGAGCCTGCCTGATGGGCGCCCTGCTCTACCGCCTCCACATCGCATTCCAGGCCTTCGCCCATGGCGTCACCGACCTGATCACCTTCGCCTCGCACCCGCGAGAGCGCTGACCAACGGGACAGACCGCCCCGTTGAGCGGTCTTGATGGAGGGCCAGATGGCCAAGAAGCTGAGCGCCAGCCCTGACGGCGGCGAACCCAAGTCGATCCCCAACCGCGATGAGGAAGCTGTCTTCCTGTCGCACATCAACAAGCTGCGTGTGCAGGAGGCCAAGAAGGCGGTCGCCAAGGCTGCGCTGGACGTCGAGGCCCAGGCCCTGACTGATCTGTTCCGCACCGCGAAGGCCGACGGCTTCTCGCGCAAGGAACTGCAGGCCATCTTGGACGACGGCAAGGCCAGCCGACGCGACCTGACGGCCGAGGAAGAGCGTCGCGCCAAGCTGCGGACCTGGGCGGGCCTTCCGGCCGGCACCCAGCCGGACCTGTTCAATCTGGGCGACGCCGCCCGTGATTCCGTCGACGCCGAAGCCCAGGGCTATGCCATGGGCCTGCGCGGCGAAGACGAGATCCCGCCTGAATGGGTGCTGCCAGCCCACGTCCCGGACTTCTCGCAAGGCTGGCGCCGGGCCCAGACCAGACTGGCTGAGAAGTTCGAAAAGTCGGCCGCCAACGATGATCTGGCTGCGGCTGCGGTTCAGGGCGCAGCCTGATGTACCTCGCGCTCGACCTCGCAACCTGCACCGGCTTCTGCTTCGGACAGCCTGACACCGGCGAACTGCCGGCGATCGGTCATATCCGCCTGCCGAAGACCGGCGAGGACGTCGGCTCCTTCCTCATCGCCTTTGAGGACTGGCTGACGTTGAAGGTCCGCGAGGTCGGGCCGAGCCTTCTCCTGTTCGAAGCGCCCATCCTGGCGTCCAGCGCGACGCCGCATGTGACGCGCAAGCTCCACGCCCTCGCCGGCATCACTGAAATGGTCGCCGTCCGCGCCGCCATCGAGTGCTGCGAGGTCTACCCGGTCACCGTCAAGAAGGCCCTGACCGGCTCCGGCCGCGCCGACAAGGACGACATGGTCCGCGCCGCCCGGACCTACGGTTTCAACCCTGCCGTCCCCGACGAAGCCGACGCTTTCGGTCTCTGGCTCCACGCCGTGAAAACCCGCTTCCCCCGCGACGCCGGCCGCTGGGATCCCCTTAACTTCACGGCCGGGAGGGCCGCATGAACATCTTCGCCAAAGTAAGCCGCGCCGAGTTTACCCGCCTATGGGAAGCCGGCCTGAGCGGAACCCAGATCGGCGACCGCCTCGGCATATCCGAGACCAGCGTCCGTAGCATCCGAAAGAGTTTCGGGCTGGGGGACCGTCGGCGCGGCAATGCGCTCCACACGCCCGAGACTGTCGAGCACGTCGAACGCCTGTGGCTGGAAAATAAGTCGGCAAGCAACATCGCCCGGCTGATGGGCCCGACCTGGACCCGAAACATGGTGATCGGCATGGTTCACCGGCACGGCTTGAGCGAAGGCCGGAAGACGAACGCAAAGCCCGGGACCGTTGCCAAGACCGCGAAGGTGAAGCCCGTTCGCGAGCCTCGCCCCCGAAGCATCCCAAGCCCCCGAAGGCCACCGTCTCGCAGCCTTTCGACCTGTCCAAGTCCAAGTCCGACAGCACCGCTGAGCAGCGCGCCGAGAAGGCCGCCGCCGGCCGCCTGATCATCAAGCGGACGATCGACGCGGCGAACGACAACTCGGTCCCCATGGTCGGTCGCAGCTTCGGTCAATGCGCTTGGCCCGTCGGGACGCCCGCCCGCGCGGCCGACCAGCTGGCCTGTGGCGCCCCGATCTATCAGGGCATCGAGAAGTGTTCCTACTGCCTCGACCACGCCCAGCGCGCCTTCGCCCGCGACATCACCCAGCCGAAGCCCAAGGAGAACCTTGAGCGTGCCAACCGTCGGTGGGCCGCCTGATGTCCCGTCCCCAACGCCGCGACTTCTCCGATCGCGTCCTGACCCAGATCGACAAGGACCGCCGCACCGCCGCTCAGAAGGCGCGTGACGCCAAGGTGAGGGCCGATGCGCGCATGGCCACAGCCGTCGCCATCGCAGGCATCAGCGACGCCGATCTGGTCCTGCATTGCGAGGGCGTGCTCTCGGCCGTGAAGGATGCCCTATGCGCCCGTCTCGACGCCGAGGGCGCCGCCTCTACCTTCGGGCGCTTCGCCCATGTCTCGATCTACACCGGCCCGATCCGGCGCGCCGCCGCGGAGCAGGCGTTCGCCAACCTGACCAAGGCCGCCAACGATGGGGGCCGCCATGAATAGACGCGATCTTGTAGCGTTCGAACTGTTCTACGCCGACACCCTGCGTCGGGAAGCCAAGGCTCGGGCCAAGCGCTACCCTCAGGCGGCTGCACTGCTCACCCGCCATGCCGAGGCTGCTGTAGCCCGCGCTGAGACCATCCGCTGCGGCCCTCTCTTCACGGAGAAGGCGGCATGATGGACCCGCGCGACCAAGACGAGGGTTCGAACCTTCCTCTGAACCTAGAGGCTGAACAAGCCTTGCTAGGCATCCTCCTCTTCAGCAACGAGGCGCACAGGCAGGTCCACGACCTTGTCACGCCAGAGGATTTCTCTGAGCCGTACCATCAGCGCATCTACGCCCTGGTCGGTCGGTTGATCACCGCCGGCAAGCTGGCTGAGCCCGCCACCATCCAGAACGACCTGGCGCCGGATCCTGCGTTCGAACACTTCGGCGGCCTGCCGTATCTGCGTCGTCTCTGGGATGCCGCCCCACCCGCCAACACGATCCGCGCCTATGCCGAGCAGATCGCGGACACAGCCGTCCGGCGCCGCCTGATCAAAATGGCGACGGAGACGCTGACCTCGGCCCGTGACCCCGAGCACAGCGGCTATATGGCCGTCGCCAAGGCGCGTGCTGAGCTTGAAGAGGCTGAACGCGGCGCCGCCCCGAAGACGCCCTGTTTGTGAACGCGTGGGACGCAGCCCAAGCCCGCATGGACCGGCTGGAGCTGGAAGTGGCCACCGGCAAGCCCAAGGGTGTCCAGACCGGCCTGTCATCGATCGACAAGCGCCTCGGCGGCCTGCTGCCCGGTTCTGTCATCGTTATGGCCGGGCGCCCCGGCATGGGCAAGACGGCGCTGCTGGGCAACGTCCTCTACGGCGCCGCCCTGCGGAACCCTGGCAAGCTCTTCGCCGGCTTCTCGCTGGAAATGGACACCGACCAGCTGAACGACCGCGCCCTGTCGCGTCTGACGGTCGAGGAAGACCAGCCCGTCAGCTTCTCCGACATCGCAAAGGTCCAGCCGTTGACGAGCTTCGATCTGCAAGCCCTTCACCGCGCGAAACAATCCATTCCCAAGAACCTCTGGCTCCGCGACCGCGCCGGCGTGTCCGTCGAAGACGTCAGCCGCGCCGTCTGGGCCATGAAACGCCGTGGCGATCTGGCGGCCATTGGCATCGACTACCTGCAGCTGATGCGCCGCCCCGCCCTCGCCGGCCGCAACGAGGCCAGCGCCATCGCTGAGATGACCGGCGCCCTGAAGACCCTGGCTCGTGAAGCCAAGATCGCGATCATCCTGCTCAGCCAGTTGAACCGCTCCGTCGAGAGCCGGGACGACAAGCGGCCGATGCTGTCCGACCTTCGGGAATCCGGCTCCATCGAGCAGGACGCCGACGCCGTCCTCTTTCCCTTCCGCGAGGTCTACTACCTGCAGAAGGCCGAGCCGAAGGCGCACACCGACGCCCATCTTGAATGGGAAATGGAGGTCGCCGGCCTGCGCACGCGCATGGACGTGATCATCGCCAAGAACCGCCACGGGTCCGAGGGCAGCGAGCCCCAGGACTATCGGGCCGAAATCGACCTCATCACCAACACGGAGCGGTCATGAGCCTGAGCCTTTCAGCCCTGCGTGAACTCGTCGACCTCGGCCTAACCGCCGAGCAGATCCTTCGTGTCGCCGAAGCCCAAGCCGAGGGTGGCGATGCTGCTCGCCAGCGCACGAAGGGTGCAGAACGCCAGGCGCGCTACGAAGAGCGCAAGCGTCAGAAAGCGTCAGAAAGCGTCAGAACTGACGTCATTTCTGACGGTCAGGACGAAGGAGCCTCCCTCCCTCTCCCTCCTTCCCCCAGACCCCCCAACCACCCACACCCTCCCGCGAATATAATACCCCCTACCCCCGAGGGCCGTTCTCGGCGGAAGCCGTCCAAGCCGATCCCCGATGGATTTCCGACAGCGGACGCCATCGCCGAGCAGCAAGCGAAGGCCCGAGCAGCCGGAGCGAACCTCGACGTGACGGCTCAGGCCGAGCGGTTCCGCAATCACGCCGCCCAGAACGACCGGCGCTGTGCCGACTGGCGTGCGGCGTGGCGGAACTGGATCGCGGCGGCCATCGAGCGTGCGCCGAAGACCGCCGTCGCCTCGCTGGCCCAGCGCCAGGCCCAGGCCCAGCCCGCCGACGAGCGCTGGCGGCGTTGGATCCGCGAGTATCGCCAGAACCGCTACTGGCCCAAGGACGACGCTGGCCCGGCCCCTGGCGCCCCCGGCTGCCGCGTCCCGCAAGCTATCCTCGCCGAGTTTGGGTTCAGCCCGGCTGCGGCCAACGACACCCCCAAGCCTGACCTGTTTGAAGGAGGAGCGGCGGCATGACCCTGCGTCATCAGCGCATTGAGTTCGCCGACGCGGCATCGTTCGTTGCGGAGCATCACCGCCACCACACGCCGCCGGTCGGTCACCTGTTCAGCATCGGGGCCTTTGTCGGCGACGATCTTGTCGGGGTGGCCATTGTCGGTCGTCCGGTCGCCCGCCATCGCGACGACGGGCTTACAGCCGAGGTGACCCGTCTCTGTGTCGTGGATGGCGCAAGAAACGCACCGTCGTTCCTACTTGGGAAATGCGCACGCGCAGCGCTCGCCTTGGGGTTCCGCCGGATCGGCACATACACTTTGGCCCGTGAGGCCGGAACGTCACTCCGCGCCGCCGGATGGGTCGTTGTCGCCCAAGTTGAAGGTCGAAGCTGGAACACACCATCGCGGCGCCGCTCCGACAAACACCCTACCGAGAATAAGCTTCTGTGGGAGCCCGCCAACCAGAATATCAGCCAGCCAGAGGACGCCGCCGCATGAGCAAGCAATCCAAAGCCAAGGCGAAGCTCCGCAAGGGCCGCTACGCCAAGCCCTCCGCTCCCAGGATGATCGGGGCCAACGACAACCACCCGTCGGCGGTAAACGACAACGCGGCGCCGGTGAGTATCAGAGGCCACGTCCTGACCGAAAGCCAAGCCTATCGGTTCGCCGAGGCCCAAGGGAAGATTGGCCAACCCGATCTGGCGACGCGCCGAGCGGGTCACCTCGCGCTTGAAGCCTTGGACCGGGAGATCGACAGCGTCGTCGGGTCCAGGAGGTGACCGCTCGGTTCAAGGAAATGGCCGATCTGGAGCAGGTGCGAGAGGTCTTCTTGGAGGATGTCACGGTTAAGGCGTCGGATGGGACTAGTTCCAAGACCAAACGCGTCCATCGCGACGGGCTTGAAACCCTGCTCACCACCAACTCGATCTCGCGGACCCAGCATTCGGCCGGCCTTCGATACCGAGCGGACTATGAGCTGCTGGACCCAGAGAACGGCCTGACCCCGCCCGCGCTCGACCAGACCCGGAACATCGTGAGGGGTGGGGACGGCTTCGCACAGAAACGCCGGGAGCGGGAAGAGTTCGTCCGCGACCTTGAAGCCATGATCCAGGCGGAGGACCCGACATTTCGAGGCGCCCTCGGTCGCTCGGACGTGGAGCGCATCGGCCGAGCTGTTTGGGCGCTGCGGGAGGTCGGGGGCAAGGGGTCAAATCTGCGCGCCCTCACCAACAGTGGATCAGTGATCGCGCGGACAACGAACGCCTTGTGCGCGGCGCTCGACTGTGCCGCTATCGCCTATGAGTTGGCGTAAGCGCACCTCCCATCAACCTTACGTTGGAACCATGCCTGAAACCGATGCTGCGGCACCTATCCGTGCCTTCATCTCATACTCTTGGTCGTCACCTACGCATGAAGCGTGGGTGATCAACCTTGCGACCCGTCTACGGGAAGACGGCGTCGACGTGATTCTCGACAAGTGGGATCTCAAGCCAGGGCACGACGCCTATCAGTTCATGGAATCGATGGTGACGGACAAGACTGTTACCAAGGTGATTATGATCTGCGACAAGACGTACGTTGAGAAAGCAGATAACCGATCAGGCGGCGTAGGCACTGAGAGCCAGATCATCTCACCGGAAATATATAAGCAAGGGGCGCAGGACAAGTTCGCGGCGCTGATGACGGACGAAGACGGCGAAGGAAACGCGCATGTACCCGTCTTTTACAAAGGTCGCATATTCTTTGACTTCCGTTCTGTGGACAAGTTCGAAGCCAGCTACGAGCAGCTGCTGAGGTGGCTGATCAATAGGCCTCAGCACATCAAGCCCAAGCTCGGGTCGATCCCCGAAGCCGTGTTGGATGCCCCACCTGTTGCGTCGGGAACTCAGTCGCGTGCGCGTCGCGTCGAGGAAGCCCTTAGGCAAGGGTCGCGAAATGCATCGGGACTCCTTCGCGAGTATGGCGATGCTCTCATAGCCGAACTCAAGCGGCTGACGCCGGTGGAGGAGACAGATCAACCATTCGACGAAGCCATCTTGCAGTCCATCAACGCTATCCGTCCTTACCTGAGGCAGCTCGCGGAAGTCGTCTCGACTGTGCTGCGTTTCGGGGCAGACGGAGACCTATGGGAGCGAGTGCTGACCATACATGAGCAGCTCGGGCAGCTGATGTGGCGAGGACCTGACGTCACCCACTGGAACACCCATCAGTTCGACCCCTTCAAGGTTGCGGCACATGACGCATTTCTGGCTGCCATCGCCCTGGCTTTGGATGAGCGCAGGTTTGATCTCGTGGACTCCGCGCTTCGACGGCCTTACCTGGTCAATGAAGATAATGGAGGCGCCGGTCGGGCGACGTCTGACTACACTGTATTCCGTCAGTATGTCGCCTCCTCGACCATCGAAACCAGAGGTTAGGTTTGAACCGGATCAGCCTTGAGGCAGATATCCTGAAGGAAGCTCACCCTGAGGGTTCTGTGCCAAGCTTCGAGTCGCTGATGCAGGCGGACTTCATACTCTATCTCCGCTTTCATACTATCCGTAGCCCGTCCAGTAACTGGTACCCTCATTCTCTCGTCTATGCGGCCCGTCGCTTCAGCCCGTTCCCTCTGTTTGCACGCGCTGAGTCCCTGACGTTCTTCAACGAGATGCGCCCGATCCTTGCAGTGGAGAGCCTAGATCAGTTCAAGCAAAAGACTGCGGAAATGATGCAAGGCGAGCGCAGCAACCGGCTCTTCGACTATCAAGGCTTGGGCATCGGTCGGTTGGCTAATCTGCCAAACCTGGGATCCCTCCCCTGATCGTAGGCGGTTGACACCGGAACGCTAATCGCGGACACACGCCAAGAGCGCAAGACGCGCCCGATCAGCCCCGACCCGCAACGGCCGGGGCTTTTTCGTGGCCGAAACCCCTCCAAGTGCGGCGCTTCGGCAATGGCTGGCTGGGTTTGGAAGAGCCTATTCTCAGTCGGCCAACCGCCTCGCCTCGATCATGCCGGGCAGAGAGAACAGGTATCTGAGAACGGCGTCGACAAAGTCACGAGCTGCGACGGCGTCCTCGTGAGTACATCCTTCGAGATCATGAGCCCCGTCATTGCCGATGACGCGGACTTCATGCGCCCAGTCGGCAAGCGATTGGGGGATAACGTGGTCCTGAGCTAGTTTGATGATCTTTTTGTTTAGATCGCCCTTCAGATCGGGAAACCTATCTTTCAACGCGAGGTCCAGCGCTCGCCGAAACATGGTAGCGGCCGCCTCATCGTGATCATGGAGACCAAGATTGGTCTCTCCCTGAACAAATGATCGCTCTACAGTTTGCGGTAGAAATTCCGGGACGCGCGGAGCACTGGCTGCCGGCCAAATTCTGCAAGCGTCCACTTCCCGTTCGGTACAGAATATCCTTCCTTCGACAACGCCGTGAGCTGCATGGACCACTCGTGGGAGACCGTGCTTTTAAAATATCGGATTGTCGCGGCGGCACCTGAGAAGCACTGCTGACATTGAAGCCCGACGGTTGCTTCCCTGGACGGGATAGAGCTTCCCCCTAGGTGCCCAGGAGGATCGGGCAAGCTTCTCACCCCGATAATCTGGAACGCCATTTTCTGACTGCCACAATGAGGGCAATCGTGGATTAAAGTAGCCATGTCGAGCTCATCATCCGAAGCAATGCGACTGGCCGAATCCGCCGTTCGCTCAATTCTTGAGGCTGGCACTCCAGGCACACAGATGGAAGCCATGATGCGTGCGTATAGCCTGGCGAAAGATCAAAATGCTTTTGCTGCCGTCCTCATAGGCAATCTGGTCAACACCCGCCGCCAAGCCGACGGAAAGCACTGAAAAACATTCAACGGAATCAAATCATGGCCCAACGCGGCGGCGCTCGACCCGGCGCGGGCCGAAAACCCGGTCAGGTGTCACAGGCCAAGCGCGACATCGCCGAGATGGCGAAGGGACACGCTGAGAAGGCGCTGGAAGTCCTGATCTCTGTGGCGAACAACTCCAAGGCTGCGCCGGCAGCACGCGTTTCTGCAGCGTCGGCCATCCTCGATAGAGGGTACGGCAAGCCTAGGCAGGCCGTGGACATGGACGCCGCATTCGCCGGCTCGCTGACGGTCACATACGTCACCAGCCCATCCGGTCCCGCGCCTACGCAGAGCGACGAGGACTACGAGACCGGCCAGTGATCTATGACCCCATCCCAGCCTTTCGGTATCTGACCGATCGGCCGCTTGGGTCGTACACATTCCGGGCCGCGCATGGCGGTCGTGGATCAGCGAAGTCCTGGTCAGTCGTGGATGCCGCGATCTTTCACACGGTCACGACCGTTCGGCTCCGCGTCGTCTTCCTCCGGGAGGTCATGGCGAACCTGAAAGAGTCGTCGCTGGAGCTGGTCCGCACCCGGCTCGAGCATTTCGGCCTGCTTGGTACCTACTTCCGGGAAGTGGACGGGACATTTGTCGGCCTCGGCGGTCAGAAGATTATGTTCATCGGCCTCTGGAAGGGCGGCAAGCCTGAGGGCATCAAGTCGCTGGAAGGCGCTGGCCTGACGATCCTGGAGGAAGCCCAAGAGGTGAAGCAGGCCTCGCTGGACGTGCTGATCCCCACGGTGCTCCGCACGATCATTTCCGAGCTCTGGGCGATCTGGAACCCGCGCTTGGCAACCGACCCCATCGACGTTTTCTTCCGCGGCCCGGTGAAGCCCAAGCGGGCCATCGTCCGCAAGATCAACTTCGACCAAAACCCGTTCTTCCCCGATGCTCTGCGCGAGCTGATGGAGCTGGACTTCCTCAAGGACAAGCTGCGTGCCGCCTGGATCTGGCTCGGCGCGTATATGCCGTCGGTCCAAGGCGCGATCTGGAACCGAGAGGCGCTGGACGAGGCGTGGCGCGAGGGCCGCAACGCATCTGAGGGTGACTGGGGCCGCGTCGTCGTTGGCGTTGACCCCTCAGGCGGCGGCGATGACGTCGGCATCGTGGTCGCAGCCGAATACGGCGACGGCGCCATCATCCTCGAAGACGCCACCTGCCCCGCTACATCCCCAATGGCTTGGGCCACGGTCGCCGCCAAGTGTGTCGATCGCTGGAAAGCGGACTGCGTGGTCGCTGAGAAGAACTTCGGCGGCGACATGGTTGAGAGCACGCTCCGCGCCGGCGGCGTTAAAGCTCGCGTCGTCATGGTGTCCGCGAGCCGAGGCAAGCAGGTCCGCGCTGAACCCGTCGCCGCACTCTACGACCAGAAGCGGGTCAGGCACCGCGAGCAGTTCCCGCTGATGGAGGCCGAGATGCTGATGACCACCCCGGCCGGCTATCAGGGCGACCTCTCGCCGAACCGCATGGATGCGCTGGTCTGGGCCGTGACCAACCTGAAGGTCGAACCGCAATCGACCGTCGCCATGTTCCTGAAGAGCCGGCACCGCGGATGAGCGCGCGTCAGATGCTCGTGAACCGGGCGACCCGCACCTTGCAGGGCATGTTCCCCGGCTTCTTCGGAACGGCGAAGCATGATCATTACAAGGACTTCGGCTATCCGGCTGAGGTCACGTTCGAACTGGCCTATCACGCCTACACCCGCACCGGCCTCGGCAGCGCAGGGGTAGACAAGACGGTCGCCAAGACCTGGCAGGACGCGCCCTGGCTGCAGGAGTTCGCCCGCGACAACGGCGACGACACGCCAGAGACCAGGCTTGAAGGCGAAATCCGCAAGCGCTTCGCCGAACTGCGGGTCTGGCAGCAACTCGCCGAGGCGGATCGGCGCGGCCTCGTTGGAGCCTATGCCGGCGTCATCCTACAGCTGGCGGACGACCGGGCGTTCGATCAGCCTGTCACGCGGGTCAACGGCGGCCTTGAGGGCTTGGTCGAGATCATCCCAGCCTGGGAAGGCCAGCTGACCATCAGCGAGTGGCACACCAACCAGAACGATGCCAAGACCTACGGCAAGCCCAAGATGTTCGCCTTCCAAGAGGCGGCCGTCGATCGCTCCACCTCTCAGCCTCGGCAGTTCAACGTCCACCCCGACCGGGTCGTGATCTGGTCCAAGGACGGATCGGTCAACGGCCGGTCGTTCCTGGCTCCGGGCTACAACGACCTGCTGACGCTGGAGAAGATCAGCGGCGCCGGCGGCGAGGGCTTCTGGAAGAACGCGAAGTCAGGCCTCAGCCTGCAGATCGACAAGGACGCCAACATCACGAGCATGGCCCAGGCCATGAACGTCGAGGTGTCCGAAGTCGTCGACAAGATGGAAGAGCAGGTGAAGGACTTCAACGCGGGCTTCGACGCCTCGCTGTTGATGCAGGGCATCACCGCCACGCCCATGCAGGTCTCCCTGCCCTCGCCGGAGCATTTCTGGGCCGCGCCGCTTCAGTCCTACGCCGCCTCGATCTCGATGCCACTGAAGATTCTTGTCGGGTCGCAGTCGGGCGAGCGAGCCAGCACCGAAGACGCCACAGAGTGGAACAAGACCGTGATGGCGCGCCGCACCGGCATCGTCATCCCCAACATCATGGACATCGTTCGCCGCCTGGTCCGCTTCGGCATCCTCGCTGACAAGGACTGGAACCTCGACTGGTCCGACCTGACCGAGACCTCGCAGGAGGCCAAGGTCGCGCTCGCCGACAAGATGGCCGACGTGAACCAGAAGATGAAGGACACCGGCGAGTTCGTCTTCACGACCGAGGAAATGCGCGGCGTGACCGGGCGCGAGCCTCTGAAGGAAGCCGAGAAGTATCGGGACGAGCAGCCCGACCCCGACGAAGAGCAGGACGCCCTGGACCTGCCCGAGACCGAAGACGAGCCGGCTCCGGCCGCCTGACCCACCCACAATCGAAGGAGGCCCGCGTGCATCAGCCCGCAGCGCCGACGCGCGCCTTCCTGGTCAACAAAGGCCTGACGGCCGGTGATCAGGTCCGCGTCAACATCCGCACCCTGGCCAACTCGGCGGCGATCAAGCGCG
Source organism: Brevundimonas vesicularis (assembly GCF_027886425.1). NCBI lineage: Bacteria > Pseudomonadati > Pseudomonadota > Alphaproteobacteria > Caulobacterales > Caulobacteraceae > Brevundimonas > Brevundimonas vesicularis. The sequence goes on along the minus strand of NZ_CP115671.1, from coordinate 1,781,639 downwards.
AGAAGCGCAACGGTCGCGACGTGATCATCGTGCCCTCCGCGACCCTGCCGGACGACGTCGTCATGAACGACATCCTCTATCCCGCCGCCGAGATCGCCAAGTCGTTCAAGACCTTGGAGCGCACACCTGCTCCGCTGGGTCACCCGTCGGTCAACGGCAAGTTCCTCTCGGCCCGCGACCCTGAAGGCCTGAACCAAGGCTGGATCGGCGCCTGGAACGAGAACGTGCGCCAAGAGGGCGGCCGGGTCCTGCTGGACAAGGTGATCGACGTCGAGCGCGCCAATCAATCCGAAGGCGGCCAGCGCGTGCTGGCGGCTATCGACGCCGGCGATCCGGTCCATACCTCGACGGGCCTGCTGGCCATCATGGACGCCGCGAATGGCGACGTTCCCTACAAGTTCACCGCTCGCGACATCGAGTTCGACCACGACGCCATCCTTCTGGACGAAGACGGCGCCGCCACTCCCGATCAGGGCGTCGGCATGATGGTCAACTCGGCGGGCAAAGAGATCCAGGTCGTCAACTCGGTCTTCAGCGATGAGGCCGAGCGCGAACTTGGATGGGCGGTCGAAAGCGCCGTCCGCGCTCTGGAGAAGAAGCAGCGCGCTTCTCTCATGGATCGCATCATGACCGCACTTACCGAGGCCTTCGGCTCCGGGCGGGAAACCTCCACCACCAACATGAAGGACGACGAGATGGACAAGGTCCAATTCGACGGGCTTTCCGCGAAGGTTGACGCCCTCACGGAGGCCCTGAAGCCCGAGACGCTGGCGACGGCTATCGGAAACGCGGTCGCGACGGCGATGAAGCCGATCAACGACCAGCTGGAAGCCCAGGCCAACAGCGCCAAGGCGACGGAAGAAGCGGAGCTGAAGACGCTCCGCGAGAAGATCGTCGCAGGCAACATCATGGACGAGGCCGCCGCCGGCGAACTCACCCTGAACGCCGCCCGCGCTCTGGCTCCCAAGGCTGAGCCCGGTAAGGCCGCCCCGATCGCCCCCGGATTCAAACTGCCGGGCGCCAACGCCGCCAAGCCCGCCTTCAAGGCACCGGCCGCGACGAAGATGGAGGCCTAAGCACATGCCCCGCTTCAACAAGATCTACGCCGGCCCCGTCACCGAGGTCACGCCCCAGGTCCAGGAGCGTATCTGCGCTGCTGCGGTCCTGCCGGGCATCGCCCTGGTGGAGTCCGGTTCGGCCTTCGCCATCGCGGGCGCCAACAGCGGCGACAAGCTCTACATCGCTCAGGACAACTACCTGGCGCTGAAGGGCACCGACGACGCCTGGCCCGCCGGCGACACTGTCATTGGCATGGAAGCGCTGGATGAGCAGTTCTTCAACATCCGCGTCCCGACCGGCACCAACGTCGCTCGCGGCGCCGAACTGACCACCAGCGCGGCCGGCAAGTTCGTCCTCGCCACCACGGGCCAGAACGTCGCCTTCGTCGCCGAAGAGGCCTTCAACAACAACACCGGTTCCGACCAGCTTGTGCGTGCGCGCAAAGCCGGCCGGAACGTGGTCGCCGCCTAAGGAGGGCGAACATGCGCTATTTCGACGAACAGCTCGTCGCCAACTCCCGCCCGCACCAGCAATGGTGGGGCGAGCTGAGCGTGGCGCGCGAACACTTCCACCGGGTCGAAGACCAGCACGCCGCCCTCTACGGCGAGATGTCGGGCGTCACCAACGCCTCGGCCGTCCTGCCGCGCGACGCCTGGCTGGAGCTGGACACCATCACCACCCGCGTCCTGCGCGACGATGGCGGCAGCGTCTTCATGGCCGACCTGATGCCGCTGGCCAAGCCGGTGAACATCGGCAAGCTGGTCCACATGACCCGCACCGCCTCGGACACCGCCAACCCGGTGTTCCGCTCGCTGTCGGGCCAGGTGCCGGTCGCAATGGACAAGACGGTCTACAACTACGCCGGCACCGTCGTTCCGATCTTCGCCGACGGCTACGGCCGCGAATGGCGGGAATGGAACACCCTGCAGTCCGAGAACTTCGACGCTCTGACTGACGACCAGGAAGGCTCGATCGACAAGCTGAACCGCGACATGGCCAGCTATGCCCTCGACGGCGACACCACCATCAAGTTCCAGGGCTACACCGGCTACGGCATCCGCACGTCGCCGCTGACCAAGCTGATCAACATCGGCGCGGGCGGGGCGAATATTGACCTGACCACGGCGACCCCGGATCAGCTGGAAGCGTTCTTCGTCGGGCCCTTCGGCGCGATGCTGGACGCCAACCTGATCACCGAGGCCGTCAACCTCTACATCAGCCCCGACATCGCCCGCGCCTGGGACCGTTCCTATTCGAACGCCCAAGGCTTCAAGCAAGGCACCATCCGCGAGTTCGTCGCTCGCAACCGTCGCATCAACAAGATCGAGGTGACGTGGCGCCTGACGGGCAACCAGTTCTTCGGCTTCGTGCCGAACGCTCGGTACATCCGCCCGATCATCGGCATGGCCGTGAACACCACGGCGATGACGCGCCTGAACCCGACGGACAACTACCAGTTCCTGAACATGGGCGCGATGGGGCTGGAGATCCGCGGCGACTACAACGGCAAGTCGGGCGTCTTCGCCTCGACCACGGTCTAACCCGGCGGGGCCTGGCTCCGGCTGGGCCCTTCCCTCATCGCGAGGAAAGGAGCGCTCCATGCGCATTCGCGTCACCGCCGGCGGCATCTACGATGGCGAAGGCAAGGAAATCCCGGTCGGCACCGAACTCGATGTCGCCGACTTCGACGTCAACGACGAAGGCCAGCCGGTCGAGCCCCACCCCTGGGGCGGTCGATTCGTCGCGATCGGCGGCGGCAGGAAGGGCAAGAAGGGCGTCAACAACGACGGCGCCCTGAAGGCCGAGCATCACGGCGGCGGCAAGTTCAACATCACCCAAGGCGAACAGGTGCTGCTGGAAGGCATCTCGAAGGCCGACGCCGATGCCTTCAATGCCCTGTCCGACGAGGACAAGCAGGCGTTCGTCGCCTCGCAGGCCAAGGCCTAAGACGTGGCGGGCTACGGATCAGACCAAGGGTTCACCGAGTGGGCGGCCGAGAACGGCTATTCCACTTCGACCGGAGACCTGACCGTGGCCCAGCTGCGCCAGAGGGCCAGCGACTACCTCGACGGCCTCTACGGGGCCCGGTTCCGCGGCGAGCCAGCCGGCGGGATCGACCAGGAGCGCGCCTGGCCCCGGATCAACGCGACGGCATGGAAGACGCCGGTCGCCGCCGATGTGATCCCGCGCAACGTCATCATCGCCAGCTATCATGCGGCCATCCAGGAAGCGCTGAAGCCCGGCTCGCTCTCGATCTCCGCAGCCAACTCAGGCGCTCTGAAGCGCAAGAAGGTGGACGTGATCGAGAAGGAATATTTCGAGGGCAGCGGCAACGCCGTCACCGACAACACGCTGCGGCTGAGCGCCGTCGAAGGCCTGCTCGCCCCCTTCCTCATTCCAGAAGACGCTCCGGCGGCACTCGGCCTATGGGCGGTTGGCTGACATGCTGACCTGTGCGACTGTCCAGGCTGTGGCGAACGATCCCGAACATCAGCGCGAAACCGCGCACCGGATGCCGTCAAAGATGTCGACGGAGATCATCCTCGACGTCGTGACGACGGCCGACCTGATGCAGAAGGCTATCTACAACGATCAGCCGCAAGCTGAGATCGAGCGCCTCCGCGAGGTCGCCCGAGCGCAGTTCGAAGCCTATCTCGACGCCATGGCCGAGTCCGCCACCCACGTCCGAGCGCTTCGGCCATAACAAACATGGCCAGACGCCCGTCTCAGAAACGGCTCTTCCGGGAGCTGGCGGCGAAGTATGGCCCGGAGGTCGCCCAGGCCTTCATGGCAGCAGTGAAAGACCTGACCCGCGAGGTTGAGTTCCAGAAGCTGCTTCTGGCCCTGGAGCGCCGCGACCTCGATGCCGCCATGCAGGCGCTGCACATCGACCGAGCCGCGTTCCAGCCGCTGGAAGCCAAGTTGGTCGAGGCCTTCACCGCCGGGGGTCAAGGCGCTGTCGCCACCATGCCGGCCGCTGTGTCGATCGGCTTCCGCTTCGACCCCGGCAACCAGCGCGCCGCCGCGATCATCCGCGAGACGGCCGCCACGCTCATCACCCGCCTGACCCAGGGCGAAATCGATCAGGCCCGCGCTTTCCTTGCCGACGGCATGGCGCGCGGCGCCGGCCCGCGGTCTATCGCGCTGGATCTGGTCGGAAGGATCAGCCGAGCCACCGGAAACCGCGAAGGCGGCCTGATCGGTCTGTCTGGTCCGTATCGTGACTACGTCGCCACCGCCCGCGCCGAGTTGGCGTCGACGGACCCTGCCCTGCTCCGCAACTATCTGACCCGGAACCAGCGCGATCGCCGCTATGACCGGGCCGTGGTCCGCGCCATCGAGACAGGCAAGCCCGTCCCGCCCGAGACCGCCCGCACGGCCGTCACCCACTATTCCGCCCGCCTGGTCCGTCTTCGGGGCGAGGTCATCGCGCGTACCGAAGGCCTGCCCGCCATCCGCGCCGCCAAGCATGAGGCGTTCCAGCAACTCGTCGACGATGGCCGGGTCGGGGTCATGGACATCGTGCGCGGCTGGTCCACCACGGAAGACGGACGCCAGCGCGACACTCACGACGCCATGAACGGGCAAGAGGTGCGCGGGCTCGACATGCCGTTTACCAGCCCGAGCGGCGCCCAGATGATGTTCCCCGGCGACACCTCACGCGGCGCGCCGGCGTCCGAGATCGTGGCCTGCCGCTGCGACGAGTTCATCGCGATCAGGAAGTGGCCCCTATGAGCATCCTCGACGGTGTTGCTGATGAGGCGCTGGAAGACTTCGGAGACGACTTCGAAGACGGCTCCCTCACTGTTCCGGGCGCCCGCACTCCAGATGGCCAGGGCGGTTACACCACGGGCCCGGCGACCATCTACCCCTGCAAGGCCCTGGTCGGCAGCTACAAGGACACCCGCCGCGTCGCGCTGGGCATACCTGCAACCGATCGACGCGTCTTGGTCCTCGCCGCCAGCCTGCCGTCCGGCATCCATCCAGCGAAGGGCCACAAGATCGCAGCGCCAGACCCCGCCAAGGGCCTGCTGATGACCACGTTCGAAGTCATCGAGCGGACAGGCGACCTGGCCGGCGCCCTAGCCGAGTTGCAGGCGCGCTAGGCGTCCTTCGCCGGCACCGGAGCGGCTTGAACGCCCTTCGGCAGCGACGCCCTCATCTCAGCGGCCTCGCGCCAGTCCAGTTCGACGGCTTCGCTCCGATCCGGCGACCATTCCTTGCCTGCTGTCAGATATTGGCGCGGCTCGGTGAGCGAGACGATGACGAGCTTCAAAGGTTCGGACATCCGGTCGTCATAGGAGACCCCGATGGCGAAAGTCACGCTCGACCTCGGCGCCATCGATGCCGTTTCGGATCGCGCGGCTGAAGCTGGCCTTCGACCGGCACTCGGGGAATACGAGCGCATCCTCAAGACCGACGTGCTGAACCGCGCCGGGACCGGGAAGCAATACGGGAAGCATCAGGCCTCAGCCCCCGGCGAGCCACCTGCCCGCGACCTGGGCAACCTCGTCGCCAACACGAACGCCGATCCGACCATCCGCGACGACGGGGACGCCAAGGTCGGCACGGTCACCGCCAACGCCGCCTACGCCCTGCCCCTGCACAACGGCACCGAGCGCATTGCGGCGCGCCCCTTCATGGATGTGCCGGCGAAAGAGAACCAGCGCGAGCTGACCGAGGCGTTCGTCAGGGGGCGAGAGAATGAACAGCACCGCCGCCATCTTCGCCCGCCTGAACAGCTCGCTGTCGATCATCGACCGCCTCGACGTATTCGAAGGCCGCGCCGCCATCTTCAACGACCGTGCCCCCGACGACTTCCAGTTCACGGGTAAGTCCGCCTTGGTGATCGCCGCGCCATCGGGCGACATCGACGCCAGCACCTTCTCCGAGACCATCCGCGACATCACCCAGGACGTCCGCCTCTACGCTCGCGACACCGGCTCGACAGCCGCCATCGACGCGCTGGGCCGCGACATCCGCGACCTCTTCCACCTCCAGGCCTCACAGATCGAGGTCGAGGACGGAACCTGCTCTCTCGCGACCGCTACCGGGCCGGTTGCAGCGCCGACCACTGACCCCTCGCTGGTCGGTCGGCGGGTTCAGCTCCGGCTCCAACTGAAAAAGGACTGACCTATGGCCTATCTGGCTCAAGGGGCGATCAAGGTCGAGGTCAACCTCGGCACCGACGGCTCGCCCGACTGGACGAACGTTCCCGGCGTCACCGTGGCCAATGGCCTCGGCTTCTCCGAAAACCGCATCGACGTCACCGACTTCGACACCGCCCCTGGCACGCAGGAAAGCATCTCGGGCGCCCGGCCTAACGTGCCCCTGACCTTCACCATGCACGATGAGCCCACGGATGAAGCCCAGATCGCCATCCATGAGGCCTGCGACGACAACGAGCCGATTGGCTTCCGCCTGCTGCGCGGTGCCAAGGCCCAGGAGTTCAAGAGCGTCCCGACCGTGTCGCTGACCGCCCCCGTCAACGGCGTGGTGACCTACAGCGTATCGGCGACCCCCGACGCTAAGCCGACCCGCACCACGGTCACGCCGTAACATGAACGACGCCCGCCTCGGCATTGTGCGCCTGTCGCTCCCAGACGAGCGGCAGGTCGCCCTGCAACTGACCTTCGCCGCCTTGGACGCCAAGGGCCATGATTGGCTGCTGGATCGCTTCAAGGTGCTCCAGAAGGGCCGTGCCGGGGCGTCGTCTGCGCTCGGTGATCTGCTGGAGGTTCTGACCGCCGGCGCCATCACCAAGGCAGACGTGATCGGGGCCCCTGTCGCCGTCTACCCGCTGTCGCCTTGCATGAAAGCCTGCTGGGATGCTTGGGAACTTGCCCAATACGGCCCGGCCGGGAGGTCCGCCGAAGCTGGCCCCGCAAACCCTCAGACGCGCCGGCCGACGCTGTGGAGGCGGCTCTTCGGGCGGCGCTGAAAGGCGGACTGTCCGAAGCCGAGTTCTGGAAGCTGACGCCCTATCGCCTGGGCATGATCCTGACCGAGCGCGGGCGCGGTGAAGCGGCCTCGGCCCTCTGGACCGGGTGGATGGTCGCCCGTCTCGCCGTTGAGCGGGAGCCGACGCTGTCAGGGCCGCAGCACTATTTCCGCGAGTTCTTCGACCCGACAGGCAAGGCCTCCGACGCCGAGGCGATGGCCGACGCCGAGTTCAACCGGATCGCGCGCGTCTATGGTGTCGAGATCGTGGACATACAACCCGATTGAGAAACCTTCGCAATGATGTGAGAGTTTGACGGACGCCCTCCGTAGGACCACATATCCGGCAATGAACATCTTCGTCGTCGTCAGCCTTGTCCCAAACTCCGCGCTTCAGATGCGCATCCACCAGAGCTACCCGGGAAATGTCTTGAACTTGAGCGACAGCGCTACGCTGATCGCTGCAACCGGCACGGCGCAAGATATTTCAACGACTATCGGACTTGCTTCAGGCGAGTTTAACTCGGCCGTCGTGATCGGCATGTCGACGTACCATGGCCGTGCGCCGGTCGACATATGGGATTGGATGAAGGCAAAGATCGAGGCTCCTGCTCATGGCTAGACCGCCAACTGCCGATAATGGCAGGTCGGTCACGCCGGACGACCGTTTCGCCCAATCCGTTCCGCCGGAAGTTGCCGGTAGCCACAGCTTCCTGCTTCAGGCCATGTTCGAGCTGAAAGGCTCGTTTTCGCGAGTTGAGCAAAAGGTTGATGCTCTTCAGGCGACGGTCGACAAGCTTGAAACCCAAGTTGACGACGTGAGGGCAAAAGTCTCGTTTGTTCGGGGCGCGGCCTGGGTTGTAGGTGGCGTTATCGCTGTGGTCGTGCTGGTGGTTGGGTGGCTTGTTGCAGGCGATCTTCGTTTAAAGGTGGAAGCCGGTAAGGAAGATGCTCCGCCATCTGCGCCAGCAGTTCTCCCACAAGGCAAGACTTCGCCCGACACAAAGGCGGGTTGAGCCAGAAGCTCTCGACGCCTAGCCTGTCGCTCTTTCGGGAGTGACGAATGAGAAACATCGATCTGAAGACGGCTTTGATCGCTGCCATCATTCTGCTGGTGATCGTGCTTCTGTCCGCCAGCCGCGCGCTCGAAATCAGCGGGGGTCACCTGACCTTCGCAGTTATCGCCCTGGCGCTGTATTTTATTCCAACGCTGATAGCGCTGCATCGCCAACACCGTCAGAAGCTGCCGATTTTTGCGCTCAACCTGCTCCTGGGTTGGACATTCCTAGGATGGGCGGCCGCAATCGTGTGGTCGCTTACTTCTGAGAGAGACCTTTCTCGACCAACCGCCGAATAGCCTCTGCTCGCGACGGAAGGTCGTCCTGTGTTCGTCGCCAGTCGTCCACTTTGGCCAGCCAATCGGACGGGACGCGCATCTCGAAGCGCTCGGAAGAGGTCGGTTTATCGGTCATGACGTATTGTCCGTAACACCCGTTGACACCGGACGCAAGGTTACGTACAAACCGGACAGCCCGGCCAGAGATTGCAGTCTCTGAACCGGGCCTAACCGCAACGGATCGAACGAGGATCACGTCATGGCTTCCGCAGCCCATACCATGCCTGCCCGGCTGAACCCAAGCTGGGTGTCCGCTCCCTACCCGCTCGGCGATCTCGCCCGCTTCTTCAACGGTCGCGGCAACGCTCCAGCAATCGTCTCCAATGTCCCGGCCCGCCCGGCTCCCGCTGCGGAGCTGGTCGCATGCTGAGCCGCCGCAATCTGTTCGCCGCAGCGCCCGCCGCCGTTGTGATCGCGGCCATTCCAGCCGTCGCCGCCGCCGCGTCCAGCGATTTCGCGACCTGGGAGCGGATGACCCAGAGCATCGACGAGCGCATCAAAGGGTGCATGGACGATGACGAGGTAGACACGCTCAGCAGCCAACGTTGGGATTATGAGCGCCTCATCGCCAAGACGCCCGCTCGCAGCCGGGACGACCTGCTTGTGAAGGTGCGGCACCTAAAGCACCTCCGGGCCTGTGACCTCGACGCCGACGGCTACAACATCGTCGAACAAATCGCCGCTTTCCTAGAGGGGGTAAACTGATGGTGGCTCTAACCAAACGCGAACCCCTCGCCTTCCTGGCAGTCGAGGCGGACGGCGCACCGCAGACCATGTCATCGGTCGAGATCGCCGAGCTGACCGGGAAGCGCCACGATCACGTGATGCGCGACATCAAGGTCATGCTGGACGAGCTACAAACGCCAGCCCCCAACTTTGGGGGCTCCTATCTCGGGGCCAATCGGAGACAGTTTCCGTGCTTCAATCTTCCCCGCCGTGAATGCCTGATCCTAGTGTCCGGCTACAGCGTCGAGCTTCGCGCCAGGATCATCGACCGATGGGAGGAGTTGGAGCGGACTGCACAAAAACCTACCATCGACCTGAACAATCCGTCGCACCTTCGTCTCCTGCTTGCCGACTACGCAAACGACAAGATGGAGATGCAGGCCCAGATCGCGGACCTGACGCCCAAAGCTGACGCGCTCGACCGGATCGCGACGGCGGAAGGCTCGCTCTGCATCACCGACGCGGCGAAAACCCTGCAAATCCAACCCAAGGTGCTGTTCGCCTTCTTGCGTTCGCACCGCTGGATTTACGGTCGGGTCGGCAACGCTGGGGACGTGGCGTACCAGGACAAGCTGGCCAGCGGTCTGCTGGAGCACAAGACCACGACGGTTCATCGCTCGGACGGTAGCGAGAAGGTGGTGACGCAGTGCCGTGTGACACCGAAAGGCCTCGCGCGCCTTGCGAAGGAACTAGAGCCCAGCGTGAGGGCTGCATGAGGAAATTCATTCTCGATACGTCCGTTTCTGACGAGTCCGCGGTGCAACAGGGCGAAGCCATCTCGCGGGTGGCGCAATGAGCGGGCTAAACAGAATCATGGGACGTGCTACTCCGACCATCATGGCGGAGACCATAAACCTCCCGAAAGATCGGGAACCGATCGTGAAAGTCGTAGACCTGTTCTGCGGCGCCGGCGGACTTGCGTTTGGACTTAAGACAGCTGGACTGACGATAGCCGCGGGCGTCGATCTCGACCCAGCCTGCAAACACCCGTTTGAACAGAACTGCGGCGGTCACTTCGAAAAGAAGAGCGTCGCTGAACTCACCCCGTCGGACCTGCAGGACTGGTTCACTGGTGCCGACGTCCGCGTCCTCGCTGGATGCGCGCCATGCCAGCCGTTCTCGACCTATTCCCAGGCTCGCAAGACGCCGGACGGCCGCTGGGATTTGCTTCGCTCGTTCCTTCGACTGGCCGAAGAGGTCCGGCCTGAGATCGTGACGATGGAAAACGTCCGAGGCCTCGCAGCGAAACCTATCTGGCAGGAGTTCGTGGGTGGGCTGAAGGCTGTCGGCTACCATGTCGCTTGGGACGAAGTGGTCTGCACCGACTACGGGGTCCCCCAGTCCAGGAAGCGCCTAGTTCTGGTGGCCTCACTTCTGGGCCCCATTGATGTGCCCAAAGCGGCTACCGGCGAGCTTCCCATCACCGTCCGATCAGCTATCGCCACGCTTCCGGCGCTGAATGCTGGTCAGGCAGCCAAGGGTGACAGCCTCCATGTGGCGTGCAAGTTGAGCGAGACCAATCTAAAGCGCATAAAGGCCTCCAAGCCTGGAGGAACCTGGCGGGATTGGCCGGCGGATCTCCGAGCCAAATGCCACACGAAGGAGACGGGCGAGACCTATCCGTCGGTTTACGGGCGGATGACGTGGGACGACCCTGCCCCGACGATGACCACTCAGTGTTTCGGTTACGGCAACGGACGCTTCGGCCATCCTGAACAAAACCGAGCGATCACGCTTCGCGAGGCTGCAATTTTGCAGTCGTTTCCGCGCGAGTACAGCTTCCTGAGAGACGGTGAAACACCGACTTTCGCCAAGGTCGGCATGCTGATTGGCAACGCGGTGCCACCTAAGCTTGGGGAGGCTATTGGACGGGCGATCTCATCCCACATCAAGGACGCCAACCCTCTAAGTTCGTAGCCACTTTGAAATTCGAACAACTCCAGTTAGTCGGAAGCGACACTTAGCGCTGCGCGCAGGGGAGATTCTGGTGGCGAAGAAGAAGGTACGAGACCCGGCAGAAATCGCTGCTGCAGAAGCGGCTATTTCATCTGTCGCAAGGCAGGTGAAGTTTACTGTATCCGAGTACCCGATATCAATTTACGTCTCCCGGTTTGAAGATGATGTAACCGGCCGGTTCTTCGTCCCAGAATATCAGCGCAACTTAGCTTGGCACCCAGGCCAGCAGTCATCTTTCATCGAGTCGTTGTTGGTCGGGTTGCCGATCCCGTTTTTGTTTTTCTACCAAACGCCTGACGGCCGAATGGAGATCGTGGACGGCTCACAAAGGATGAGGGCGATGCGAGCCTTCCTGAAGGAAGACCTTCGCCTTTCCGATCTGGTTTTGCTGCCTGAGCTCAACGGCTTCACGTTCAGCGAACTTCCGACAGATCGCCAGAACAAGCTCGAAGACGTTACGGTCCGGACGATCGTGCTGGACACAAGCACAGATCCGTCAACGCGGGCGGAGATGTTCGCGCGGATCAACAAATCAGGTACTACAGCAAACGAAGCTGAAATCCGCCGCGGATCGCTGCCAGGCCCAGTGACGGAGTTGATCAGAGAACTCGCCGAAAGCGAAGAGCTGGCCGCTGCCACGCCGATGTCTCAAAAAGTAGTCGACCAAAGGGAACGTGAAGAGCTCACTACCCGCTTCTTCGCCTATCTCGACGGGTGGGAGACGGAAGAAGGACGATTCCCAGGTTACCGAGACCGTCCAAAGAAGTATCTCTACGACTACCTGCGCAAAGCGAACGCCGCAGCCGCCGACGATGCCGCAGTGGTTGACGCCATGCGTGCCGAATTCCTTAGGATGCTAGAGTTCGTCGCCGGTCATTTCCCCCACGGGTTCCGAAAGAACGCGACCGCTAACAGCGTTCCGCGCGTTCGGTTCGAAGCGATTGCCATTGGATCAGCGTTGGCACTCCGCCAACAAGAGGATCTGGCCGTCCGACAGGATGAGATCGCGGCCCGGATGGAGGCGCAGTCGTTCGATCAAGTGGTGGTTTCCGGGAGTGCGAACGTCAGGAGCAAGCTGGAAGGTCGGATTGAGATCGTGCGGTCAATCCTCTTGGATGCGGCATGACAACCCTAACCTCATCCCTCGCCGACCGACGAGAAGAGTTTGATGGGCATTATGCTCTCGCGAAAGCTCTTGAAGATCGAATGATGCTTGAGGAGGTATCGTCACTCGGCACAGTGAGCCTATCTGCTCGACATATAAATACGATCAAATCTGGCCTGATCATTCATCTTTATAACATTGAAGAGGCGATCCTCACTCAAGCTCTGGGTTTTCTCGGCGAGGCGATCGGAGCATCCGAACCACGGAACTGGACGTCCCACTCCCTCAAGGAATGGCTGCGGGAAACGGTAGTCGGACGAATGGTCGAGGGTGGTGAGGACGGCCGGCTCGACACAATTTTCTCATCATCCGCCAAGCTGCTGAGCACTACATCCCTAGGACCTCAACTGCTCAAGAAGCCCTCGGGCACGTGGGACGATAAGGCTGTTGCCCTTTTCATGCGGCGAGCAAACATCCGCATCAACATGCCCCCCGAGATGTGGGTCCGGATTTCGCCGAAACCTGAGTACGGCGACATGACGGCTCTTCAGTTTCTCGCCGAGCGCCGAAACGCGATTGCTCATGGACGTCGCACTTTTGAGCAGGGGGCCAACGACCTCCAGTTGGCCGATATTAAGCAATTGTCGGAGGTCGTGCTCGACTACCTATCGTATGTTGCTGACGCCTTCCAAAATCACGTCGCGGTCCGAGCTCACCTAGTGCCAGCTGCTTAGTTCAGCGAAGATCCAACAATCTCTTAAAGGCTCGCTTCGGCGGGCCTTTTTCTTTGGAGGTCTTATGACCGACAGCCCCGTTGTTGGCTCAGCCTCGTTCGAGCTGCGCGCCACTAAGGACAAGTTCAAAGCTGACCTAGCTGGAGCTGAGCGCGACCTAAAGATCGCGACCGGCAAAATGGAGGACGATGCCAACAAGGCCGGTGAGCGCGTCGGCGGGTCTTTGGGACGCCTGTCTAAGGGTATCGCCGCAGGCATTGCAGCGCTGACGGCTGTCTTCGCTGCCGGTCTGGCCATGGCCCTTCAGTTCCAGCAAGCCAGCTTGAAGATGGCCGACACGCTCGCCAACTCGGCTCAACGTATCGGTATCTCGGCCTCCGCTCTTCAGGAATGGCAGTACGTCGCCAGAAAGACCGGAGAAGACGCGACTGCGGTCGGTGGCGCGTTGGAGAGGTTCGCAGACAAGGCCGCAGGCGCAGCGTCTGGACTCTCCAAAGGTGATGTGAAGCTGTTCCGCTCCATCGGTTTGGAGCCTGAAGACCTCAAGCGCTTCAAGGACACGGAGGCACTGCTTGATGAGGTGATCGACCGCGTCACCGCCCTCAAAAGCGAAACTAGCCGCGCGGCAGCGGCAAACTCATTCGGCCTAGATCCTCTGGCGACAGCGCTGCGCACCGGCGGCGATGAAGTGGCCCGCCTCCGCGACGAAGCCCAGGCCCTAGGCTTCGTGATGGACGAGAGCCTCATCCGAAAAGGGGCCGAGGCTCAAGGCAAGATGGAAGACCTGGCTCAGGTCATCGGCATTCAAATGGCGGGGGCTTTCATTGATCTGTCCGATGAAGTGCTCACCTTCACCGGTCATATCGCAAACGCCATCAGCGGGCTGAACAGCTTTATCGAGCGGTTCAGCAACTTCAAAGCCAACACGAACGCCATGTACGGCGACAACTTCGTGGAGGACGTTGTCGGCGGGAATAGCTGGCAGGCACTGAAGAGCGGTTTCGGCAGCGTATTTTCAGGCCGCACCGCCCGCGCGGCCGGGGATATCCGAGCTGGGAACAGCCTCCTGATTATGGGACTCCAATCGATCAGTCGGCGGTTGCCGCGTTCGGCGTCTCTCCTCGCGCGCCCAGAACGCCCCGCAACGGTCTTTCTGACGTTCTGACGATCCCGCCCGGCCGCCAGCGCGTCGATCGGTCGGCAGAACGTGAAGCCCGCCGCGCCGAACGCGTTGAGCAGGAAATCTTCCGCGCTCGCCAGCGCCTGCTCCAAGTCGCCGAAGACGACATCCTCACCGCTCAACAGCGCTACGACATTGCTCGCGAGCAGCTGAAGATGGACCGGGAGGCACGCGACGCGGAAATCCAGAGCAAGACCGACCGGGGCGAGATCAAGGCTGCCGAGCGCCGACAGTTGGATGCCGCCAACGCTTCGGCCGACACCCTGGAAGACGGGCTGCTGACCGACAACGCCTTCCGCGAAATCCAAGACGAGCGCTTGGCGACAGAGAAGCTGCTCTCAGGCCTTACCGCCGATCTGCTTTCCCTTCAGTCCGGCGCCGCTCGCACCGCGAAGGAACGTCAGCGGATTGAGCTGGATTTGCTGGAGATCACCCAGCGTCAGCGGCGTGAAGCGCTTCGCCTGGAGCTGGAGCGAAACCCAAACCTGACCCAGGCTCAGCGCGACGACGCGATGGCGACCAATGGCCGGATCGACAGAGCCGAGCGCAACGGCGTCATCAGGAACAACCTCACCCCGCTCGAGAAGTGGCGGGATGAAAGCCTGAAATCCGCTGACGAAATCTCGGAGGCCTACGAGAACGTCGCGGCGCGTGGCCTGGACGCGCTGAACAACGGACTGGTTGACGCGATCACCAATAGCCGGAGCCTCGGCGAGGTGTTCAGCAATGTCGCGCGTCAAATCCTCGCTGACCTGGCAGCGATCGCGGTGCGCAAGTCGATCACGGAACCGCTCGCAGACATGCTGTTTGGCGGATCGGGGGTGGCGGTGGCGTCGGCTCTTCGATCTTCTTGGCAATCAAGTCAGCGCTTCGGATCCCAGGCTTCTCCAGCGGCGTCAGCAACTTCGGCGGGGGCTCGCTTATGTCCATGCAGGCGAAATCCTGGCCAACCTGCCGGCGGGCACAGACGTCATCCCGGCACACGCTGTCCAGGCGATGGGCAGTCGCTCGGCACCGACGATCTTCGACATGAGGGGTGCTGTTATGACCGCCGATCTCCTTGCCGAAGTAAATCAGAAGGTGGCCTCCGGTTCGGCAACCGCGATCCGCACGTCCACCACCATCGCCCGTAAGGGTGCGCCGGCGGCTCAACAGTCCATGCGTCGCCTGGGCCGCACCTGATGGACTTCTGGCCTTGGGACTTGCTCACCCCGCGCCGGGAGCATTGGCGGTTGCGGGGCGTCACAATCAACGGGGGTGACTGTCGAAGGCGCCAGTCCTGTCGCCCGCACCGATGGCGGCGGGTTGTGGGTCGGCGAGCAGGAAATCCTAGTTCACGGCCGCGACGCAATCAAAGCCGTTCGGGCGATCGAGGCCTGCCTTGATGCCGGTATCGGCAAAATGGTGGTGTGGTCCTGCGAGAAGCCATTTGCTCCAGGTGATCTGTCCCTGCCGGATGTTCCGCACAGCGACGGCACCGCGTTCGGCGACGGCTCGCAATATGCCTCGGCCCCGGCCGGCGCCACGGTCGCAGTCTCAGCCCCCAAGCGCGCCACGGTTTTGACCATCGCCATGATTGCGGGCGTGATCCAGGGCGGTGAGAACTTCTCGATCACCCATCCAACGAAGGGCACGCGTCGCTATCGGGTCGCGCGGGTTGAAGGGGATGAGATCACCATCCGCCCTCCGCTGCGCGAAGCCGTCGCGGTCGGAGAAGAGATCAACTTCCTTCGTGTCGGCTGCGTCTGCAAGCTGGCCAATCCCGACGACTTCCTTGATGGCTTGGACGCCCAGCGCGGCCGGGAAATCATGGTGGCCAAGGCCATGTGGGTAGAGGCGTTCTGATGCTGCCCGAGATCAATCCTCGTCCCGGCTCCGAGCCGCTGCCCACGACCGAGCCAGCAGCGTCTCCGCAGACTGCGTGCCTGTTGCGCGAGAAGCGGCGCCTAGGACTGCTATCGCCTTCTCGTGAGCCTTCTGAAGAAGCCCAGCAGCGCTTCCGTCGCTTGGGTATCTGAACCGCACCGTCGTTGAGACATGATGTGCGACGCCGACCTCGTCGAGCGTCTCGGGCAAGACCATCCTCACCGTCGCCTTCCAGACCCCTGTCTCCACCGCTTCGATCTCATCGAGTTCATAGCTCAATGGATCAATCGCAAACCCGTCAGTCATGATCGTCTCCCCAAATCGCCGGCAGGTTGCTGGCGATGAGGCGGTAAGTCGAGTCCCGGAGGCGCTATGCTCCCTACGCAAGCCGCCGCGATGTCTGCGCTCCAGGCGCCGCGCTATTCCCTGTTCTTCCTACTGAAGACGAAAACGCAGGGCTACGTCCGCGCCTGGCTGGGCGTCGGCGATTACGATCTGCCGGCCGACGACGTCGATCAGGACGGCGGGACGTATCTCGGTATTGGTTTGGTCGGCGACATACCGGCCTTGAGCCAGCTGATTGGCGGGCTGGGTGAACGGGTCGAGTTCACGCTCAACGGAGCAGACGAGATCACCCTGTCCCTGGCCGATGATGACGCGGCCGAAGTCCGGGCGGCGCCGGTCAACGTGGGGGTCGTTTTCTTCGACGAAGACTGGCAGCCGGTGGATGACATCGCCTGGCTGTGGGACGGTACGGCCGATGTGCCTGCTGTGGATCGCGACGCGACCGAGACTGAGATCACCCGGCGCGTCACCCTGTCGGTCGGCTCTGGGTTCACCGATCGCACCCGGCCCCAGCTCGCGTTTTACACCGACGCCGAACAGAAGCGCCGGTCGCCTACGGACACCTTCTGCAGTCGGGTCGCGTCCTATTCGGTCGACTCGACAATCACCTGGCCAGCGCCGGGCTGATGCTCTCGACATTTCTGGAAGACCTGTCCCGACAGCCCTTCGCTGACGGCGCAGCGGACTGCGTGCTGAGCGTGGCGGACTGGATCGTCCTGAACGGCCATCCTGACCCCGCTGCGCCGTACCGAGGCCGATATCGCACGGCGCTGGGTCGACACCGGCTGATCCGCAAGTCCGGCGGCCTGCTGGTCCTGATGTCCGATGGCGCGGAGCGGGCCGGTCTGACCGAAACGACAAACCCGGTTCGTGGCGACGTCGGTCTGATTGTCGCTCATGGCCAGACGGTCGCTGCGAT
Source organism: Brevundimonas vesicularis (assembly GCF_027886425.1). Classification (NCBI taxonomy): domain Bacteria; kingdom Pseudomonadati; phylum Pseudomonadota; class Alphaproteobacteria; order Caulobacterales; family Caulobacteraceae; genus Brevundimonas; species Brevundimonas vesicularis. The sequence continues at coordinate 1,764,413 of NZ_CP115671.1, read as the reverse complement.
CTGCCTGGGTGAGCGCTGGGCGATCAAGGGCGACGGCTTAGTGGTCGCACCTGCTGAACGCCTGCTGATGGCCTGGAGGGTCTGAATGCCGCAAGCCATCCCGGTCGCCGCCGCCGCCTTCGCCAACTGGGCGTTCGCCGCAACCGGCCTCGCCTACGGTACGGCCGCTCATGCCATCGTCACCGCCACCCTCTACTACGGCGCCCAGGCCGCCCTCTATTCCGCCGTCAGCATGGGTCTGACGGCTATTGCCCAAGCCCAAGCCCCAGACCCCGAGGGCCAGAAGGTCACGCGCAAACAGGCCCGCCCGATCCGCGTCCATGCCGTAGGCGGCCCGTCGAGGATGTCGGGTGCCTACATGCTGCGCGAGGCCGTCGGCAATAAGTACGGCGCCGTGCTCGCCGTCTGCGAAGGTCGTCTGGCGTCAGTCGATGCTGTCTATGAGCACGACAACCTGATCACCCGGAACTCGGATGGTTGGGTCCAAGGTATGGCCGGCGAACAGTTCGGTTCCGGCGATCTGTTGAGGGTCCAGACGCGCCTCGGCAATCCGACCGAGACCCACTATTCCATGCTGACGCCGAACTTCGGCGCCTATTGGCCCACCTCGGCGCGGGGCGACGGCATCGCCTCTATTGGCATCTTCGCCCAGCACCGTTCACGCGAGAGCTTCGCGCGACATTTCCCGAACGGCGAACCCGTCGTCTCCATCGTCGCCGCTGCTGTTTGCTACGACTGGCGCGATCCATCGCAGAGCCGGACGGACCCTTCAACCTGGAAAGCCAGCTGGAATCCGGTCGTCTGGCTGGTTTTCGTCGAGTGGCATCGCCACGGACGCCGCTGGGAACGAAGCATCGCGCCGGTGCTGGATCAACTGACGGCCGAGGCTGACTATTGCGACCAGATCGTCACCCGCAGCGGCGTGACCGAGGCGCGCTATCGCTGCGCCGGCAACTATCCGGTCAACACCGAGCCGCAAGCGGTGCGAGAAGCCCTGCTGTCCACGTTTGACGGGTGGATGTCGCTGGACGGCCGGGGCGCCTGATCATCAAGGCCGGTCGCTATGTCGAGCCGACCTTCGCCCTGACCGGCGAGCATATCCAGGGCTACAGCTGGCGCGCCTTCCAGACCGATGAGGAAGCCTGCAACGCCCTGGTCGTATCGTTCGTCGATCCGGCGAAAGACTATACCGAGGTCGAGGCTGGCACGCTCTTCGACCAAGACGATATCGACGGTAGGAACGGCGTCGAAAGGTCCGAGGCCCTGCAACTGCCGTTGTGCCCGAGCGGCACTCAAGCCATGGAGCTGGCGCGGCGAAAGATGACGCGACTGACGGCTGAACGTCGGGGCCAGGTCCGCAGCTCGGTCTATGGACTGAACGGCTTGGGCGAGCGCTTCATCCGCATCCAGAACCCTGAACTGAACTCCATGGCGGATGTCGTGGTCGAGGTCACGAACGTCGAACTGGACATGGCCAACGCACAGGTCGTGTTCGATGTCGTCCTCGCCGACACCCAGATCGACGTGGGTGAAGCCGCCGCACCATCGGTGCCGCCGGTCGAAAAGCCGCCTGTCGTTCCCGGCGAGCAAGAGCCAGCCCGCAGGTTGATCAACCTGTCGGTTCCATACCCCACGTCCGCGACTTCCGACACGATCTCAGTTCTCGCCTTCAGTGGCGTATTACCCGACGGCTCAACGCTGAACCTGCCTGCCGCCACGATCACAGGTCTGGCGGCACTGACGCAATACGGCGTGTTCTGGCGAAGCGATGTCGGCTACGCCGCGCTGCCGGGTGATTTCGCCGCCAACGCCCTGGCGCTTGGTTCTTGGGTCTTCATCGGCTGGCAGGCGACGTCTGACGGGTCAGGCGGCTATCCGACATCCCCTCCCTCGCCTCCTGGCTGGGGCGGCGGCGGCAGTTCGCCGATCTATGAGCAGCAGGTCACTTAGCCGTCGAGACTGATCGGCTCCCTTACATCCAAATTCTTCGAGGTGCTCGATGGCTGATCCCGCCACCGTGAAGGCTCGCCTTCTTACGACCTTCCGCGACTTCCGCGTCGATGGCGTGCCGGCATCCGGCGCCAACGAGCCGGACAAGGCAGAAATCCGGTCGGCCCTGACGCCGGTCGTCGATTACATCGCCGATGTGGCCGCCTCGGTCAGCAATAGCGTCAGAGGTTACGCCCTGCTGGCGGACCTTCCGACCTTGACCGGGGCAGACCTCGGCCAGCTGGCCAAGGTCGAGCAGACAGGTCTGGTCTATCGGTGGGACGGCGACAGCTGGGAGCCGTTCGACGATCCGATCATCCAAGCTTCGGTGGACGCGCTCGCCAGCGCCAATGTCGCCTCTGCGGCCGCGACCGAGGTCACCGGCCTGGTGAAGGGCGAAGTCGCCGCCGACGAACAGGTCACGACCGATCCGAACGGCTTCGTTCTGGCCCGCGCCGGATCTCGGAACGCCCTGATGGCGGGCGTCCGTTCCCAGGTGGACGACGGCTTCTCCGGCGTGGCCGCTGTGGATCGCTCAGGCTTTCGCAGCAGCGGTGTCGACGAACGCGGCGCCTTCCTGGCCGGACTGACGGCCTTGGGCGACCCTGTGGAGCCGGGCGCGGTCTTCACGGATCGAAACGGCTTCCTGTTGCTCCGCATCGACGGCTCGGGCGCGGACAGTGGCGTCGCGCTGCCGGTCGAAGAAGTCCCCGACACCATGCCGTATTTCAGCGGCCTGTTGTGTGGTGTCCAGGGCGAGGACACGCCGATCTACCTGCGCAATCTCAGGGAGGCGCGGTCTGACGCGGCCGTGGTCACGGGCGTGATCGCCAGCACGGTCATCGGCAATCCCTACGCCCGTGTCGGCGCCGACGAGATCGTGGTCCGAACGGAGAAGCTCGGGGCGACAGCGGAACTCTCGCTTCGCAACAGCGTCGTGAACGCTCGACGGGTTCTGCCCCTTGTCGTCCGCACGGCCGCCAACCCCGCGACCTTCACATCCGGCTTCAATGTCCTGCCGATCGGCGACAGCATCCTGAACCGCCAGGGCGGAACGCTGATGAAGGCCTTCCTCCAGGCCTGGGGCTATGCGCCGAACTTCATCGGCACCATGCGCGGCTCTTCGACCCAGGCGAACAATGACGACATCACCGGGGAGTTGGGGGAGGTCCGCGAGGGTTGGGAAACCGGCGACTACACCAACACGATCACCGACCGCTCCTCCCCAGTCGCGCCGGGCGGAGAGGCGACCTATCTAGCGATGTCGAAGGGCGACCAGCGGGGCCGCAACCCGTTTATCAGGGAATCCACCGGCGGGGACAACCCCAGCATCGTCCGCAACGGCTATGTGCTGGACTTCGCCTTCTACCAGTCGCGCTTCAGCCTGCCGACGCCAAACATCATCATCTGGGAGTGCGGCACGAACGACATCCGGGATCGCGACGCGGGCGTGGTCTACGAGACGGTTCTGGCCAACGACCTGCTCATCCTGGCTCGAATGCGGGCGGCATGGCCGAACGCCAAGATCATCCGCGTCATGCCGGGCGCTCCCCGATCCACCAGCCGCGATGCGCTGTGGGCCCCCGAATACATCCCCGTCGTTCGCGCGATGAAGGATGCGCTGAAGACGCTCAATGACTCCAAGATGTACCTGTGCCCGGCTTGGGCGATGATGACGCAGGAGACGGGTTTCGCCCTGGCCGCCGCCACTCCGGACCCGACGACCGGCGCGCTCTCCGCCGATCTCGCCGACGACATCCACCCCATCAACAGCGCTCGCGCGCAGCTTTCCACGCCGTGTCCGCCTACGTCGCGTGCGCGGCGTCCAACCTGATCTGACAAGGAGATCGACCCATGGGCACGCGCCTGATCGCCAAGGACATCGACGCGGAGGACACCGCCGTCGAGTATCTGGCTCCCGTTCGCCGGGGGCTGGAAGCCATCCACTTCATGAACAAGACGCCGGAGAAGGTCGCCAAGAACTACGCGCCCGGCAAGCCGAACGCCGTATTCGTCGGATCACCGGTCTCGATCGGCGCGCAGTCGGTTCGGACCAAGAGCCTGAGCGCCTATGTGCAGACCCAGGTGCGCGAGGCGCGGGCCATGACCATCTTCTCGGTCGTCAGGACGCAGGACACCCTGGCGGACAACGCCACCCGGCCGATGTTCTATGGCACGTTCCGCTCGCTGCCAGCTGACGGCACGACGGCCGATACGACCTTCGGTATCTCGCTCTTTGCCGCAAGTGCGACCCAGTATTCAGCTGGGGCCGGGCGCGGAAACTCGCTTGCGGACCACACTTCCGGTCCCGCTACGCTGACGGTCGCGCCGGGCAGCTGGGCGTTGATGATCCACCGTACCGGCGTGGGCGCTTCCGAGGACACCATCGTTCGCAACGAAACGGCGGGAACACAGGCGCAGAACGCCTCCTCAGCCCTGCCGCGCTATCCGAGCCTGGGTCTTCTTCGCATTGGTTCCGGCTACACTCAGTTCGCCGGGCATGCCGACATGGCCTTTTTCCAAGCCCACTCCGTCGCCCTGACGACCGACGAGATCGCCACCGTCGTGGCAGACGTGCGCACTCACATGGCGCGGCGCGGGGTCACGATCTGACATCGCTGCGAAGCCGTCTCCACGTCGGCTGTCTGTGTTCGTGGGCTGACGACTTGGAGGGGCGGATGTTCGACCCGCGTGAAATGCCCTGGTTCTGGGGCCTGTGCGGCGGCCTGATCGCGGGCGGGCTGGGCATGATCCCGGCCTATGGATCGAAGGGCGCGACGCGCGAGGCGCGGGTGCGGGCTTGGCTGTCGCTGGCGGCCCGCGCGGACGTTTGGTGATGGCGTCGTTCAGCGCCCACATCGCCACGACAAGCACGATGCCGCCGACAAAGAGCCAGATTAGTTCTATGATCAGGCGTCGCATCGTTGGACAGACGCGACTGAAGCGCCATTGCGCCAATCACCGTCGCAGCGATCAGCACCAGAAGAAGCATCGTGGTCATGTCCATGAGAGGCAAGCGCCTCGCGGACCCGCCCGGTTCCCGTAAGCCGCCCAACGGCTGTTCCACCACGGCCTGACTATCGGAGACCTCCATGGCTCGTTTCATCCGCTGGGTGGCGGAACCCTTCACCGTGTTCGGGATCGGCGCGCTGCTGAACCTGATCCTGAGCGCGGCGGCCTATGCCGGCGTCATCGGGGCGGACCGGATCGACCCCGACTGGATTTTCCTCGCGGGCGCGGCGGGGGCATCGTCTCCGCCTTGGTCCACGTCGGGGTGGTGTCGCTGGGATCCGAACCGGCGACCTCGCGCGAGATCATGCGCGCGGTGATCGAGGGCGTGTTTGCCGTCGTCGTCGGCGCGCTGGTCGCCCGTTTCTGGGCCGCGCCCATCGCGCTGAGATTGGCGCCTGACATCAACCCGTCCGACCTAAGAGCCATCGGCTTCGGGATCGGCATGGGGGCATGGCGCTTTGCGCCTGGTCTGTTTGGGGCCGTCAAACTGCTGTCCAACCCCGCCACCCTTCGCGATCTGGCCCTGCGCTGGTTGGGCGGCACGAGGGCCAACCCATGACCCCTGTCGACATCGTCACTGTCATCGCCGCTGGATTAGTTGGACTGACCGTTCTCGCCCGTGCGGAATTGGTTTCGCCGCGCGTTCGCAGTTCCTACGCCAGCAACGGGTTCGTGCGGTTCGGCATGGACGCCGTCGCACTGGTGACGGTGTTCGTCATCTTCGAGGTCGTCGGCGGCGCGCATGTGCCCGACGCCGTCGCCTGGTTCTTCGTCATCGCCGCCCTGACCTCGACCGCCATGCTTATCAGCATGTTCGTCCACGATGGGCGCGAGGTGCTGGAGGTGCGGCGGGCGGAGACACGGGCCGCCGACGTTCAGGACATGAAGGAAGCGGTGGCGGAGACGGTCCCGCCGGTCGTGGAGCGCTCTCTGGAGAAGGTCGTCACCGGCTTTGCCGAACCGGCCCCAGACTATGACCGGCTGATCCGGATCGACCCGGTCCCGCCCGCCTCGCCGCGTGCCGACTGACGAACCCGGTTCGCGTCAGCGCCAGTGAATATGGTGAGCCACGGCCTCGCCGCCGGACACCAGGCTGAACGCAAAACCGAGCGCCGCCGCCACGATCAGGACGCGGGCGTGACGATGCGCGAAATAGAGAAGTTCACCGATCATGGCGGCCATGTAGGCTATGGATCAGCCGTTCGCCAGAGCGCGCTTGCGAGGCGCAGCGTCAGGCGAATGTCTGGGTGATCAGTTGATCGGTAAGGTCCAAGTGGACCTCCAGCGCCGCAATGGCCTCGGTTCGGGCACGCTCTGCGGCCGATCGATCACCCGCCGTCAGATGGGCTGCGAACTCGGTGATCTTGGCCGTCATCAGCTGTTCCGCGCCCATGGCGCGCCGCTCCAGCGTCCCGTCATCCATTCCACGTCCCCAATGGCTTTGCGGCCCAGCCGTTGATGTCCTCGCCCAGCCGGGCCGCCTGACGCAGTTCGGGCACGAGCTGCGACATTTATGGCTTAGCTGAATGCGGGGGTGGCTGTCACCTGATCCGCGGAACGCCCGCCAAGACCAGGCCGGTTAGCCAAGCCATCATCGTCAGCAGGACGGGTGCGACGTTTTTCTGATCCATACCCATCCGTCCCCCAATGGATTGGCCGGGGCATTTGCGGAACCGCCGGCCTGAAACTCCCCGCTAGAGCAAGCCGCAAGGCTCAACTCTCACGCTATGCGACGCAGCCTAAGCGCGCAACCCTTAACAACCGGAGACTGACCATGGGCCTCATACCGGCTGACAGGTTCCGTACGTTTGCGCCCAAGGCGACGGCGGGCACGCGCGAGGCGCTGGAGGCGGCAGCGGCCGCAAACGGCTTCTCCGGCTTGGTCCTGGCCCACTGGCTGGGTCAGATGTTCGTCGAAAGCGCCGGGTTCACGACCCGCGAAGAGAATCTGAACTATTCCGTCGATGGCCTCCTGAGGATGTTCGGCCGGCATCGGATCAGCGAGGCCGATGCCCGCAAGTTCGGTCGCGCGCCCGGCCGGCCCGCGCACCAGAACGCGATCGCCAACATCATCTACGGCGGAGAGTGGGGCCGGAAGAACCTGGGCAACACGGAGCCGGGCGACGGCTGGCGGTTCAGGGGTGGCGGCGAGAAGCAAATTACCGGACGGGCCAACTATCGCGAGGCCGGGCACGAGCATGATCCGGACACCCTGCGGACTGACCCAGTCGCGTCCGCCAGAGCTGCCGCCAACTTCTTCGTCAAGCACGGTTGCATCGCTCCGGCGCTGCGCGATGACGTGAAGGGCGTGACGCTGAAGGTGAACGGAGGCACCAACGGCCTAGATGCGCGCATAGCCGCCACGGCGGCAGCCAAGAAGGTCGTCGGGCTGTGATCGCCCTCGCCTTCCTCCGCTCCATCCCGCGCCTTCTCACCCCGCTCGGTTGGCTGATCGTCGCTATCAGCGCCACCTTCGTCCTGACCGGCGCCTACTGCTCTCACAAGGGCGCACAGGGCGAGCGGGGCCGGCAGGCGGCCCAGACACAGAAGACCAAGGCGAAGGCGTCAGGCGCGCGGGAAACCGCTGCTCGCGAGGCCTCCGTCGAAACCCCCATCATCAACGCCCGCGAAAAGGATCTATCCGATGCGGTCAACTCGCTCCCTGATGCTGTCCCTAGCGCTCGCCGCGTCCGCCTCGCTTGCGAGCGGTTGCGCCACCAAGGGGCCGCAGAGCGCCTTCTACCCGAGCCCTGCCGATCTGGCGATTGAGCCGAAGCCGGTCCTGGAGCCCGAAGCGATCTATTCGGAGGCTGCGCTCGACGCCTACGACATCGCCATTGAGGCGCGAGGTGATCGCCTGGCGGCCCAAGTCGGGCGGCTCTGCCGATTCTTCGATATGATGGGGATGCGAGGGCTGGATTGTCCGCCGCCGCCTCGACCGGGCTAGGAGGGCGGCATGGCTACCGAAACCATCTGAGCGTCGAGCCTCGGCTCCGCTATCGAGGCCCGCTCTCTTCGGAGGGCGGGCTTTCTTTCATCAGTGAGCGACGAGATGTCTGAGGTGATGCCAGTTTCGCACCACCATCACCGCCACCCCGACGCTCATAGCGACTGCCGGCGACAGAATGATCGTTCGGCGCAATCGGTGCGCCCAGTAAAGGGTCTCGCCTAAGGCGATGGACATCAGCATGAGCGTTTCCCCCGAAACAGCGTCGTAGCGATATGACGACACCGTTCGGGGAGCACCTCAAAACAAGATTTTGTGTCGGCGGGCGGACGTGCCGGTGCTGACTATTTCTCGCGGACCGCCGTTCGCATGAACTCCAATTAACGGGCCATGCTCTCGGTTTCAGCCTACGAAAATGCGTTCCCCTCCGTAGGAACACGGTGGCTCGGTGAATCCCCACCCTTCGCGAAGGGCGCCGGGCCACCACCCTTGCGGCCAGCCAGATCGTTCAAACCTCGCCGGCGGCATCGCTCGCCAATGCCGCTTGTTCGACGAGCAGCTTGCCAAGGGCGGCAGCGGCCTTTGGTGTCATGATCAGTTGCTTGTGCGACAGAGCCATTTCGCCGCGAAGCTGTTCTTGGACGTCAGCGAATTCGAGCCTCACGGCGAGCGCTTCATTCGTGAAGGTCGCCAGTTCGAAGTTCTGAAGCACCGAGAGCACCAGCTCTCCATCTTCGCGGCGTTCCCAGTCCATCATACATACTCCAGCGCGCCGTCATCCAGCGGGCGCTGAAGCTCTTTAGCGATGTCCCAAGGCTCCGTCATCCACGCCTCGATCTCGTCGGGCTCCGTCAGGATCACCGGCATGGCTTTGGGGTGAACCGCGCCGACCTCGGCGTTAGGTTCGGTCGTCAGGAAGGCGAAGACGTCGATCGTCTCCATGCCGGTCTTGATCTTGCGGACGCTCGTGTGGGCCTGGAGGTGGATGCCGGCGAAGAAAGCCAACGGCTCGGGCTCGTCGTCCGCGAGCTTGAACCAGATGGGGCGGTATTTTCCGGACGCGTCCCGGCCCGGTTCGCTAAAGGCGGGAATGGGACCAGACAGCGCGATGCCGGCGACAGATGCGAGCGCCAATGGCTGGAACTGGTATTGCGGACGTTGGTCGTGCCGCTGTCGGGCTCGAACTCCAGAATTTTCTGAAAGTCCACCTCGCCGCCCTTGGCGCGCAGCTTGTCGGCGCGCTTCGTCGCATTGTCGAAGATCATCTTCTTGGACGACGACATGCCCCAGCGCGCGGATGCTAAGATGCGCTCTGCGTCCTCCCAACGCACAATAGGGGCAGGATAGTCGGGATAGATGTCGCCCGGTGCCAGATTGCCGACCGTCGAGCGCATGGCACCGGCCATGTCCGTGATGGCCTGGGGGCCGGAGCGCTGGCGATAGAGGTTGCACATTCAGTCGAGCAGCCCACGCCGCTGCATATCCATGATGATGGGGTCGGTCAGCGAAGCGATGACCTCCAAATCGAAAGCATCTTCAGCTTCAATCTCGTCAGCAAATGTGCGCGGCTGGTTCTGGCGCAACGTCGATAGCCGCCATGATGATTGCATGACCTGTTGCCGGGCCAGGCGCTCAATCCGCTGAAGACGAACGCCCGCGCGCGATTTTATGAGGGTCTTCCGTGTTGCCATGGCTCCAGTCCTCCGAACCGGAACCTGACACGGCGTTATGCGATTGTGGAGTCGAGACCGTTTGCGATACCGGTTCCATGTGTTGCGCGACCTAAGGCCGTCACCTTTCGGGATGGCGGCTTTTCGTCTTTCAGCACTCCGCGAGAAATTCGGCCTCGGCCTCCGTTCCGATCCGCGTTCGGCTGCTGATCCAGACATCGAGACCCCGATAGTTCAGACCGCCGTTGTTCCGGGTCTTCAGGTGCCGGCCGGCCTCTTGGATCAAGAACCAGGTCCAGTGGGCCACGATGAGGATCTTCGGCGCCGTCGCTTCGTCGATCAGCGCGTCTATCTCTTCCAGCGTCAGGTCCGGTTCGCCGGCGGCCATCGCCAAAACTCCTTCAACTGCCCGCCCGTCCCTTGATGTCCGGATATGACGATCGTCGGGCCGGTTGCCGCATCGCTTGCAGACCATCTTGGCGCGCATGTCCCGCAGTGGCGTAAAGCGCTGGGCTTGGGGCAACTTCGCCCAAGCCGGGATGACGCGGCTGCCGCATTGGCAGACCAGAGCGCATTGATCGCCGCGGCGGATGTCGTCGGGCGTCGTGTCGTCCCGATAGTGAGTCATGCCTTCAGCGGATAGACGTTGTCGGCGCGGGTGACGCCCATGCAGTGATCGGCCCAATCGCTCATCAGCGCCCGCCGCTTCTCGAAAGCTGTTCCCCGCCGATAGGCTCGCTCGACCGCATTGCCGACGTTGTGGGCCAGAGCCTCCTCCAGCAGCTCTCGCGGATAGGTCGTGCAGTCCCCGGCCCAATCCCGGAAGCTGGAGCGAAATCCGTGAGGGGTCGCATCGGTGATCCCCATTTTCCGCATGACCATGGCGAGCGCCATGTCTGACAGCTTGCCGCCCTTGGCGCCGCAGAAGATCAGGCCGGTACGGTCGATCGGGTCAATGGCGTCGAGTACGGCCTTCGCGGCGTGAGACAGGGGGACGCGGTGTGTTTTGCCGGCCTTCATCCGCTCTGCCGGGATCGTCCAGACGTTGCCGCTGATCTCATCCCACGTCGCCCCTCTGACCTCACCCGACCTGACGCCGGTGAAAATCAGGAAACGCAGGGCGTCGGCACTCTCGCTGTGACGGCCGGAAAGCTGCTCGACGAAGGCGGGAACGCGGTCATAGGCCATGGCGGCATGGTGACCGCGGATGCGCTTCACACGTGGCAGCAGCGCGTCGAGGTGGCCTCGCAGGCGGGCGGGGTTCTCCCCGTGGCGCAGGCCCTTCACCTTCGCGGTGTCGAGGACGCGCTCTATCCGGGCGCGAAGTCGGGTCGCCGTCTCAGGAATGGACAGCCAGATCGGTTGCAGGGCCTCCAGCATCATAGCCGTGTCGACGGCGGTGATCTCCGCGCGCCAGATCACCGGGGCATGCTGTTTGAGCGATGCCTCCCACTGCCCGCGCTGCTTCGGCGACTTCCACGACGGCTCCAGGCTATCCATTAGCTCGCCGGCGACTTCGCTGAACAACGGCGTCCGTGCTGGCGCTGTCGGCGCGCGACGGGCCGCAATCGGATCCTCCCTGCCCTGAGCACGTCTCGAGCCTTGGATAGGGCTTCGCGGGCTTCCTTGAGTGGAACGGCCTCCAGGCTTCCCAGGCCCATCTCCCGACGGCGGCCGGCAAGGTAGAAGACAAAGACCCAGCGCCGGGCGCCGGTTTGGTCAATCCGCAGATACAGACCGTTGCCGTCGGCATGCAGCCCCGGCTCCTTCAGCGACCGCACCTTGACGGCCGACAGTCTGTTGATCTCGCGCGCCATTGCTCCTCCAGAACGGAACGAGAACATAGCCCAGCGACAATATCGGTCGCCACCCTAAGTCCCGCCCTAAGTTCGTGTCGCCGATGCCCGGCAATGTCAGTGGAGATAGGTGGAGAAAGTTCAGCGCCCGCAAGGCCTAGAGTTCAGGCCCTGTGGAGGGTCGTGGAGGCGCACGGAGGGGTCTTCGAATCCCACCGCTTCCGCCAGCCTCTCACACCACCACTGGATTTGCGGGGCGTTTCGGGTTTGCGCCCTAAGCCGCGCCCTAAGCCGCTTCTGGCGAGTTGGCCAAAAGCGCCTCGAGCGAACTTCTGGGGATAAGTGTCCGTCGCCCAACCTTGCGACGCTCCAGGCGCCCCTCCGCGAGCAACGCGTAGATGGTCGCCTCGCTCAGGCTCATCGCCGCGCTCGCCTCTGCAATCGAGTAGGCCAGCTTGAAGCCGTTATCGTTCGCCGCGCTCATCTCCACACTCCCCTGCGTTCTCTCCGGGCTGCGTTCTCTTCGCGCCGGTATGGGTCTCGAAGTTCGTCTCGCTGATGGCCAGGCCCTCGCGGACCAGCTGGGCGCCGAGGTCGCGGCCCCTGACCGTGCACACCGCGACATTGCGGCGATACCGATCGGTGTCGGCGATGGTGCAGCGAGCGCCGGCGCTGGCCAGCTGACGCGCGCGGGCAGCCGCGGCCGAAGCCGTGGACCGGGCGACAGGCGAGCAGGCCCAGACATCCGGCCGCTGGCGGCAGCGGGTATGAGGCGCGACCTCCCCAGCATCGATCCCTGCCAAGCGCACCCGGTGGCGCTCGCCGTCGGCGCTCACGCACCGGCCGCTGTCCCCGTCGCTCATGAGCAGGGTCGCGCAGATTAGGACGACGGCGCTCATCCCTCCCCCTTCCCGGCCCGAAGCCTGACGATCTCGGCCATGGCAAATCGCATGACGGCGGCCTCGTTGCCGGCGCCCCAGCCTGCGATCTCGGTTCCGGCCTCCGCCATCTTCGAAAGGATGTTGTCGCGCGTCAGGCCTAGCCGGTCGAACCGCTGCTGGTCGTGCGCCACATCCCAGGCCGAACGGGTTGGGTCCAATACGGTCACGTCGTTCATTTCCTCTCCCCCTTCCCATTGCGGGCGAGGAAGGCGCGTCCTCTTTCGATAAGCGGTTCGCGGTCAAGAACGACGCCAACGTAGAACATCTCGCCGTCTGCGCTGGTCCAGTGAGGACCATGCCTATTGTAGAGGTCTATAGTGCAGCCGAACTCTTCGACTGTTTCGGCGATAATAGCCCTCGCCTCCTTCAGTTCAGCGATCAGGGCTTTGATGGTGGCGGGGTTGGCGGCTGCTACAAACTTTGCGCGTTCAAATGCATCGCCAAGGCTTGGAGCAGATTTCCAGTCTTCGGGATCAGTCTGAGCCAGAAAATCGGCAATAGGCCGATCACCTTCGACCACGAATCCGCCACCTCCAAGTGTCCATGACTTCCCACCCGCCTCATCCGCCAGCTTCTCCAGCGCGTCTAGGTCGATGACCTTTTTGGTGGCTTCACCGATATGGTCGGTCATGCGTCACCTGTCGGGGCGGCGGGAAGCGGCATCCAGTGGGTGGCCTCTTTGTCGGGCGCATCCTGTTGCCCCCAAGGCCGGTCATCGTAGGACCACTCACCAAGGGCATTGCAGATCGCGAGGCAGAACCAGCCTTTGAAATCCTTGTGTCCGAGCATGACGCGCTCCTGTCGAGGCGCGGTGCTGATGTCCTGCCACCCGCCCCTGGCAGCGGCGATGCGGGGGCGGCTGCGACAAGAAGCTCATATGCCCGTTCGATATGTGGCCCGAGTTTCATGGCCTCTGCCGCGCCGATCTCAGCGGACAGGTTGAACGCGGCGGTTTCTAGTTGCTGCGGTGTGGCCCTTACAGGCACCAGGCGCAGCGCATCGGTGGGGGTCTGGGTCATTGGGGCGTGTCCTGGGTGTAGGGCGGCGTCGATGCGCTTCACCGCGTGTTTTGCAGCGCCCGCGACGGTTCGATCTGTGGTCAGCGGACAATCAATCGCATCCAATGTCCCGCGAGCCGCCTCCAACGCTTTCGCCAGCCTATCCGCTCGGGCTTCGGCTGCGGTGGCTCGGACCTGCCATTCAGAAGCACAGGCTGATTGCTGGACTATGATCCGATCAGCGGCCTCGGCCTTGGCTTTCCACTCATCTGCCAAGTCGCTCCAGATCGTTTCGTTCGCCTCTGCGCGCCGAACAGCCTCAGCAAGCGAAGTGATCTCGGCTTGAGCGGATGCGGCGGTGACGAGGGGCGCTTCTAGGGCAACGTGCAGGGCGTTCAGTACGACGAGCGCGCCCGGTACGTCTGCATCGGATCGGTGAAGGCGCTCCCAAGCCTGATGCAGCAGCCCGTTCAGATCGACCAACTCCAGCCCCGACGTGTTCGCGTTAGAGGGGGCGGTCAAGGGAAGGGCTCCATTTTCTGAAAGACGTGCTTTACTGAGCGCGCCAAATGCTTGCGGATTGCTAGAATGCGGGTTCCATCGGGCTTGGTGAAGATTGCGCGCATAGACAAGATGTCGTCGTTGTCGCTCAAAATCGCCTCGACATTTTCGGGGCCAGTCCAGTCCTTGCCGACCAAGAACATGTCTCGGTCTGCGCCGCCGATTGATTGCCACTTCTCAGCCATCACTCTCCCCTTCCTTCGCGGCGGTCGATTTCAGGGCGGCGGCGTGCGCGACGATGGAAAGACAGGCACGGCAATCGACCTTCTCTCTGGTCTTTTTCCAGCGGTAATCGGTGCGATCCACATGACCGCACAATGTCTGCCAGCCCATTATGCCAGGCGCGTCGTAGTGAACGATCTTGCGGCCCATTTCCCGCGTCTCCGCGTCGGCGGTATAGCGGGCCATCTACCTCCCCTCCGATTTCAGGGTGGCGAGAACCATCGCCTCGATGTTGGAAAGCGCACCCAAGGCCTGAACAAACGAACCGTCAGCACCGCGCTTCACTTCTGCCGTCACGCGATCAGCCAAGTCTTGCAGCACCCTGTCGGCATCGGCGGCGGGGGCGGGGATGGGTGGGCGTAGAGGGGCTGGACTTCCGGCCATTCCAGGTCTTTTCGTGGCTCCTGATCTGACAGCCTCCACGGTGTTTCGCCATTGACCCTGTAGCGCCACGCCACAGGCTCCCCCGCCGCCCCTTCGTCCTCGGCCTCGGCTTGCATAGCCGCCTTCAGGCCTTTCAGGTCTTCGGTGTAGGGCGTGATGTCTGGCTGTTCGTCCTGGGCCTCGGCTCGGGCGGGGGTGGTGACGTTCTGAGGACCGGAATAAACTGGCGTCACAGAGCCTCGACCGGCCATCAGCGGGACAGGTTCGCCCTTCGGAACGAAGACCATGCCGACACCAGATTTCGGCGCGACCAGATGACCAAGGAACTCCCCCTGCTGGCCTCCCAAGGCGGAGCGGGCGGATAGGAGGGCGAGAAGGTCAGCATAAGGAACCTCGACAGCCGCGCTCGACAGGCTGTCTTCAACCCATGTCGCGCGTTTGCTTTGAGGAACAAGGTTGCGGGCCTCATCTCTGGCCTTCATCCGACGTGCATTAAGCCGGTCTTCTAGCCGCGCCGCCGCCTTCCGCGTCTCTCCGCTCGGTTGGGGGTGCGTGTCGTTGCCAGTGTGCGCCAGAGCCACCGCCCGCTGGTCGTCAGTTAAGGTCGCCAGGAAGCCGCTCGGTTGGGGGTGGAGGGCTACAACCTCATGGCCTTCGGTCAGGGCGGCGACAGCGGCGATCCGCGTTCCGGTCCAAAGCCAGCCGCCGTCGCTTTCACGGATCAACCATCCGCCCGGCCCGACGGCCTCCCCTCCGACCCGCTCGCTTTGACCGGAGCGGTGGGGGCTTCCCTGACGATCTTGTAGGCCACCACATCTTTCGGATCGGTGCGACGTGGGCTGTGCAACCAGTCGCAGAATGCGCTCGCACCTTCGTCTTCCGTGCCGTCGCGGTAACGGACGCGAACGCGCGTTGCGGGCGGGTGCGGGCGCGGTCCTCCGCTCCATGTGGTCCAGTCCAGCGGGCCGGGTGTGGGGGCTTGGGTCGCGGTCATGCTGCGGCTCCGAAGAGGCTAAGCTGACCATCATTGTGATGGTCGGCGATGATAGTCGGTGTGCGGAGCGAACGTGCCTCCGCGTAATCAGCGAGGGCGATCTCGACTTTGGGAGCCGCGCCGCGCCAGTCGCCGGCCCAGACGGAGCAGTCGATGCCGCAGTTTGGGGTCAGGTCGATCTTCGTTCGATCGCGGAAGCGTTTGGCCTTCTCGCTTCGGCTGTCTGGCTCGAAACTGGGCCTACCGCTGTAGGCCCAAGGCACCGATCCAGCAGGAAGAATGAAGGTGGCGTTGTCTGCGTAGCGCTCGGCGCGCTCGACGATGGCGAGGTCAAAATCGCCTATGCCATTCAGGCGGCCGAACGGCGGGTTGCTGATGACCCAATCAAACCGGCCGATGTCCAGATCTGACATCGCATCGGCGATGATCCAAGTCGCCTCCGGGAGGAGCTTCTGGCCGATAGCCGCATAGTCAGGATTGATCTCGACGCACGTGATCTGCGGCGTTGGACCTGAGTTCACCCAGCACCGCCGCTGATAGACGGCGTAGGACAGCACGCCGATACCAGCACATAGGTCGAGCACGCGCGGGCCGCCCACCTCAAGCTCAAACGTCCAGGCCATGTCGAGTGGTGTGAAGAAGGCGCCCGCCGCGCTGTTCACGTGATTTGCGGATTCCTGCCAGTTATCGAACACAAACTCCCGCTCTTCTTCCGTCAGCCTGTCTTGTTTCAAATACCCAAGCGCCCGCACGTGGGCCTTGATCTGCGGCTTCGTGAGCTTCGCCATCTACGCCTCCCCTCATTTGCGGGGCTGTCTTCTCCGGTGGGGCTCGGACGGTTCGCATTCATCACCTCGGGCAGTCGATCCAGGCCGACGAGGTGGATGCCGAGTGTCACGGCTTGCAGTTCAGCGATCAGCCGCGCGTTGTTTGGTTGTCCCTGCTTCTCCCCATCAGACGCGGGCCTCCGATTGGGCGCGGAGGATCAACCGGCCCTCGACGGTGTCGATGATGCTCGCCCCTTCCAGCTTCTCGATCAGCGATGTGATGGTCTGGTCAGACATCAGGCGGCGACCTCTATGGCTTGGAACATGCCCTGCTCGGTCGAGATGCGACGGCGCGCGATCTCGGCGTATTCGGGGTTCAGTTCGATGATGGTGCAGTCGAGGCCCATGCGGTCAGCGACAAGGGCCGTGGTCCCGGCGCCGCCGAAGGGGTCGAGGACGGTTCCGCCGGCGGGGCAGCCCGCCTGCAGGCAACGTTCGGCAAGCTCGGGCGGAAACGTGGCGAAGTGGGCCTCACTGAACGGACGCGTGGCGATGGGCCAGACCTGAACGGGCGCCGGTTCATAGTTGCGGAGGTTCCGGCCCTCGCCGCGTGGCGTCTGCTCGATGCCGGTATGGTTGATGTGACCAGCATGGCGCGGCCCAGCAACGTCCGCCGCGCGGATTTTTTCTCGACGTTCTGCCTCCGGAACAGCGGAACCAAGGGTGTGACGACCATGCGTGGAACGACCCCGGACAGCCTTCATTGGTCGTTCGGGTCGCGTGCCTCCGTTCGCCCTATCGGACCCGCCCTGCGCTTCAATGTCTTGGGCCAGCCGCGAAACAGACGCCGTGGCGAGACCCTGCCGCACCGCGTCCCCGTCGTAGTGGTATCGAGGCGCCCGGCTCAGCAGGAAGATCTTTTCGTGCGATGTCGCCGGCCGGTCATTGATGCTCTCGGGCATCGGGTTCGGCTTGGCCCAGATGATCTCCGAGCGGACCCACCAGCCCGCCTCCTGCAGGGCGATGGCCAGCCGGTTCGGGACCATGCAGAGGTCTTTCGCCTTCAGCACGCCCTGGATGGTCGAGAACGGCTTGTCGCGGAACGTCCGGTCATCCGTACCCGCCGCCTTCGTGTCGGCCGCGCTTCGTCCGTTCGGCGAAGTGGCGTAGCAGTCGCCGTAGTTCAGCCAGAGGGTGCCCGTCGGCTTCAGGACGCGGCGAACCTCTTCGAACACTCCGACCATGACGGACAGGTGCTCGCCGAGCGTCGGCTCAAGGCCGATCTGCCCGTCGACGCCATAGTCGCGAAGGCCCCAATAGGGCGGCGAGGTCACGACGCAGTCCACAGAGTCCGCTGGCATTTCGCGCAGCCGGTCACGGACGTCACCGATCAAGATCGTCACGCCCATCCTCTAGCCCTCCCTGTTGGAGGAAGAGGCGGCGCCATCGTTCGCGGCCTGGGTCCGAGCGGCCTTCTTCGTCAGCTTTATCTTGCCGTCGAAGCCGCGGGAGACGGAGCCGAAGCCCCGCGATTGGATGGGCCTGCGAACGCGATTAGTGCCGGTTTCGCCAGCCAAGCGCTTCACCTTGCCGCGCGCCTTTGCCTCGGCCGCCGTCTTCTGCTTGTGGCAGTCGACGCAGAGGGCTTCGAGGTTGTCGTTGGCGTTTGACCCGCCAGACCAGAGCGGCAGGATGTGATCGACGTCCACGGCTGGCGCGTCACAGTAGGAGCGCTTGCAGATGCCGCCCTGCCCTTCGATCACGGCGTCGCGTCGGGACTTGCTGACGGCGCGCTTCTGAATCTCGACGGCAGTCATCGTCCCGCCCTCCGATCAAGCTCGCGCTGGGCGTTCCACTTCAGGTCCGCCTCCATGCTCGGCTGGGCCAGCATCCACGACAGGAAGCCGGCGTCGACCTCGGGCCACGGCTTGCCCCGGAACTTGCCGATCGGGCACGTCGGAAGCACGCGCGGCTCCTTCGTCCAGGCGACCAGATCCTGATCGGTCGCGCCGGCTGCGAAGAGCGCCTTGAGGATATGGGCGGTGACATAGGCGTCAGGCCCGGCCCGGTGCGGCGGCATGGCCGTGTCGTGGTCCAGGGTCAGCAGGCCGCGATCTTCCAGCCAGTAGCGTAGCACGCCGTTCGAATGGGCCGGGGCGTCTGGCCAGACCCGAAGGGCCGCTTTCAACGTACAGATCGAGTGGGCGCCGTGGTCGCCGAGGAAGCGGTTCTCAAAGTCCAGGTTGTGAGCGACGATAGCCGACAAGACCGGATCACCTTCGAACAGTCGCGCTCGGGTGTCCGCGAAGGATGCGAGACCGGCGACCTCGGCCGCGCTGATGTGGTGGACAGCTCGCGTTTCGGGCGGAATGGACTGCACGCCGCAAAGCCACGAAACCGGGCTGCCGACAGTCCATTCGCTGGGGTCGTCGCCTGAGCCGATCAGGTCGCAGTATCCGACCTCCACCACTTCGGCCGGCGGCTCCATGCCCGTCGTCTCGAAGTCGATGACGCGAAGAACGACCATGCTCAGCCCTCCTTCGCAGCGATGATGGCGGCTTCCAGCGCCTTCGCCTTGCTGAGGTCGGTCGCCTTCAGGATGGCAAACTTCGCCAGCTCTTTCCGGTCCTGCTCCAGATGCGCAATCTGCTCCGGCCGCATGAACGGCAGGTCTTCGATCAGCTTGTCGGCCCAAGCGATGACATCGACAGCCGAGCCCGTTCCTTCAACGGCGTTGGCCTCAGCGGGCCCGGCTGTCTGGCCTCCTCCAGTGATGGGGAGATCACCGGGGAAGGTTTCGCCCGCGTCGGTCTGGTCGGAGGCACCGTCGGACGCGGGCTGTTCCGAGGCGTCGGAGGGGCCGCCTCGAAATCTGGAATCTGATTGTCGGGGTCGCGCGGGTCGAAGCCCTGCTCGCCATGCACGGTCGTGAAGCCTTCGCGCGGGCCATCGGTCGGCGCGGCGAGACGGGCTGCCAAGTTGGGCGCCGGGCGGTTGGTCACATCGCGGACAGAGCCGAAGGCCTGGCCCTCGACCTCTTCCGCCGCGTATTCATTGCCGATCTCTTCGGGGAATGCCCGACGGAGCGCGGCAGCCTCGGCGCACTTTTCCAGCTGACCACGCGGACGCTTGGCCCACATGCTGTTCGGGGCTTTCGTGTCGCGCTTGGCGGTGGCGTAGGTCTCGATCCAGTAGGTCTTCGGACCGACGAAGGCGACGCGCTGCCCGGCGATCAGGCGATAGACCGTGCATTGCGCCCACTCGGGATAGCGGACGTCGACGCCCCCGAGCTTCTCCTCGACCATCGGTCCGTATTCGGTGTCTTCGAAGCCGGCGAACGATCCGGTGCGCATGGCCGTCGTGCGCAGCTCGGCAATGCCAGGCCAGACGGTGTCGACCATCCCGCCGCGTTTGCGGTCGTAGATCGGGACGATCTGGACAGGCTTCTTAAAGATGTCGAGATTGCGGGCCCGGCAGTAGGCCAGAGCCATGATGATGCTCTCGGGGCGCTCGGCGGCCGGGAACACGGCATCGGTGAGGACGCGCCACGACGACTGATCGACACCCGGAAAGCGCTCGGCGATGGCGGGGTGATAGGGCAGACGCGGCCCTTGGATGGCGACGGCATTCATCAGGCAGCTTCCTTGTTCGGGGTGTTGTCGTTGTCGCTGGCCTCGGCGGCGGCGATCTCAAGGCGCTCGTCGATCCGCTTGGCGGCCCACGGCGGCAGGGTCAGATATTCGGCGTCGCGGCGCGTTCCGCCTGGGCCCGGCCATTCGCCTGTCGCAACGCACTCGGCGAACTGATCGATGGAACGGCGCAACTGCATCCGCCCGCGCTCCAGATCGGCGCCGGTCAGCACGGTCACGCGGACGCAATGCGGCGGGGCCTTCTCGACCCAGACCAGGGCGAACTCTTCCATGGGGCGGCCGAGAACAGCCTCAGAGGCCATGCCGACCAGCGCGGCCTGCATGTGATATCCGTAGTTGGCCAGCGAGCGCTCCAGGCTGTCGTCCGACACGCTGTCGGCGGTTTTCAGATCAGCGAACAGGCCAGACGACGACGGGATGTTGTCGGGGCGGCTCTTGAGCCATGCGCCCGTCTTCTCGTCCTTGAAGATCAGGGATCGCTCCACGGCGCCGTCGAGGATGCCCGACTTAACCAGCGGGTGGGCGCCCAGCGAACGGGCCATGCCGGTGATCGCTTCGAGCTCGGCGTCGGTGATGATCGTCAGGCCAGCCTTGATCTGCTCGGCCTTCCACTCCTTCGCCGCGTCTGTGCGCCAGTCCTTCCACTTCGAAGGGCGGATGACGAACTCAGCGTCGAAGCCTTTCCGGCCGAGATACAGCAGATGGTGCGCAGCCTTCCCGATGGAGAAGTGCGGGCGCTCGGGCTGATCCCTGGGGACCATGACCTCGACCCCGTCCACGACCTGCAGGACGAAGCCCGCCGGATTGTAGGGGCTGGCGTGGAAATAGTGCGCCGGCGACTGGCTCCAGATCGTGCGGAGGCCTGACGACGAGATCGACGGGCCGACGCACAGGTCGCCGTGATACTCGGCCATCGACAGCGCATAGACGCCTGGGACCGAAACCTTGCCGGGAGGTGGCAGCGGTAGGGGGTTGGAAAGGCTCAAGGCTTCCTCCGAACCGGGATTGAGAAGATCGCCAGCAGGCCCACGGCCGCGACGAGGATTTGGAAGGCGATCACAGCGACCAGAGCGCCCCTAGGACGAGAAGGCCGATGCCGAGGACGAACACGGCGCGGATCAGGTTGACGGGGTAGCGGCGGGACTTCGGCGCGGCCCGGCTGGCGGCGAGGACGGCGTTGCAATGCCGCTCGTTCCAGCGCTCCCTGACGCCATCCCATTCGGGATTGGCCAGGGCGCCGGTGATGGGGTGGCGGATCATGCCAGCACCAGACGCAGGGCCTTCACCGCGTCCTCTGCTGCACGATTGGCGGCGTTGCGGGCAGCGATGGCCGATGCCGGGCAGTCATGCTCGGAGATCCGGGTGAACTCGCCGTCGGGACCGACGAGGGCCACAGCATAGAGACGCTGGGCGCCAGGGCAGACGATGGCTTCCATGGTCAGGCCGCCTTCTGCATGACAGCCGGCGGCGGCGCGTCGTTGCCCTCGGCCTCGCGAATGGCGCGGACCAGATCGAGAAGCTGAACCTCGTGGACGCCGTCGAACGGAGCCTCAGACGTGATCGCCAGATCAGCGGCGACCGGGATCATCGCCCTCGCCTGCTCGACCGTCAGCCAGCGGCGGGTCGAGCGTTGGAGGATGCGGTTGCCCTCGACGATGAAGGTCTTGAGCCGCGTTGGCGGGACCAGACCGGGATCAACCAGCGCGGCGGCGTTGGCGATGATGGGGCGGATGGTTTCGGAGACGTGGCGCATCAGGCCGCTTCCTCGACCTGGGCGTTGTCGTTCACAGCCGGAACTGCAGCGTCGGCATAGGTGAAGACGCCGACCAGACGATCGGTCCAGGACCGGCCTAGCCAGCACTGCGACGCCGCCTTGCCGAACTGGCAGGAGATCATCTTGGGTTCGGCGCCGCCCGTCTCGGACACGACGCCGGCATGATGACCGTCGCGGCCCATGTCGAAGACCAGCACGTCGCCGGGCTGAGCCGCAGCCAGGGTCGTCAGCTTCATGCCGCGGTTGAAGAACTGGCCCATGGCCATCCAACGATCGCGCGGACCCCAGCCCGGCAAGAACGAAGGAGCCCGGCCGCCGAAGCATTGAGCGATGAAGGTCCAGCCGTTGAAGCAGTCAGCCTGGACCGGCGACGAGACGTAGGCGTGACCGATCAGCGAGCGCGCGGATTCAAGCGCGGCGGATCGGTCGATGTTGGCGGGATGGATAGACATGGGTCACTCCGTTTCGATGGAGTAATTGTGCACCACATGCACAATCTGTGTCAATAATTATTTGCATGGGATGCACAGCCAGCCCGACAGAAACGGACGTAGGGAGCAGCACTAGGGCTGGACTCCTGCATCGTCAGCCGGAATCAGTGTGTGCATGATGCGAACGATCTACTGCGTTCAGCCCTATCAAAGGTCGGCCGGAAGGCTGGTCCCCGGACACATGCGCCGCCTGCTAAGCCAAGACGCGGCGATACGGGCGGCGCGTGCCTACAAGGGCGCGGCTGCGGGCGTGGTGGTGTTTCGGGTGGTGGGGTCACCGGAAGCCGACTTCTGGACAGACCCCATACTGATTGCGCGGTCTGGGGCAGTTCCGGCCGAGGCAGCCTAGGCTAGGAGGCCGCTGCTGTGCGCGACCTCAAAAGGCGCGCGCACTGTGTTTCATCCAGCGCCATCTCCGGCGCGCCCTGCAGTCCATCGACATATTGAGTGGAAAGCCACTTGCTAGCCGGGTCTGAAGCCGCTGGCGTTGGAAGATGGCGGGCCAAGAGGTCGTCATGTCGTGCCGGCGAAATCTGGCTCTTGCACATGCCGAGTGCGAGCAACAGTTCCCCCGTGGCGAAAACTTTGCTCGTTTGCCAGCTGGCCTTGCCATAGCCCTTCAGCAGTTCATCGGACGCGGCCTGGCGCGCTGCGGCCCGGACATCAGGTGGCTCAGCCGTGAAGATGCCAACTGTGATCGGATCGGCGGCGGCCTTTGCGCAGAGCGCTTCGTGCCGATCAAACATAGCGTCGACGATCCGTTGGGGCTCACCGCCAGATTCCAGCGCATCAAGGTCGCGGGACAGGCCCTGTCGAAAC
This sequence comes from Brevundimonas vesicularis, assembly GCF_027886425.1. Taxonomy (NCBI): domain Bacteria; kingdom Pseudomonadati; phylum Pseudomonadota; class Alphaproteobacteria; order Caulobacterales; family Caulobacteraceae; genus Brevundimonas; species Brevundimonas vesicularis. Next base: position 1,741,398 of record NZ_CP115671.1, on the reverse strand, counting down.
AGCGTGGTTTGCCGGCCAACAATGTCGCCCGACCAGCGATTTATCGTTGCCTCATCCACCCCGCCCGCGCTGGCCTCATCCACAATGCGGGTAACGAGCACATCGGTAAAATCGTCGGCGACGACATAACCGAGCTGGGGGCAAGTGGCGCCCACAGCGACATATTGGCTGACGGTATCGACCCGAGCGTATACTCCGACCTGGCTTGGGTCGACGTCGGTTTGCACCGCGAAAGCCGCTAGCAGCCCGATCATCCGTCCGTCCCGGTCTTTAGCCCGCTCAGCATCTTGAGCGCGACAGGACGCTGGGCGGCCGGGATCTGATCCATGATCGTCCAGATGCCTTCCGGGTCTTCCGGGTTTCGCATGATGAGCGATGGCACATCGGTGCCGTAAACTTCGGCCAGCACCTCAAGGAGCCGCTGATTGTAGGGGTTCTTGAAGCTCTCAATCCGGCTCAGGGTCGAGTGGCTGAGGCCGATCTTGTTCAGGTCAACCTCCTCGCCTTCAGCGACGACGCGATCCTCGAACAGCGCCTCCGCCTTGTCGCGCACGCCCTGGAGGGAAAGCCCAGAGGCTTTCCGCCATTGGCGCAAATAGTGCTTGGGGCGTTCGCTGTGCGGCATGTGCACATTCTCGCGCACCGTGAAAAAGCCAGCCAGCGGCCACCGTGCACAATCGCCTTGACCTGTTATGTGCATGTGGTGCACATTCTGCGCATGACGCAGACCAGGCTTGATCGATGGATGGGTTCCGAGCGGGACGACCAGTGGCTGGCAAACGCCGTCGGCTGCAGTCGATCGCAGGCGTCGCGCATCCGGCGCGGTAAGTCCGTTCCCTCTCTGGAGACCGCCGTTGCGATTGAGCGGGCGACCAAGGGCAAGGTGCGTCCGGCCGATCTGCTGGCCCCGGCGCCCTGCCCGACCGCCGCCAACGACGACACCGCCACCGAGAAGGCGGCCTGACGTGTCCACCTCACCGGCCCGCCTCCCTCTGGTCGTCGAAACGCTGGTGGTTGCCGACGCCGCCTATGGGACAGTGATCGAGATCCAGAAGCTGGCCACCGACGGTCGCCAGTCTGACGCGCTGGCTCTGCTGGCGCTTCTTGCCGAAGGAATGGCCGCGCACCGCCCGATCATCCGGGGCGTCCTCGCCGCCGAGCGTCAGGCCGCACAGGCTTACGATCTCACGCAGAGGCCAACAGTCCGCGTCCTCGCGAGCATCGGTGTCGCCCAGCCACATCCTCACGCCGCGAACTCTGAAGCCCAATCGCCTTCTCCCGAACAGCCAGGCCCCTCCGTCGCCTGACCGGCCCCTTCGGTCATCTGGAAACCCGCCCGGAACATCCGCAGCACATGAACAAGCTCAGCCATCGTGAACACGCCCGGCTCGCCCGCGAGCTGATCGACCAATGCGGCGGCCTGGAAGAGGCGGCCGGGGCCTGCCGGGTCCGCAAGTCGGCCCTGTCCGGCTATCAAAACCCCGAAGACCCCTCGACCATGCCGGCCGATGTCATGGACGCGCTGGAGGAATACGCGGGTCAGGGCCCGGTCTATTCCGGCGCCATCGCTGAACGCCGGATGTTCCCGACGAAGGTCACGGGCTGCCTCAAGGAACTGGCCTTCGACCTCGCCCAGGAGAGCATGGACGTCGTCACCGCCGTTCGTGAGGCCCTGGCTGACGACCGGCTGTCCCCCAACGATCTGGACGCCATCTGCCGCGCCGAGCGCGACGCCGAAGAAGCGCTTGAGCGGGTCCGCGCCGTGCGCCGTGCCGCCGAGAACGCCACTGATGATCGGAGGGCAGCCTAATGTGCGACTTCAAACCGGGCGACGAAGTGCAGGTGATTGCCGTTGGACCAAAGTCCGGCCGCTTCATCGCAGTTGGTCAGATTCACACCATCCGCGAAGTGTCGCTGCTGGTGGATGGCGAGGGGCAGAACTACGCCAACATGCACGGTGAAACCGTTGGGGTGAAGCTGGTCGGCATCAAAGCTTGGAAGCCCAACTCCGTTCACACAGACGGTCATTTCAGCCCGAGACTCTTTCGCAAGCTTCAACGTCGCGACCTGAGCGCATGGCTGAAAACGGCGACAGACTTTGAAGAGCCGACCCGCGCGCCTGTCGTGGAGCCTGCCTGATGGGCGCCCTGCTCTACCGCCTCCACATCGCATTCCAGGCCTTCGCCCATGGCGTCACCGACCTGATCACCTTCGCCTCGCACCCGCGAGAGCGCTGACCAACGGGACAGACCGCCCCGTTGAGCGGTCTTGATGGAGGGCCAGATGGCCAAGAAGCTGAGCGCCAGCCCTGACGGCGGCGAACCCAAGTCGATCCCCAACCGCGATGAGGAAGCTGTCTTCCTGTCGCACATCAACAAGCTGCGTGTGCAGGAGGCCAAGAAGGCGGTCGCCAAGGCTGCGCTGGACGTCGAGGCCCAGGCCCTGACTGATCTGTTCCGCACCGCGAAGGCCGACGGCTTCTCGCGCAAGGAACTGCAGGCCATCTTGGACGACGGCAAGGCCAGCCGACGCGACCTGACGGCCGAGGAAGAGCGTCGCGCCAAGCTGCGGACCTGGGCGGGCCTTCCGGCCGGCACCCAGCCGGACCTGTTCAATCTGGGCGACGCCGCCCGTGATTCCGTCGACGCCGAAGCCCAGGGCTATGCCATGGGCCTGCGCGGCGAAGACGAGATCCCGCCTGAATGGGTGCTGCCAGCCCACGTCCCGGACTTCTCGCAAGGCTGGCGCCGGGCCCAGACCAGACTGGCTGAGAAGTTCGAAAAGTCGGCCGCCAACGATGATCTGGCTGCGGCTGCGGTTCAGGGCGCAGCCTGATGTACCTCGCGCTCGACCTCGCAACCTGCACCGGCTTCTGCTTCGGACAGCCTGACACCGGCGAACTGCCGGCGATCGGTCATATCCGCCTGCCGAAGACCGGCGAGGACGTCGGCTCCTTCCTCATCGCCTTTGAGGACTGGCTGACGTTGAAGGTCCGCGAGGTCGGGCCGAGCCTTCTCCTGTTCGAAGCGCCCATCCTGGCGTCCAGCGCGACGCCGCATGTGACGCGCAAGCTCCACGCCCTCGCCGGCATCACTGAAATGGTCGCCGTCCGCGCCGCCATCGAGTGCTGCGAGGTCTACCCGGTCACCGTCAAGAAGGCCCTGACCGGCTCCGGCCGCGCCGACAAGGACGACATGGTCCGCGCCGCCCGGACCTACGGTTTCAACCCTGCCGTCCCCGACGAAGCCGACGCTTTCGGTCTCTGGCTCCACGCCGTGAAAACCCGCTTCCCCCGCGACGCCGGCCGCTGGGATCCCCAACTTCACGGCCGGGAGGGCCGCATGAACATCTTCGCCAAAGTAAGCCGCGCCGAGTTTACCCGCCTATGGGAAGCCGGCCTGAGCGGAACCCAGATCGGCGACCGCCTCGGCATATCCGAGACCAGCGTCCGTAGCATCCGAAAGAGTTTCGGGCTGGGGGACCGTCGGCGCGGCAATGCGCTCCACACGCCCGAGACTGTCGAGCACGTCGAACGCCTGTGGCTGGAAAATAAGTCGGCAAGCAACATCGCCCGGCTGATGGGCCCGACCTGGACCCGAAACATGGTGATCGGCATGGTTCACCGGCACGGCTTGAGCGAAGGCCGGAAGACGAACGCAAAGCCCGGGACCGTTGCCAAGACCGCGAAGGTGAAGCCCGTTCGCGAGCCTCGCCCCCGAAGCATCCCAAGCCCCCGAAGGCCACCGTCTCGCAGCCTTTCGACCTGTCCAAGTCCAAGTCCGACAGCACCGCTGAGCAGCGCGCCGAGAAGGCCGCCGCCGGCCGCCTGATCATCAAGCGGACGATCGACGCGGCGAACGACAACTCGGTCCCCATGGTCGGTCGCAGCTTCGGTCAATGCGCTTGGCCCGTCGGGACGCCCGCCCGCGCGGCCGACCAGCTGGCCTGTGGCGCCCCGATCTATCAGGGCATCGAGAAGTGTTCCTACTGCCTCGACCACGCCCAGCGCGCCTTCGCCCGCGACATCACCCAGCCGAAGCCCAAGGAGAACCTTGAGCGTGCCAACCGTCGGTGGGCCGCCTGATGTCCCGTCCCCAACGCCGCGACTTCTCCGATCGCGTCCTGACCCAGATCGACAAGGACCGCCGCACCGCCGCTCAGAAGGCGCGTGACGCCAAGGTGAGGGCCGATGCGCGCATGGCCACAGCCGTCGCCATCGCAGGCATCAGCGACGCCGATCTGGTCCTGCATTGCGAGGGCGTGCTCTCGGCCGTGAAGGATGCCCTATGCGCCCGTCTCGACGCCGAGGGCGCCGCCTCTACCTTCGGGCGCTTCGCCCATGTCTCGATCTACACCGGCCCGATCCGGCGCGCCGCCGCGGAGCAGGCGTTCGCCAACCTGACCAAGGCCGCCAACGATGGGGGCCGCCATGAATAGACGCGATCTTGTAGCGTTCGAACTGTTCTACGCCGACACCCTGCGTCGGGAAGCCAAGGCTCGGGCCAAGCGCTACCCTCAGGCGGCTGCACTGCTCACCCGCCATGCCGAGGCTGCTGTAGCCCGCGCTGAGACCATCCGCTGCGGCCCTCTCTTCACGGAGAAGGCGGCATGATGGACCCGCGCGACCAAGACGAGGGTTCGAACCTTCCTCTGAACCTAGAGGCTGAACAAGCCTTGCTAGGCATCCTCCTCTTCAGCAACGAGGCGCACAGGCAGGTCCACGACCTTGTCACGCCAGAGGATTTCTCTGAGCCGTACCATCAGCGCATCTACGCCCTGGTCGGTCGGTTGATCACCGCCGGCAAGCTGGCTGAGCCCGCCACCATCCAGAACGACCTGGCGCCGGATCCTGCGTTCGAACACTTCGGCGGCCTGCCGTATCTGCGTCGTCTCTGGGATGCCGCCCCACCCGCCAACACGATCCGCGCCTATGCCGAGCAGATCGCGGACACAGCCGTCCGGCGCCGCCTGATCAAAATGGCGACGGAGACGCTGACCTCGGCCCGTGACCCCGAGCACAGCGGCTATATGGCCGTCGCCAAGGCGCGTGCTGAGCTTGAAGAGGCTGAACGCGGCGCCGCCCCCGAAGACGCCCTGTTTGTGAACGCGTGGGACGCAGCCCAAGCCCGCATGGACCGGCTGGAGCTGGAAGTGGCCACCGGCAAGCCCAAGGGTGTCCAGACCGGCCTGTCATCGATCGACAAGCGCCTCGGCGGCCTGCTGCCCGGTTCTGTCATCGTTATGGCCGGGCGCCCCGGCATGGGCAAGACGGCGCTGCTGGGCAACGTCCTCTACGGCGCCGCCCTGCGGAACCCTGGCAAGCTCTTCGCCGGCTTCTCGCTGGAAATGGACACCGACCAGCTGAACGACCGCGCCCTGTCGCGTCTGACGGTCGAGGAAGACCAGCCCGTCAGCTTCTCCGACATCGCAAAGGTCCAGCCGTTGACGAGCTTCGATCTGCAAGCCCTTCACCGCGCGAAACAATCCATTCCCAAGAACCTCTGGCTCCGCGACCGCGCCGGCGTGTCCGTCGAAGACGTCAGCCGCGCCGTCTGGGCCATGAAACGCCGTGGCGATCTGGCGGCCATTGGCATCGACTACCTGCAGCTGATGCGCCGCCCCGCCCTCGCCGGCCGCAACGAGGCCAGCGCCATCGCTGAGATGACCGGCGCCCTGAAGACCCTGGCTCGTGAAGCCAAGATCGCGATCATCCTGCTCAGCCAGTTGAACCGCTCCGTCGAGAGCCGGGACGACAAGCGGCCGATGCTGTCCGACCTTCGGGAATCCGGCTCCATCGAGCAGGACGCCGACGCCGTCCTCTTTCCCTTCCGCGAGGTCTACTACCTGCAGAAGGCCGAGCCGAAGGCGCACACCGACGCCCATCTTGAATGGGAAATGGAGGTCGCCGGCCTGCGCACGCGCATGGACGTGATCATCGCCAAGAACCGCCACGGGTCCGAGGGCAGCGAGCCCCAGGACTATCGGGCCGAAATCGACCTCATCACCAACACGGAGCGGTCATGAGCCTGAGCCTTTCAGCCCTGCGTGAACTCGTCGACCTCGGCCTAACCGCCGAGCAGATCCTTCGTGTCGCCGAAGCCCAAGCCGAGGGTGGCGATGCTGCTCGCCAGCGCACGAAGGGTGCAGAACGCCAGGCGCGCTACGAAGAGCGCAAGCGTCAGAAAGCGTCAGAAAGCGTCAGAACTGACGTCATTTCTGACGGTCAGGACGAAGGAGCCTCCCTCCCTCTCCCTCCTTCCCCCAGACCCCCCAACCACCCACACCCTCCCGCGAATATAATACCCCCCTACCCCCCGAGGGCCGTTCTCGGCGGAAGCCGTCCAAGCCGATCCCCGATGGATTTCCGACAGCGGACGCCATCGCCGAGCAGCAAGCGAAGGCCCGAGCAGCCGGAGCGAACCTCGACGTGACGGCTCAGGCCGAGCGGTTCCGCAATCACGCCGCCCAGAACGACCGGCGCTGTGCCGACTGGCGTGCGGCGTGGCGGAACTGGATCGCGGCGGCCATCGAGCGTGCGCCGAAGACCGCCGTCGCCTCGCTGGCCCAGCGCCAGGCCCAGGCCCAGCCCGCCGACGAGCGCTGGCGGCGTTGGATCCGCGAGTATCGCCAGAACCGCTACTGGCCCAAGGACGACGCTGGCCCGGCCCCTGGCGCCCCGGCTGCCGCGTCCCGCAAGCTATCCTCGCCGAGTTTGGGTTCAGCCCGGCTGCGGCCAACGACACCCCCAAGCCTGACCTGTTTGAAGGAGGAGCGGCGGCATGACCCTGCGTCATCAGCGCATTGAGTTCGCCGACGCGGCATCGTTCGTTGCGGAGCATCACCGCCACCACACGCCGCCGGTCGGTCACCTGTTCAGCATCGGGGCCTTTGTCGGCGACGATCTTGTCGGGGTGGCCATTGTCGGTCGTCCGGTCGCCCGCCATCGCGACGACGGGCTTACAGCCGAGGTGACCCGTCTCTGTGTCGTGGATGGCGCAAGAAACGCACCGTCGTTCCTACTTGGGAAATGCGCACGCGCAGCGCTCGCCTTGGGGTTCCGCCGGATCGGCACATACACTTTGGCCCGTGAGGCCGGAACGTCACTCCGCGCCGCCGGATGGGTCGTTGTCGCCCAAGTTGAAGGTCGAAGCTGGAACACACCATCGCGGCGCCGCTCCGACAAACACCCTACCGAGAATAAGCTTCTGTGGGAGCCCGCCAACCAGAATATCAGCCAGCCAGAGGACGCCGCCGCATGAGCAAGCAATCCAAAGCCAAGGCGAAGCTCCGCAAGGGCCGCTACGCCAAGCCCTCCGCTCCCAGGATGATCGGGGCCAACGACAACCACCCGTCGGCGGTAAACGACAACGCGGCGCCGGTGAGTATCAGAGGCCACGTCCTGACCGAAAGCCAAGCCTATCGGTTCGCCGAGGCCCAAGGGAAGATTGGCCAACCCGATCTGGCGACGCGCCGAGCGGGTCACCTCGCGCTTGAAGCCTTGGACCGGGAGATCGACAGCGTCGTCGGGTCCAGGAGGTGACCGCTCGGTTCAAGGAAATGGCCGATCTGGAGCAGGTGCGAGAGGTCTTCTTGGAGGATGTCACGGTTAAGGCGTCGGATGGGACTAGTTCCAAGACCAAACGCGTCCATCGCGACGGGCTTGAAACCCTGCTCACCACCAACTCGATCTCGCGGACCCAGCATTCGGCCGGCCTTCGATACCGAGCGGACTATGAGCTGCTGGACCCAGAGAACGGCCTGACCCCGCCCGCGCTCGACCAGACCCGGAACATCGTGAGGGGTGGGGACGGCTTCGCACAGAAACGCCGGGAGCGGGAAGAGTTCGTCCGCGACCTTGAAGCCATGATCCAGGCGGAGGACCCGACATTTCGAGGCGCCCTCGGTCGCTCGGACGTGGAGCGCATCGGCCGAGCTGTTTGGGCGCTGCGGGAGGTCGGGGGCAAGGGGTCAAATCTGCGCGCCCTCACCAACAGTGGATCAGTGATCGCGCGGACAACGAACGCCTTGTGCGCGGCGCTCGACTGTGCCGCTATCGCCTATGAGTTGGCGTAAGCGCACCTCCCATCAACCTTACGTTGGAACCATGCCTGAAACCGATGCTGCGGCACCTATCCGTGCCTTCATCTCATACTCTTGGTCGTCACCTACGCATGAAGCGTGGGTGATCAACCTTGCGACCCGTCTACGGGAAGACGGCGTCGACGTGATTCTCGACAAGTGGGATCTCAAGCCAGGGCACGACGCCTATCAGTTCATGGAATCGATGGTGACGGACAAGACTGTTACCAAGGTGATTATGATCTGCGACAAGACGTACGTTGAGAAAGCAGATAACCGATCAGGCGGCGTAGGCACTGAGAGCCAGATCATCTCACCGGAAATATATAAGCAAGGGGCGCAGGACAAGTTCGCGGCGCTGATGACGGACGAAGACGGCGAAGGAAACGCGCATGTACCCGTCTTTTACAAAGGTCGCATATTCTTTGACTTCCGTTCTGTGGACAAGTTCGAAGCCAGCTACGAGCAGCTGCTGAGGTGGCTGATCAATAGGCCTCAGCACATCAAGCCCAAGCTCGGGTCGATCCCCGAAGCCGTGTTGGATGCCCCACCTGTTGCGTCGGGAACTCAGTCGCGTGCGCGTCGCGTCGAGGAAGCCCTTAGGCAAGGGTCGCGAAATGCATCGGGACTCCTTCGCGAGTATGGCGATGCTCTCATAGCCGAACTCAAGCGGCTGACGCCGGTGGAGGAGACAGATCAACCATTCGACGAAGCCATCTTGCAGTCCATCAACGCTATCCGTCCTTACCTGAGGCAGCTCGCGGAAGTCGTCTCGACTGTGCTGCGTTTCGGGGCAGACGGAGACCTATGGGAGCGAGTGCTGACCATACATGAGCAGCTCGGGCAGCTGATGTGGCGAGGACCTGACGTCACCCACTGGAACACCCATCAGTTCGACCCCTTCAAGGTTGCGGCACATGACGCATTTCTGGCTGCCATCGCCCTGGCTTTGGATGAGCGCAGGTTTGATCTCGTGGACTCCGCGCTTCGACGGCCTTACCTGGTCAATGAAGATAATGGAGGCGCCGGTCGGGCGACGTCTGACTACACTGTATTCCGTCAGTATGTCGCCTCCCTCGACCATCGAAACCAGAGGTTAGGTTTGAACCGGATCAGCCTTGAGGCAGATATCCTGAAGGAAGCTCACCCTGAGGGTTCTGTGCCAAGCTTCGAGTCGCTGATGCAGGCGGACTTCATACTCTATCTCCGCTTTCATACTATCCGTAGCCCGTCCAGTAACTGGTACCCTCATTCTCTCGTCTATGCGGCCCGTCGCTTCAGCCCGTTCCCTCTGTTTGCACGCGCTGAGTCCCTGACGTTCTTCAACGAGATGCGCCCGATCCTTGCAGTGGAGAGCCTAGATCAGTTCAAGCAAAAGACTGCGGAAATGATGCAAGGCGAGCGCAGCAACCGGCTCTTCGACTATCAAGGCTTGGGCATCGGTCGGTTGGCTAATCTGCCAAACCTGGGATCCCTCCCCTGATCGTAGGCGGTTGACACCGGAACGCTAATCGCGGACACACGCCAAGAGCGCAAGACGCGCCCGATCAGCCCCGACCCGCAACGGCCGGGGCTTTTTCGTGGCCGAAACCCCTCCAAGTGCGGCGCTTCGGCAATGGCTGGCTGGGTTTGGAAGAGCCTATTCTCAGTCGGCCAACCGCCTCGCCTCGATCATGCCGGGCAGAGAGAACAGGTATCTGAGAACGGCGTCGACAAAGTCACGAGCTGCGACGGCGTCCTCGTGAGTACATCCTTCGAGATCATGAGCCCCGTCATTGCCGATGACGCGGACTTCATGCGCCCAGTCGGCAAGCGATTGGGGGATAACGTGGTCCTGAGCTAGTTTGATGATCTTTTTGTTTAGATCGCCCTTCAGATCGGGAAACCTATCTTTCAACGCGAGGTCCAGCGCTCGCCGAAACATGGTAGCGGCCGCCTCATCGTGATCATGGAGACCAAGATTGGTCTCTCCCTGAACAAATGATCGCTCTACAGTTTGCGGTAGAAATTCCGGGACGCGCGGAGCACTGGCTGCCGGCCAAAATTCTGCAAGCGTCCACTTCCCGTTCGGTACAGAATATCCTTCCTTCGACAACGCCGTGAGCTGCATGGACCACTCGTGGGAGACCGTGCTTTTAAAATATCGGATTGTCGCGGCGGCACCTGAGAAGCACTGCTGACATTGAAGCCCGACGGTTGCTTCCCTGGACGGGATAGAGCTTCCCCCTAGGTGCCCAGGAGGATCGGGCAAGCTTCTCACCCCGATAATCTGGAACGCCATTTTCTGACTGCCACAATGAGGGCAATCGTGGATTAAAGTAGCCATGTCGAGCTCATCATCCGAAGCAATGCGACTGGCCGAATCCGCCGTTCGCTCAATTCTTGAGGCTGGCACTCCAGGCACACAGATGGAAGCCATGATGCGTGCGTATAGCCTGGCGAAAGATCAAAATGCTTTTGCTGCCGTCCTCATAGGCAATCTGGTCAACACCCGCCGCCAAGCCGACGGAAAGCACTGAAAAACATTCAACGGAATCAAATCATGGCCCAACGCGGCGGCGCTCGACCCGGCGCGGGCCGAAAACCCGGTCAGGTGTCACAGGCCAAGCGCGACATCGCCGAGATGGCGAAGGGACACGCTGAGAAGGCGCTGGAAGTCCTGATCTCTGTGGCGAACAACTCCAAGGCTGCGCCGGCAGCACGCGTTTCTGCAGCGTCGGCCATCCTCGATAGAGGGTACGGCAAGCCTAGGCAGGCCGTGGACATGGACGCCGCATTCGCCGGCTCGCTGACGGTCACATACGTCACCAGCCCATCCGGTCCCGCGCCTACGCAGAGCGACGAGGACTACGAGACCGGCCAGTGATCTATGACCCCATCCCAGCCTTTCGGTATCTGACCGATCGGCCGCTTGGGTCGTACACATTCCGGGCCGCGCATGGCGGTCGTGGATCAGCGAAGTCCTGGTCAGTCGTGGATGCCGCGATCTTTCACACGGTCACGACCGTTCGGCTCCGCGTCGTCTTCCTCCGGGAGGTCATGGCGAACCTGAAAGAGTCGTCGCTGGAGCTGGTCCGCACCCGGCTCGAGCATTTCGGCCTGCTTGGTACCTACTTCCGGGAAGTGGACGGGACATTTGTCGGCCTCGGCGGTCAGAAGATTATGTTCATCGGCCTCTGGAAGGGCGGCAAGCCTGAGGGCATCAAGTCGCTGGAAGGCGCTGGCCTGACGATCCTGGAGGAAGCCCAAGAGGTGAAGCAGGCCTCGCTGGACGTGCTGATCCCCACGGTGCTCCGCACGATCATTTCCGAGCTCTGGGCGATCTGGAACCCGCGCTTGGCAACCGACCCCATCGACGTTTTCTTCCGCGGCCCGGTGAAGCCCAAGCGGGCCATCGTCCGCAAGATCAACTTCGACCAAAACCCGTTCTTCCCCGATGCTCTGCGCGAGCTGATGGAGCTGGACTTCCTCAAGGACAAGCTGCGTGCCGCCTGGATCTGGCTCGGCGCGTATATGCCGTCGGTCCAAGGCGCGATCTGGAACCGAGAGGCGCTGGACGAGGCGTGGCGCGAGGGCCGCAACGCATCTGAGGGTGACTGGGGCCGCGTCGTCGTTGGCGTTGACCCCTCAGGCGGCGGCGATGACGTCGGCATCGTGGTCGCAGCCGAATACGGCGACGGCGCCATCATCCTCGAAGACGCCACCTGCCCCGCTACATCCCCAATGGCTTGGGCCACGGTCGCCGCCAAGTGTGTCGATCGCTGGAAAGCGGACTGCGTGGTCGCTGAGAAGAACTTCGGCGGCGACATGGTTGAGAGCACGCTCCGCGCCGGCGGCGTTAAAGCTCGCGTCGTCATGGTGTCCGCGAGCCGAGGCAAGCAGGTCCGCGCTGAACCCGTCGCCGCACTCTACGACCAGAAGCGGGTCAGGCACCGCGAGCAGTTCCCGCTGATGGAGGCCGAGATGCTGATGACCACCCCGGCCGGCTATCAGGGCGACCTCTCGCCGAACCGCATGGATGCGCTGGTCTGGGCCGTGACCAACCTGAAGGTCGAACCGCAATCGACCGTCGCCATGTTCCTGAAGAGCCGGCACCGCGGATGAGCGCGCGTCAGATGCTCGTGAACCGGGCGACCCGCACCTTGCAGGGCATGTTCCCCGGCTTCTTCGGAACGGCGAAGCATGATCATTACAAGGACTTCGGCTATCCGGCTGAGGTCACGTTCGAACTGGCCTATCACGCCTACACCCGCACCGGCCTCGGCAGCGCAGGGGTAGACAAGACGGTCGCCAAGACCTGGCAGGACGCGCCCTGGCTGCAGGAGTTCGCCCGCGACAACGGCGACGACACGCCAGAGACCAGGCTTGAAGGCGAAATCCGCAAGCGCTTCGCCGAACTGCGGGTCTGGCAGCAACTCGCCGAGGCGGATCGGCGCGGCCTCGTTGGAGCCTATGCCGGCGTCATCCTACAGCTGGCGGACGACCGGGCGTTCGATCAGCCTGTCACGCGGGTCAACGGCGGCCTTGAGGGCTTGGTCGAGATCATCCCAGCCTGGGAAGGCCAGCTGACCATCAGCGAGTGGCACACCAACCAGAACGATGCCAAGACCTACGGCAAGCCCAAGATGTTCGCCTTCCAAGAGGCGGCCGTCGATCGCTCCACCTCTCAGCCTCGGCAGTTCAACGTCCACCCCGACCGGGTCGTGATCTGGTCCAAGGACGGATCGGTCAACGGCCGGTCGTTCCTGGCTCCGGGCTACAACGACCTGCTGACGCTGGAGAAGATCAGCGGCGCCGGCGGCGAGGGCTTCTGGAAGAACGCGAAGTCAGGCCTCAGCCTGCAGATCGACAAGGACGCCAACATCACGAGCATGGCCCAGGCCATGAACGTCGAGGTGTCCGAAGTCGTCGACAAGATGGAAGAGCAGGTGAAGGACTTCAACGCGGGCTTCGACGCCTCGCTGTTGATGCAGGGCATCACCGCCACGCCCATGCAGGTCTCCCTGCCCTCGCCGGAGCATTTCTGGGCCGCGCCGCTTCAGTCCTACGCCGCCTCGATCTCGATGCCACTGAAGATTCTTGTCGGGTCGCAGTCGGGCGAGCGAGCCAGCACCGAAGACGCCACAGAGTGGAACAAGACCGTGATGGCGCGCCGCACCGGCATCGTCATCCCCAACATCATGGACATCGTTCGCCGCCTGGTCCGCTTCGGCATCCTCGCTGACAAGGACTGGAACCTCGACTGGTCCGACCTGACCGAGACCTCGCAGGAGGCCAAGGTCGCGCTCGCCGACAAGATGGCCGACGTGAACCAGAAGATGAAGGACACCGGCGAGTTCGTCTTCACGACCGAGGAAATGCGCGGCGTGACCGGGCGCGAGCCTCTGAAGGAAGCCGAGAAGTATCGGGACGAGCAGCCCGACCCCGACGAAGAGCAGGACGCCCTGGACCTGCCCGAGACCGAAGACGAGCCGGCTCCGGCCGCCTGACCCACCCACAATCGAAGGAGGCCCGCGTGCATCAGCCCGCAGCGCCGACGCGCGCCTTCCTGGTCAACAAAGGCCTGACGGCCGGTGATCAGGTCCGCGTCAACATCCGCACCCTGGCCAACTCGGCGGCGATCAAGCGCGAGAAGCGCAACGGTCGCGACGTGATCATCGTGCCCTCCGCGACCCTGCCGGACGACGTCGTCATGAACGACATCCTCTATCCCGCCGCCGAGATCGCCAAGTCGTTCAAGACCTTGGAGCGCACACCTGCTCCGCTGGGTCACCCGTCGGTCAACGGCAAGTTCCTCTCGGCCCGCGACCCTGAAGGCCTGAACCAAGGCTGGATCGGCGCCTGGAACGAGAACGTGCGCCAAGAGGGCGGCCGGGTCCTGCTGGACAAGGTGATCGACGTCGAGCGCGCCAATCAATCCGAAGGCGGCCAGCGCGTGCTGGCGGCTATCGACGCCGGCGATCCGGTCCATACCTCGACGGGCCTGCTGGCCATCATGGACGCCGCGAATGGCGACGTTCCCTACAAGTTCACCGCTCGCGACATCGAGTTCGACCACGACGCCATCCTTCTGGACGAAGACGGCGCCGCCACTCCCGATCAGGGCGTCGGCATGATGGTCAACTCGGCGGGCAAAGAGATCCAGGTCGTCAACTCGGTCTTCAGCGATGAGGCCGAGCGCGAACTTGGATGGGCGGTCGAAAGCGCCGTCCGCGCTCTGGAGAAGAAGCAGCGCGCTTCTCTCATGGATCGCATCATGACCGCACTTACCGAGGCCTTCGGCTCCGGGCGGGAAACCTCCACCACCAACATGAAGGACGACGAGATGGACAAGGTCCAATTCGACGGGCTTTCCGCGAAGGTTGACGCCCTCACGGAGGCCCTGAAGCCCGAGACGCTGGCGACGGCTATCGGAAACGCGGTCGCGACGGCGATGAAGCCGATCAACGACCAGCTGGAAGCCCAGGCCAACAGCGCCAAGGCGACGGAAGAAGCGGAGCTGAAGACGCTCCGCGAGAAGATCGTCGCAGGCAACATCATGGACGAGGCCGCCGCCGGCGAACTCACCCTGAACGCCGCCCGCGCTCTGGCTCCCAAGGCTGAGCCCGGTAAGGCCGCCCCGATCGCCCCCGGATTCAAACTGCCGGGCGCCAACGCCGCCAAGCCCGCCTTCAAGGCACCGGCCGCGACGAAGATGGAGGCCTAAGCACATGCCCCGCTTCAACAAGATCTACGCCGGCCCCGTCACCGAGGTCACGCCCCAGGTCCAGGAGCGTATCTGCGCTGCTGCGGTCCTGCCGGGCATCGCCCTGGTGGAGTCCGGTTCGGCCTTCGCCATCGCGGGCGCCAACAGCGGCGACAAGCTCTACATCGCTCAGGACAACTACCTGGCGCTGAAGGGCACCGACGACGCCTGGCCCGCCGGCGACACTGTCATTGGCATGGAAGCGCTGGATGAGCAGTTCTTCAACATCCGCGTCCCGACCGGCACCAACGTCGCTCGCGGCGCCGAACTGACCACCAGCGCGGCCGGCAAGTTCGTCCTCGCCACCACGGGCCAGAACGTCGCCTTCGTCGCCGAAGAGGCCTTCAACAACAACACCGGTTCCGACCAGCTTGTGCGTGCGCGCAAAGCCGGCCGGAACGTGGTCGCCGCCTAAGGAGGGCGAACATGCGCTATTTCGACGAACAGCTCGTCGCCAACTCCCGCCCGCACCAGCAATGGTGGGGCGAGCTGAGCGTGGCGCGCGAACACTTCCACCGGGTCGAAGACCAGCACGCCGCCCTCTACGGCGAGATGTCGGGCGTCACCAACGCCTCGGCCGTCCTGCCGCGCGACGCCTGGCTGGAGCTGGACACCATCACCACCCGCGTCCTGCGCGACGATGGCGGCAGCGTCTTCATGGCCGACCTGATGCCGCTGGCCAAGCCGGTGAACATCGGCAAGCTGGTCCACATGACCCGCACCGCCTCGGACACCGCCAACCCGGTGTTCCGCTCGCTGTCGGGCCAGGTGCCGGTCGCAATGGACAAGACGGTCTACAACTACGCCGGCACCGTCGTTCCGATCTTCGCCGACGGCTACGGCCGCGAATGGCGGGAATGGAACACCCTGCAGTCCGAGAACTTCGACGCTCTGACTGACGACCAGGAAGGCTCGATCGACAAGCTGAACCGCGACATGGCCAGCTATGCCCTCGACGGCGACACCACCATCAAGTTCCAGGGCTACACCGGCTACGGCATCCGCACGTCGCCGCTGACCAAGCTGATCAACATCGGCGCGGGCGGGGCGAATATTGACCTGACCACGGCGACCCCGGATCAGCTGGAAGCGTTCTTCGTCGGGCCCTTCGGCGCGATGCTGGACGCCAACCTGATCACCGAGGCCGTCAACCTCTACATCAGCCCCGACATCGCCCGCGCCTGGGACCGTTCCTATTCGAACGCCCAAGGCTTCAAGCAAGGCACCATCCGCGAGTTCGTCGCTCGCAACCGTCGCATCAACAAGATCGAGGTGACGTGGCGCCTGACGGGCAACCAGTTCTTCGGCTTCGTGCCGAACGCTCGGTACATCCGCCCGATCATCGGCATGGCCGTGAACACCACGGCGATGACGCGCCTGAACCCGACGGACAACTACCAGTTCCTGAACATGGGCGCGATGGGGCTGGAGATCCGCGGCGACTACAACGGCAAGTCGGGCGTCTTCGCCTCGACCACGGTCTAACCCGGCGGGGCCTGGCTCCGGCTGGGCCCTTCCCTCATCGCGAGGAAAGGAGCGCTCCATGCGCATTCGCGTCACCGCCGGCGGCATCTACGATGGCGAAGGCAAGGAAATCCCGGTCGGCACCGAACTCGATGTCGCCGACTTCGACGTCAACGACGAAGGCCAGCCGGTCGAGCCCCACCCCTGGGGCGGTCGATTCGTCGCGATCGGCGGCGGCAGGAAGGGCAAGAAGGGCGTCAACAACGACGGCGCCCTGAAGGCCGAGCATCACGGCGGCGGCAAGTTCAACATCACCCAAGGCGAACAGGTGCTGCTGGAAGGCATCTCGAAGGCCGACGCCGATGCCTTCAATGCCCTGTCCGACGAGGACAAGCAGGCGTTCGTCGCCTCGCAGGCCAAGGCCTAAGACGTGGCGGGCTACGGATCAGACCAAGGGTTCACCGAGTGGGCGGCCGAGAACGGCTATTCCACTTCGACCGGAGACCTGACCGTGGCCCAGCTGCGCCAGAGGGCCAGCGACTACCTCGACGGCCTCTACGGGGCCCGGTTCCGCGGCGAGCCAGCCGGCGGGATCGACCAGGAGCGCGCCTGGCCCCGGATCAACGCGACGGCATGGAAGACGCCGGTCGCCGCCGATGTGATCCCGCGCAACGTCATCATCGCCAGCTATCATGCGGCCATCCAGGAAGCGCTGAAGCCCGGCTCGCTCTCGATCTCCGCAGCCAACTCAGGCGCTCTGAAGCGCAAGAAGGTGGACGTGATCGAGAAGGAATATTTCGAGGGCAGCGGCAACGCCGTCACCGACAACACGCTGCGGCTGAGCGCCGTCGAAGGCCTGCTCGCCCCCTTCCTCATTCCAGAAGACGCTCCGGCGGCACTCGGCCTATGGGCGGTTGGCTGACATGCTGACCTGTGCGACTGTCCAGGCTGTGGCGAACGATCCCGAACATCAGCGCGAAACCGCGCACCGGATGCCGTCAAAGATGTCGACGGAGATCATCCTCGACGTCGTGACGACGGCCGACCTGATGCAGAAGGCTATCTACAACGATCAGCCGCAAGCTGAGATCGAGCGCCTCCGCGAGGTCGCCCGAGCGCAGTTCGAAGCCTATCTCGACGCCATGGCCGAGTCCGCCACCCACGTCCGAGCGCTTCGGCCATAACAAACATGGCCAGACGCCCGTCTCAGAAACGGCTCTTCCGGGAGCTGGCGGCGAAGTATGGCCCGGAGGTCGCCCAGGCCTTCATGGCAGCAGTGAAAGACCTGACCCGCGAGGTTGAGTTCCAGAAGCTGCTTCTGGCCCTGGAGCGCCGCGACCTCGATGCCGCCATGCAGGCGCTGCACATCGACCGAGCCGCGTTCCAGCCGCTGGAAGCCAAGTTGGTCGAGGCCTTCACCGCCGGGGGTCAAGGCGCTGTCGCCACCATGCCGGCCGCTGTGTCGATCGGCTTCCGCTTCGACCCCGGCAACCAGCGCGCCGCCGCGATCATCCGCGAGACGGCCGCCACGCTCATCACCCGCCTGACCCAGGGCGAAATCGATCAGGCCCGCGCTTTCCTTGCCGACGGCATGGCGCGCGGCGCCGGCCCGCGGTCTATCGCGCTGGATCTGGTCGGAAGGATCAGCCGAGCCACCGGAAACCGCGAAGGCGGCCTGATCGGTCTGTCTGGTCCGTATCGTGACTACGTCGCCACCGCCCGCGCCGAGTTGGCGTCGACGGACCCTGCCCTGCTCCGCAACTATCTGACCCGGAACCAGCGCGATCGCCGCTATGACCGGGCCGTGGTCCGCGCCATCGAGACAGGCAAGCCCGTCCCGCCCGAGACCGCCCGCACGGCCGTCACCCACTATTCCGCCCGCCTGGTCCGTCTTCGGGGCGAGGTCATCGCGCGTACCGAAGGCCTGCCCGCCATCCGCGCCGCCAAGCATGAGGCGTTCCAGCAACTCGTCGACGATGGCCGGGTCGGGGTCATGGACATCGTGCGCGGCTGGTCCACCACGGAAGACGGACGCCAGCGCGACACTCACGACGCCATGAACGGGCAAGAGGTGCGCGGGCTCGACATGCCGTTTACCAGCCCGAGCGGCGCCCAGATGATGTTCCCCGGCGACACCTCACGCGGCGCGCCGGCGTCCGAGATCGTGGCCTGCCGCTGCGACGAGTTCATCGCGATCAGGAAGTGGCCCCTATGAGCATCCTCGACGGTGTTGCTGATGAGGCGCTGGAAGACTTCGGAGACGACTTCGAAGACGGCTCCCTCACTGTTCCGGGCGCCCGCACTCCAGATGGCCAGGGCGGTTACACCACGGGCCCGGCGACCATCTACCCCTGCAAGGCCCTGGTCGGCAGCTACAAGGACACCCGCCGCGTCGCGCTGGGCATACCTGCAACCGATCGACGCGTCTTGGTCCTCGCCGCCAGCCTGCCGTCCGGCATCCATCCAGCGAAGGGCCACAAGATCGCAGCGCCAGACCCCGCCAAGGGCCTGCTGATGACCACGTTCGAAGTCATCGAGCGGACAGGCGACCTGGCCGGCGCCCTAGCCGAGTTGCAGGCGCGCTAGGCGTCCTTCGCCGGCACCGGAGCGGCTTGAACGCCCTTCGGCAGCGACGCCCTCATCTCAGCGGCCTCGCGCCAGTCCAGTTCGACGGCTTCGCTCCGATCCGGCGACCATTCCTTGCCTGCTGTCAGATATTGGCGCGGCTCGGTGAGCGAGACGATGACGAGCTTCAAAGGTTCGGACATCCGGTCGTCATAGGAGACCCCGATGGCGAAAGTCACGCTCGACCTCGGCGCCATCGATGCCGTTTCGGATCGCGCGGCTGAAGCTGGCCTTCGACCGGCACTCGGGGAATACGAGCGCATCCTCAAGACCGACGTGCTGAACCGCGCCGGGACCGGGAAGCAATACGGGAAGCATCAGGCCTCAGCCCCCGGCGAGCCACCTGCCCGCGACCTGGGCAACCTCGTCGCCAACACGAACGCCGATCCGACCATCCGCGACGACGGGGACGCCAAGGTCGGCACGGTCACCGCCAACGCCGCCTACGCCCTGCCCCTGCACAACGGCACCGAGCGCATTGCGGCGCGCCCCTTCATGGATGTGCCGGCGAAAGAGAACCAGCGCGAGCTGACCGAGGCGTTCGTCAGGGGGCGAGAGAATGAACAGCACCGCCGCCATCTTCGCCCGCCTGAACAGCTCGCTGTCGATCATCGACCGCCTCGACGTATTCGAAGGCCGCGCCGCCATCTTCAACGACCGTGCCCCCGACGACTTCCAGTTCACGGGTAAGTCCGCCTTGGTGATCGCCGCGCCATCGGGCGACATCGACGCCAGCACCTTCTCCGAGACCATCCGCGACATCACCCAGGACGTCCGCCTCTACGCTCGCGACACCGGCTCGACAGCCGCCATCGACGCGCTGGGCCGCGACATCCGCGACCTCTTCCACCTCCAGGCCTCACAGATCGAGGTCGAGGACGGAACCTGCTCTCTCGCGACCGCTACCGGGCCGGTTGCAGCGCCGACCACTGACCCCTCGCTGGTCGGTCGGCGGGTTCAGCTCCGGCTCCAACTGAAAAAGGACTGACCTATGGCCTATCTGGCTCAAGGGGCGATCAAGGTCGAGGTCAACCTCGGCACCGACGGCTCGCCCGACTGGACGAACGTTCCCGGCGTCACCGTGGCCAATGGCCTCGGCTTCTCCGAAAACCGCATCGACGTCACCGACTTCGACACCGCCCCTGGCACGCAGGAAAGCATCTCGGGCGCCCGGCCTAACGTGCCCCTGACCTTCACCATGCACGATGAGCCCACGGATGAAGCCCAGATCGCCATCCATGAGGCCTGCGACGACAACGAGCCGATTGGCTTCCGCCTGCTGCGCGGTGCCAAGGCCCAGGAGTTCAAGAGCGTCCCGACCGTGTCGCTGACCGCCCCCGTCAACGGCGTGGTGACCTACAGCGTATCGGCGACCCCCGACGCTAAGCCGACCCGCACCACGGTCACGCCGTAACATGAACGACGCCCGCCTCGGCATTGTGCGCCTGTCGCTCCCAGACGAGCGGCAGGTCGCCCTGCAACTGACCTTCGCCGCCTTGGACGCCAAGGGCCATGATTGGCTGCTGGATCGCTTCAAGGTGCTCCAGAAGGGCCGTGCCGGGGCGTCGTCTGCGCTCGGTGATCTGCTGGAGGTTCTGACCGCCGGCGCCATCACCAAGGCAGACGTGATCGGGGCCCCTGTCGCCGTCTACCCGCTGTCGCCTTGCATGAAAGCCTGCTGGGATGCTTGGGAACTTGCCCAATACGGCCCGGCCGGGAGGTCCGCCGAAGCTGGCCCCGCAAACCCTCAGACGCGCCGGCCGACGCTGTGGAGGCGGCTCTTCGGGCGGCGCTGAAAGGCGGACTGTCCGAAGCCGAGTTCTGGAAGCTGACGCCCTATCGCCTGGGCATGATCCTGACCGAGCGCGGGCGCGGTGAAGCGGCCTCGGCCCTCTGGACCGGGTGGATGGTCGCCCGTCTCGCCGTTGAGCGGGAGCCGACGCTGTCAGGGCCGCAGCACTATTTCCGCGAGTTCTTCGACCCGACAGGCAAGGCCTCCGACGCCGAGGCGATGGCCGACGCCGAGTTCAACCGGATCGCGCGCGTCTATGGTGTCGAGATCGTGGACATACAACCCGATTGAGAAACCTTCGCAATGATGTGAGAGTTTGACGGACGCCCTCCGTAGGACCACATATCCGGCAATGAACATCTTCGTCGTCGTCAGCCTTGTCCCAAACTCCGCGCTTCAGATGCGCATCCACCAGAGCTACCCGGGAAATGTCTTGAACTTGAGCGACAGCGCTACGCTGATCGCTGCAACCGGCACGGCGCAAGATATTTCAACGACTATCGGACTTGCTTCAGGCGAGTTTAACTCGGCCGTCGTGATCGGCATGTCGACGTACCATGGCCGTGCGCCGGTCGACATATGGGATTGGATGAAGGCAAAGATCGAGGCTCCTGCTCATGGCTAGACCGCCAACTGCCGATAATGGCAGGTCGGTCACGCCGGACGACCGTTTCGCCCAATCCGTTCCGCCGGAAGTTGCCGGTAGCCACAGCTTCCTGCTTCAGGCCATGTTCGAGCTGAAAGGCTCGTTTTCGCGAGTTGAGCAAAAGGTTGATGCTCTTCAGGCGACGGTCGACAAGCTTGAAACCCAAGTTGACGACGTGAGGGCAAAAGTCTCGTTTGTTCGGGGCGCGGCCTGGGTTGTAGGTGGCGTTATCGCTGTGGTCGTGCTGGTGGTTGGGTGGCTTGTTGCAGGCGATCTTCGTTTAAAGGTGGAAGCCGGTAAGGAAGATGCTCCGCCATCTGCGCCAGCAGTTCTCCCACAAGGCAAGACTTCGCCCGACACAAAGGCGGGTTGAGCCAGAAGCTCTCGACGCCTAGCCTGTCGCTCTTTCGGGAGTGACGAATGAGAAACATCGATCTGAAGACGGCTTTGATCGCTGCCATCATTCTGCTGGTGATCGTGCTTCTGTCCGCCAGCCGCGCGCTCGAAATCAGCGGGGGTCACCTGACCTTCGCAGTTATCGCCCTGGCGCTGTATTTTATTCCAACGCTGATAGCGCTGCATCGCCAACACCGTCAGAAGCTGCCGATTTTTGCGCTCAACCTGCTCCTGGGTTGGACATTCCTAGGATGGGCGGCCGCAATCGTGTGGTCGCTTACTTCTGAGAGAGACCTTTCTCGACCAACCGCCGAATAGCCTCTGCTCGCGACGGAAGGTCGTCCTGTGTTCGTCGCCAGTCGTCCACTTTGGCCAGCCAATCGGACGGGACGCGCATCTCGAAGCGCTCGGAAGAGGTCGGTTTATCGGTCATGACGTATTGTCCGTAACACCCGTTGACACCGGACGCAAGGTTACGTACAAACCGGACAGCCCGGCCAGAGATTGCAGTCTCTGAACCGGGCCTAACCGCAACGGATCGAACGAGGATCACGTCATGGCTTCCGCAGCCCATACCATGCCTGCCCGGCTGAACCCAAGCTGGGTGTCCGCTCCCTACCCGCTCGGCGATCTCGCCCGCTTCTTCAACGGTCGCGGCAACGCTCCAGCAATCGTCTCCAATGTCCCGGCCCGCCCGGCTCCCGCTGCGGAGCTGGTCGCATGCTGAGCCGCCGCAATCTGTTCGCCGCAGCGCCCGCCGCCGTTGTGATCGCGGCCATTCCAGCCGTCGCCGCCGCCGCGTCCAGCGATTTCGCGACCTGGGAGCGGATGACCCAGAGCATCGACGAGCGCATCAAAGGGTGCATGGACGATGACGAGGTAGACACGCTCAGCAGCCAACGTTGGGATTATGAGCGCCTCATCGCCAAGACGCCCGCTCGCAGCCGGGACGACCTGCTTGTGAAGGTGCGGCACCTAAAGCACCTCCGGGCCTGTGACCTCGACGCCGACGGCTACAACATCGTCGAACAAATCGCCGCTTTCCTAGAGGGGGTAAACTGATGGTGGCTCTAACCAAACGCGAACCCCTCGCCTTCCTGGCAGTCGAGGCGGACGGCGCACCGCAGACCATGTCATCGGTCGAGATCGCCGAGCTGACCGGGAAGCGCCACGATCACGTGATGCGCGACATCAAGGTCATGCTGGACGAGCTACAAACGCCAGCCCCCAACTTTGGGGGCTCCTATCTCGGGGCCAATCGGAGACAGTTTCCGTGCTTCAATCTTCCCCGCCGTGAATGCCTGATCCTAGTGTCCGGCTACAGCGTCGAGCTTCGCGCCAGGATCATCGACCGATGGGAGGAGTTGGAGCGGACTGCACAAAAACCTACCATCGACCTGAACAATCCGTCGCACCTTCGTCTCCTGCTTGCCGACTACGCAAACGACAAGATGGAGATGCAGGCCCAGATCGCGGACCTGACGCCCAAAGCTGACGCGCTCGACCGGATCGCGACGGCGGAAGGCTCGCTCTGCATCACCGACGCGGCGAAAACCCTGCAAATCCAACCCAAGGTGCTGTTCGCCTTCTTGCGTTCGCACCGCTGGATTTACGGTCGGGTCGGCAACGCTGGGGACGTGGCGTACCAGGACAAGCTGGCCAGCGGTCTGCTGGAGCACAAGACCACGACGGTTCATCGCTCGGACGGTAGCGAGAAGGTGGTGACGCAGTGCCGTGTGACACCGAAAGGCCTCGCGCGCCTTGCGAAGGAACTAGAGCCCAGCGTGAGGGCTGCATGAGGAAATTCATTCTCGATACGTCCGTTTCTGACGAGTCCGCGGTGCAACAGGGCGAAGCCATCTCGCGGGTGGCGCAATGAGCGGGCTAAACAGAATCATGGGACGTGCTACTCCGACCATCATGGCGGAGACCATAAACCTCCCGAAAGATCGGGAACCGATCGTGAAAGTCGTAGACCTGTTCTGCGGCGCCGGCGGACTTGCGTTTGGACTTAAGACAGCTGGACTGACGATAGCCGCGGGCGTCGATCTCGACCCAGCCTGCAAACACCCGTTTGAACAGAACTGCGGCGGTCACTTCGAAAAGAAGAGCGTCGCTGAACTCACCCCGTCGGACCTGCAGGACTGGTTCACTGGTGCCGACGTCCGCGTCCTCGCTGGATGCGCGCCATGCCAGCCGTTCTCGACCTATTCCCAGGCTCGCAAGACGCCGGACGGCCGCTGGGATTTGCTTCGCTCGTTCCTTCGACTGGCCGAAGAGGTCCGGCCTGAGATCGTGACGATGGAAAACGTCCGAGGCCTCGCAGCGAAACCTATCTGGCAGGAGTTCGTGGGTGGGCTGAAGGCTGTCGGCTACCATGTCGCTTGGGACGAAGTGGTCTGCACCGACTACGGGGTCCCCCAGTCCAGGAAGCGCCTAGTTCTGGTGGCCTCACTTCTGGGCCCCATTGATGTGCCCAAAGCGGCTACCGGCGAGCTTCCCATCACCGTCCGATCAGCTATCGCCACGCTTCCGGCGCTGAATGCTGGTCAGGCAGCCAAGGGTGACAGCCTCCATGTGGCGTGCAAGTTGAGCGAGACCAATCTAAAGCGCATAAAGGCCTCCAAGCCTGGAGGAACCTGGCGGGATTGGCCGGCGGATCTCCGAGCCAAATGCCACACGAAGGAGACGGGCGAGACCTATCCGTCGGTTTACGGGCGGATGACGTGGGACGACCCTGCCCCGACGATGACCACTCAGTGTTTCGGTTACGGCAACGGACGCTTCGGCCATCCTGAACAAAACCGAGCGATCACGCTTCGCGAGGCTGCAATTTTGCAGTCGTTTCCGCGCGAGTACAGCTTCCTGAGAGACGGTGAAACACCGACTTTCGCCAAGGTCGGCATGCTGATTGGCAACGCGGTGCCACCTAAGCTTGGGGAGGCTATTGGACGGGCGATCTCATCCCACATCAAGGACGCCAACCCTCTAAGTTCGTAGCCACTTTGAAATTCGAACAACTCCAGTTAGTCGGAAGCGACACTTAGCGCTGCGCGCAGGGGAGATTCTGGTGGCGAAGAAGAAGGTACGAGACCCGGCAGAAATCGCTGCTGCAGAAGCGGCTATTTCATCTGTCGCAAGGCAGGTGAAGTTTACTGTATCCGAGTACCCGATATCAATTTACGTCTCCCGGTTTGAAGATGATGTAACCGGCCGGTTCTTCGTCCCAGAATATCAGCGCAACTTAGCTTGGCACCCAGGCCAGCAGTCATCTTTCATCGAGTCGTTGTTGGTCGGGTTGCCGATCCCGTTTTTGTTTTTCTACCAAACGCCTGACGGCCGAATGGAGATCGTGGACGGCTCACAAAGGATGAGGGCGATGCGAGCCTTCCTGAAGGAAGACCTTCGCCTTTCCGATCTGGTTTTGCTGCCTGAGCTCAACGGCTTCACGTTCAGCGAACTTCCGACAGATCGCCAGAACAAGCTCGAAGACGTTACGGTCCGGACGATCGTGCTGGACACAAGCACAGATCCGTCAACGCGGGCGGAGATGTTCGCGCGGATCAACAAATCAGGTACTACAGCAAACGAAGCTGAAATCCGCCGCGGATCGCTGCCAGGCCCAGTGACGGAGTTGATCAGAGAACTCGCCGAAAGCGAAGAGCTGGCCGCTGCCACGCCGATGTCTCAAAAAGTAGTCGACCAAAGGGAACGTGAAGAGCTCACTACCCGCTTCTTCGCCTATCTCGACGGGTGGGAGACGGAAGAAGGACGATTCCCAGGTTACCGAGACCGTCCAAAGAAGTATCTCTACGACTACCTGCGCAAAGCGAACGCCGCAGCCGCCGACGATGCCGCAGTGGTTGACGCCATGCGTGCCGAATTCCTTAGGATGCTAGAGTTCGTCGCCGGTCATTTCCCCCACGGGTTCCGAAAGAACGCGACCGCTAACAGCGTTCCGCGCGTTCGGTTCGAAGCGATTGCCATTGGATCAGCGTTGGCACTCCGCCAACAAGAGGATCTGGCCGTCCGACAGGATGAGATCGCGGCCCGGATGGAGGCGCAGTCGTTCGATCAAGTGGTGGTTTCCGGGAGTGCGAACGTCAGGAGCAAGCTGGAAGGTCGGATTGAGATCGTGCGGTCAATCCTCTTGGATGCGGCATGACAACCCTAACCTCATCCCTCGCCGACCGACGAGAAGAGTTTGATGGGCATTATGCTCTCGCGAAAGCTCTTGAAGATCGAATGATGCTTGAGGAGGTATCGTCACTCGGCACAGTGAGCCTATCTGCTCGACATATAAATACGATCAAATCTGGCCTGATCATTCATCTTTATAACATTGAAGAGGCGATCCTCACTCAAGCTCTGGGTTTTCTCGGCGAGGCGATCGGAGCATCCGAACCACGGAACTGGACGTCCCACTCCCTCAAGGAATGGCTGCGGGAAACGGTAGTCGGACGAATGGTCGAGGGTGGTGAGGACGGCCGGCTCGACACAATTTTCTCATCATCCGCCAAGCTGCTGAGCACTACATCCCTAGGACCTCAACTGCTCAAGAAGCCCTCGGGCACGTGGGACGATAAGGCTGTTGCCCTTTTCATGCGGCGAGCAAACATCCGCATCAACATGCCCCCCGAGATGTGGGTCCGGATTTCGCCGAAACCTGAGTACGGCGACATGACGGCTCTTCAGTTTCTCGCCGAGCGCCGAAACGCGATTGCTCATGGACGTCGCACTTTTGAGCAGGGGGCCAACGACCTCCAGTTGGCCGATATTAAGCAATTGTCGGAGGTCGTGCTCGACTACCTATCGTATGTTGCTGACGCCTTCCAAAATCACGTCGCGGTCCGAGCTCACCTAGTGCCAGCTGCTTAGTTCAGCGAAGATCCAACAATCTCTTAAAGGCTCGCTTCGGCGGGCCTTTTTCTTTGGAGGTCTTATGACCGACAGCCCCGTTGTTGGCTCAGCCTCGTTCGAGCTGCGCGCCACTAAGGACAAGTTCAAAGCTGACCTAGCTGGAGCTGAGCGCGACCTAAAGATCGCGACCGGCAAAATGGAGGACGATGCCAACAAGGCCGGTGAGCGCGTCGGCGGGTCTTTGGGACGCCTGTCTAAGGGTATCGCCGCAGGCATTGCAGCGCTGACGGCTGTCTTCGCTGCCGGTCTGGCCATGGCCCTTCAGTTCCAGCAAGCCAGCTTGAAGATGGCCGACACGCTCGCCAACTCGGCTCAACGTATCGGTATCTCGGCCTCCGCTCTTCAGGAATGGCAGTACGTCGCCAGAAAGACCGGAGAAGACGCGACTGCGGTCGGTGGCGCGTTGGAGAGGTTCGCAGACAAGGCCGCAGGCGCAGCGTCTGGACTCTCCAAAGGTGATGTGAAGCTGTTCCGCTCCATCGGTTTGGAGCCTGAAGACCTCAAGCGCTTCAAGGACACGGAGGCACTGCTTGATGAGGTGATCGACCGCGTCACCGCCCTCAAAAGCGAAACTAGCCGCGCGGCAGCGGCAAACTCATTCGGCCTAGATCCTCTGGCGACAGCGCTGCGCACCGGCGGCGATGAAGTGGCCCGCCTCCGCGACGAAGCCCAGGCCCTAGGCTTCGTGATGGACGAGAGCCTCATCCGAAAAGGGGCCGAGGCTCAAGGCAAGATGGAAGACCTGGCTCAGGTCATCGGCATTCAAATGGCGGGGGCTTTCATTGATCTGTCCGATGAAGTGCTCACCTTCACCGGTCATATCGCAAACGCCATCAGCGGGCTGAACAGCTTTATCGAGCGGTTCAGCAACTTCAAAGCCAACACGAACGCCATGTACGGCGACAACTTCGTGGAGGACGTTGTCGGCGGGAATAGCTGGCAGGCACTGAAGAGCGGTTTCGGCAGCGTATTTTCAGGCCGCACCGCCCGCGCGGCCGGGGATATCCGAGCTGGGAACAGCCTCCCTGATTATGGGACTCCAATCGATCAGTCGGCGGTTGCCGCGTTCGGCGTCTCTCCTCGCGCGCCCAGAACGCCCCGCAACGGTCTTTCTGACGTTCTGACGATCCCGCCCGGCCGCCAGCGCGTCGATCGGTCGGCAGAACGTGAAGCCCGCCGCGCCGAACGCGTTGAGCAGGAAATCTTCCGCGCTCGCCAGCGCCTGCTCCAAGTCGCCGAAGACGACATCCTCACCGCTCAACAGCGCTACGACATTGCTCGCGAGCAGCTGAAGATGGACCGGGAGGCACGCGACGCGGAAATCCAGAGCAAGACCGACCGGGGCGAGATCAAGGCTGCCGAGCGCCGACAGTTGGATGCCGCCAACGCTTCGGCCGACACCCTGGAAGACGGGCTGCTGACCGACAACGCCTTCCGCGAAATCCAAGACGAGCGCTTGGCGACAGAGAAGCTGCTCTCAGGCCTTACCGCCGATCTGCTTTCCCTTCAGTCCGGCGCCGCTCGCACCGCGAAGGAACGTCAGCGGATTGAGCTGGATTTGCTGGAGATCACCCAGCGTCAGCGGCGTGAAGCGCTTCGCCTGGAGCTGGAGCGAAACCCAAACCTGACCCAGGCTCAGCGCGACGACGCGATGGCGACCAATGGCCGGATCGACAGAGCCGAGCGCAACGGCGTCATCAGGAACAACCTCACCCCGCTCGAGAAGTGGCGGGATGAAAGCCTGAAATCCGCTGACGAAATCTCGGAGGCCTACGAGAACGTCGCGGCGCGTGGCCTGGACGCGCTGAACAACGGACTGGTTGACGCGATCACCAATAGCCGGAGCCTCGGCGAGGTGTTCAGCAATGTCGCGCGTCAAATCCTCGCTGACCTGGCAGCGATCGCGGTGCGCAAGTCGATCACGGAACCGCTCGCAGACATGCTGTTTGGCGGATCGGGGGTGGCGGTGGCGTCGGCTCTTCGATCTTCTTGGCAATCAAGTCAGCGCTTCGGATCCCAGGCTTCTCCAGCGGCGTCAGCAACTTCGGCGGGGGCTCGCTTATGTCCATGCAGGCGAAATCCTGGCCAACCTGCCGGCGGGCACAGACGTCATCCCGGCACACGCTGTCCAGGCGATGGGCAGTCGCTCGGCACCGACGATCTTCGACATGAGGGGTGCTGTTATGACCGCCGATCTCCTTGCCGAAGTAAATCAGAAGGTGGCCTCCGGTTCGGCAACCGCGATCCGCACGTCCACCACCATCGCCCGTAAGGGTGCGCCGGCGGCTCAACAGTCCATGCGTCGCCTGGGCCGCACCTGATGGACTTCTGGCCTTGGGACTTGCTCACCCCGCGCCGGGAGCATTGGCGGTTGCGGGGCGTCACAATCAACGGGGGTGACTGTCGAAGGCGCCAGTCCTGTCGCCCGCACCGATGGCGGCGGGTTGTGGGTCGGCGAGCAGGAAATCCTAGTTCACGGCCGCGACGCAATCAAAGCCGTTCGGGCGATCGAGGCCTGCCTTGATGCCGGTATCGGCAAAATGGTGGTGTGGTCCTGCGAGAAGCCATTTGCTCCAGGTGATCTGTCCCTGCCGGATGTTCCGCACAGCGACGGCACCGCGTTCGGCGACGGCTCGCAATATGCCTCGGCCCCGGCCGGCGCCACGGTCGCAGTCTCAGCCCCCAAGCGCGCCACGGTTTTGACCATCGCCATGATTGCGGGCGTGATCCAGGGCGGTGAGAACTTCTCGATCACCCATCCAACGAAGGGCACGCGTCGCTATCGGGTCGCGCGGGTTGAAGGGGATGAGATCACCATCCGCCCTCCGCTGCGCGAAGCCGTCGCGGTCGGAGAAGAGATCAACTTCCTTCGTGTCGGCTGCGTCTGCAAGCTGGCCAATCCCGACGACTTCCTTGATGGCTTGGACGCCCAGCGCGGCCGGGAAATCATGGTGGCCAAGGCCATGTGGGTAGAGGCGTTCTGATGCTGCCCGAGATCAATCCTCGTCCCGGCTCCGAGCCGCTGCCCACGACCGAGCCAGCAGCGTCTCCGCAGACTGCGTGCCTGTTGCGCGAGAAGCGGCGCCTAGGACTGCTATCGCCTTCTCGTGAGCCTTCTGAAGAAGCCCAGCAGCGCTTCCGTCGCTTGGGTATCTGAACCGCACCGTCGTTGAGACATGATGTGCGACGCCGACCTCGTCGAGCGTCTCGGGCAAGACCATCCTCACCGTCGCCTTCCAGACCCCTGTCTCCACCGCTTCGATCTCATCGAGTTCATAGCTCAATGGATCAATCGCAAACCCGTCAGTCATGATCGTCTCCCCAAATCGCCGGCAGGTTGCTGGCGATGAGGCGGTAAGTCGAGTCCCGGAGGCGCTATGCTCCCTACGCAAGCCGCCGCGATGTCTGCGCTCCAGGCGCCGCGCTATTCCCTGTTCTTCCTACTGAAGACGAAAACGCAGGGCTACGTCCGCGCCTGGCTGGGCGTCGGCGATTACGATCTGCCGGCCGACGACGTCGATCAGGACGGCGGGACGTATCTCGGTATTGGTTTGGTCGGCGACATACCGGCCTTGAGCCAGCTGATTGGCGGGCTGGGTGAACGGGTCGAGTTCACGCTCAACGGAGCAGACGAGATCACCCTGTCCCTGGCCGATGATGACGCGGCCGAAGTCCGGGCGGCGCCGGTCAACGTGGGGGTCGTTTTCTTCGACGAAGACTGGCAGCCGGTGGATGACATCGCCTGGCTGTGGGACGGTACGGCCGATGTGCCTGCTGTGGATCGCGACGCGACCGAGACTGAGATCACCCGGCGCGTCACCCTGTCGGTCGGCTCTGGGTTCACCGATCGCACCCGGCCCCAGCTCGCGTTTTACACCGACGCCGAACAGAAGCGCCGGTCGCCTACGGACACCTTCTGCAGTCGGGTCGCGTCCTATTCGGTCGACTCGACAATCACCTGGCCAGCGCCGGGCTGATGCTCTCGACATTTCTGGAAGACCTGTCCCGACAGCCCTTCGCTGACGGCGCAGCGGACTGCGTGCTGAGCGTGGCGGACTGGATCGTCCTGAACGGCCATCCTGACCCCGCTGCGCCGTACCGAGGCCGATATCGCACGGCGCTGGGTCGACACCGGCTGATCCGCAAGTCCGGCGGCCTGCTGGTCCTGATGTCCGATGGCGCGGAGCGGGCCGGTCTGACCGAAACGACAAACCCGGTTCGTGGCGACGTCGGTCTGATTGTCGCTCATGGCCAGACGGTCGCTGCGATCTGCCTGGGTGAGCGCTGGGCGATCAAGGGCGACGGCTTAGTGGTCGCACCTGCTGAACGCCTGCTGATGGCCTGGAGGGTCTGAATGCCGCAAGCCATCCCGGTCGCCGCCGCCGCCTTCGCCAACTGGGCGTTCGCCGCAACCGGCCTCGCCTACGGTACGGCCGCTCATGCCATCGTCACCGCCACCCTCTACTACGGCGCCCAGGCCGCCCTCTATTCCGCCGTCAGCATGGGTCTGACGGCTATTGCCCAAGCCCAAGCCCCAGACCCCGAGGGCCAGAAGGTCACGCGCAAACAGGCCCGCCCGATCCGCGTCCATGCCGTAGGCGGCCCGTCGAGGATGTCGGGTGCCTACATGCTGCGCGAGGCCGTCGGCAATAAGTACGGCGCCGTGCTCGCCGTCTGCGAAGGTCGTCTGGCGTCAGTCGATGCTGTCTATGAGCACGACAACCTGATCACCCGGAACTCGGATGGTTGGGTCCAAGGTATGGCCGGCGAACAGTTCGGTTCCGGCGATCTGTTGAGGGTCCAGACGCGCCTCGGCAATCCGACCGAGACCCACTATTCCATGCTGACGCCGAACTTCGGCGCCTATTGGCCCACCTCGGCGCGGGGCGACGGCATCGCCTCTATTGGCATCTTCGCCCAGCACCGTTCACGCGAGAGCTTCGCGCGACATTTCCCGAACGGCGAACCCGTCGTCTCCATCGTCGCCGCTGCTGTTTGCTACGACTGGCGCGATCCATCGCAGAGCCGGACGGACCCTTCAACCTGGAAAGCCAGCTGGAATCCGGTCGTCTGGCTGGTTTTCGTCGAGTGG
Organism: Brevundimonas vesicularis; assembly: GCF_027886425.1. Lineage (NCBI taxonomy): Bacteria > Pseudomonadati > Pseudomonadota > Alphaproteobacteria > Caulobacterales > Caulobacteraceae > Brevundimonas > Brevundimonas vesicularis. The sequence continues at coordinate 1,709,639 of NZ_CP115671.1, read as the reverse complement.
CATCGCCACGGACGCCGCTGGGAACGAAGCATCGCGCCGGTGCTGGATCAACTGACGGCCGAGGCTGACTATTGCGACCAGATCGTCACCCGCAGCGGCGTGACCGAGGCGCGCTATCGCTGCGCCGGCAACTATCCGGTCAACACCGAGCCGCAAGCGGTGCGAGAAGCCCTGCTGTCCACGTTTGACGGGTGGATGTCGCTGGACGGCCGGGGGCGCCTGATCATCAAGGCCGGTCGCTATGTCGAGCCGACCTTCGCCCTGACCGGCGAGCATATCCAGGGCTACAGCTGGCGCGCCTTCCAGACCGATGAGGAAGCCTGCAACGCCCTGGTCGTATCGTTCGTCGATCCGGCGAAAGACTATACCGAGGTCGAGGCTGGCACGCTCTTCGACCAAGACGATATCGACGGTAGGAACGGCGTCGAAAGGTCCGAGGCCCTGCAACTGCCGTTGTGCCCGAGCGGCACTCAAGCCATGGAGCTGGCGCGGCGAAAGATGACGCGACTGACGGCTGAACGTCGGGGCCAGGTCCGCAGCTCGGTCTATGGACTGAACGGCTTGGGCGAGCGCTTCATCCGCATCCAGAACCCTGAACTGAACTCCATGGCGGATGTCGTGGTCGAGGTCACGAACGTCGAACTGGACATGGCCAACGCACAGGTCGTGTTCGATGTCGTCCTCGCCGACACCCAGATCGACGTGGGTGAAGCCGCCGCACCATCGGTGCCGCCGGTCGAAAAGCCGCCTGTCGTTCCCGGCGAGCAAGAGCCAGCCCGCAGGTTGATCAACCTGTCGGTTCCATACCCCACGTCCGCGACTTCCGACACGATCTCAGTTCTCGCCTTCAGTGGCGTATTACCCGACGGCTCAACGCTGAACCTGCCTGCCGCCACGATCACAGGTCTGGCGGCACTGACGCAATACGGCGTGTTCTGGCGAAGCGATGTCGGCTACGCCGCGCTGCCGGGTGATTTCGCCGCCAACGCCCTGGCGCTTGGTTCTTGGGTCTTCATCGGCTGGCAGGCGACGTCTGACGGGTCAGGCGGCTATCCGACATCCCCTCCCTCGCCTCCTGGCTGGGGCGGCGGCGGCAGTTCGCCGATCTATGAGCAGCAGGTCACTTAGCCGTCGAGACTGATCGGCTCCCTTACATCCAAATTCTTCGAGGTGCTCGATGGCTGATCCCGCCACCGTGAAGGCTCGCCTTCTTACGACCTTCCGCGACTTCCGCGTCGATGGCGTGCCGGCATCCGGCGCCAACGAGCCGGACAAGGCAGAAATCCGGTCGGCCCTGACGCCGGTCGTCGATTACATCGCCGATGTGGCCGCCTCGGTCAGCAATAGCGTCAGAGGTTACGCCCTGCTGGCGGACCTTCCGACCTTGACCGGGGCAGACCTCGGCCAGCTGGCCAAGGTCGAGCAGACAGGTCTGGTCTATCGGTGGGACGGCGACAGCTGGGAGCCGTTCGACGATCCGATCATCCAAGCTTCGGTGGACGCGCTCGCCAGCGCCAATGTCGCCTCTGCGGCCGCGACCGAGGTCACCGGCCTGGTGAAGGGCGAAGTCGCCGCCGACGAACAGGTCACGACCGATCCGAACGGCTTCGTTCTGGCCCGCGCCGGATCTCGGAACGCCCTGATGGCGGGCGTCCGTTCCCAGGTGGACGACGGCTTCTCCGGCGTGGCCGCTGTGGATCGCTCAGGCTTTCGCAGCAGCGGTGTCGACGAACGCGGCGCCTTCCTGGCCGGACTGACGGCCTTGGGCGACCCTGTGGAGCCGGGCGCGGTCTTCACGGATCGAAACGGCTTCCTGTTGCTCCGCATCGACGGCTCGGGCGCGGACAGTGGCGTCGCGCTGCCGGTCGAAGAAGTCCCCGACACCATGCCGTATTTCAGCGGCCTGTTGTGTGGTGTCCAGGGCGAGGACACGCCGATCTACCTGCGCAATCTCAGGGAGGCGCGGTCTGACGCGGCCGTGGTCACGGGCGTGATCGCCAGCACGGTCATCGGCAATCCCTACGCCCGTGTCGGCGCCGACGAGATCGTGGTCCGAACGGAGAAGCTCGGGGCGACAGCGGAACTCTCGCTTCGCAACAGCGTCGTGAACGCTCGACGGGTTCTGCCCCTTGTCGTCCGCACGGCCGCCAACCCCGCGACCTTCACATCCGGCTTCAATGTCCTGCCGATCGGCGACAGCATCCTGAACCGCCAGGGCGGAACGCTGATGAAGGCCTTCCTCCAGGCCTGGGGCTATGCGCCGAACTTCATCGGCACCATGCGCGGCTCTTCGACCCAGGCGAACAATGACGACATCACCGGGGAGTTGGGGGAGGTCCGCGAGGGTTGGGAAACCGGCGACTACACCAACACGATCACCGACCGCTCCTCCCCAGTCGCGCCGGGCGGAGAGGCGACCTATCTAGCGATGTCGAAGGGCGACCAGCGGGGCCGCAACCCGTTTATCAGGGAATCCACCGGCGGGGACAACCCCAGCATCGTCCGCAACGGCTATGTGCTGGACTTCGCCTTCTACCAGTCGCGCTTCAGCCTGCCGACGCCAAACATCATCATCTGGGAGTGCGGCACGAACGACATCCGGGATCGCGACGCGGGCGTGGTCTACGAGACGGTTCTGGCCAACGACCTGCTCATCCTGGCTCGAATGCGGGCGGCATGGCCGAACGCCAAGATCATCCGCGTCATGCCGGGCGCTCCCCGATCCACCAGCCGCGATGCGCTGTGGGCCCCCGAATACATCCCCGTCGTTCGCGCGATGAAGGATGCGCTGAAGACGCTCAATGACTCCAAGATGTACCTGTGCCCGGCTTGGGCGATGATGACGCAGGAGACGGGTTTCGCCCTGGCCGCCGCCACTCCGGACCCGACGACCGGCGCGCTCTCCGCCGATCTCGCCGACGACATCCACCCCATCAACAGCGCTCGCGCGCAGCTTTTCCACGCCGTGTCCGCCTACGTCGCGTGCGCGGCGTCCAACCTGATCTGACAAGGGAGATCGACCCATGGGCACGCGCCTGATCGCCAAGGACATCGACGCGGAGGACACCGCCGTCGAGTATCTGGCTCCCGTTCGCCGGGGGCTGGAAGCCATCCACTTCATGAACAAGACGCCGGAGAAGGTCGCCAAGAACTACGCGCCCGGCAAGCCGAACGCCGTATTCGTCGGATCACCGGTCTCGATCGGCGCGCAGTCGGTTCGGACCAAGAGCCTGAGCGCCTATGTGCAGACCCAGGTGCGCGAGGCGCGGGCCATGACCATCTTCTCGGTCGTCAGGACGCAGGACACCCTGGCGGACAACGCCACCCGGCCGATGTTCTATGGCACGTTCCGCTCGCTGCCAGCTGACGGCACGACGGCCGATACGACCTTCGGTATCTCGCTCTTTGCCGCAAGTGCGACCCAGTATTCAGCTGGGGCCGGGCGCGGAAACTCGCTTGCGGACCACACTTCCGGTCCCGCTACGCTGACGGTCGCGCCGGGCAGCTGGGCGTTGATGATCCACCGTACCGGCGTGGGCGCTTCCGAGGACACCATCGTTCGCAACGAAACGGCGGGAACACAGGCGCAGAACGCCTCCTCAGCCCTGCCGCGCTATCCGAGCCTGGGTCTTCTTCGCATTGGTTCCGGCTACACTCAGTTCGCCGGGCATGCCGACATGGCCTTTTTCCAAGCCCACTCCGTCGCCCTGACGACCGACGAGATCGCCACCGTCGTGGCAGACGTGCGCACTCACATGGCGCGGCGCGGGGTCACGATCTGACATCGCTGCGAAGCCGTCTCCACGTCGGCTGTCTGTGTTCGTGGGCTGACGACTTGGAGGGGCGGATGTTCGACCCGCGTGAAATGCCCTGGTTCTGGGGCCTGTGCGGCGGCCTGATCGCGGGCGGGCTGGGCATGATCCCGGCCTATGGATCGAAGGGCGCGACGCGCGAGGCGCGGGTGCGGGCTTGGCTGTCGCTGGCGGCCCGCGCGGACGTTTGGTGATGGCGTCGTTCAGCGCCCACATCGCCACGACAAGCACGATGCCGCCGACAAAGAGCCAGATTAGTTCTATGATCAGGCGTCGCATCGTTGGACAGACGCGACTGAAGCGCCATTGCGCCAATCACCGTCGCAGCGATCAGCACCAGAAGAAGCATCGTGGTCATGTCCATGAGAGGCAAGCGCCTCGCGGACCCGCCCGGTTCCCGTAAGCCGCCCAACGGCTGTTCCACCACGGCCTGACTATCGGAGACCTCCATGGCTCGTTTCATCCGCTGGGTGGCGGAACCCTTCACCGTGTTCGGGATCGGCGCGCTGCTGAACCTGATCCTGAGCGCGGCGGCCTATGCCGGCGTCATCGGGGCGGACCGGATCGACCCCGACTGGATTTTCCTCGCGGGCGCGGCGGGGGCATCGTCTCCGCCTTGGTCCACGTCGGGGTGGTGTCGCTGGGATCCGAACCGGCGACCTCGCGCGAGATCATGCGCGCGGTGATCGAGGGCGTGTTTGCCGTCGTCGTCGGCGCGCTGGTCGCCCGTTTCTGGGCCGCGCCCATCGCGCTGAGATTGGCGCCTGACATCAACCCGTCCGACCTAAGAGCCATCGGCTTCGGGATCGGCATGGGGGCATGGCGCTTTGCGCCTGGTCTGTTTGGGGCCGTCAAACTGCTGTCCAACCCCGCCACCCTTCGCGATCTGGCCCTGCGCTGGTTGGGCGGCACGAGGGCCAACCCATGACCCCTGTCGACATCGTCACTGTCATCGCCGCTGGATTAGTTGGACTGACCGTTCTCGCCCGTGCGGAATTGGTTTCGCCGCGCGTTCGCAGTTCCTACGCCAGCAACGGGTTCGTGCGGTTCGGCATGGACGCCGTCGCACTGGTGACGGTGTTCGTCATCTTCGAGGTCGTCGGCGGCGCGCATGTGCCCGACGCCGTCGCCTGGTTCTTCGTCATCGCCGCCCTGACCTCGACCGCCATGCTTATCAGCATGTTCGTCCACGATGGGCGCGAGGTGCTGGAGGTGCGGCGGGCGGAGACACGGGCCGCCGACGTTCAGGACATGAAGGAAGCGGTGGCGGAGACGGTCCCGCCGGTCGTGGAGCGCTCTCTGGAGAAGGTCGTCACCGGCTTTGCCGAACCGGCCCCAGACTATGACCGGCTGATCCGGATCGACCCGGTCCCGCCCGCCTCGCCGCGTGCCGACTGACGAACCCGGTTCGCGTCAGCGCCAGTGAATATGGTGAGCCACGGCCTCGCCGCCGGACACCAGGCTGAACGCAAAACCGAGCGCCGCCGCCACGATCAGGACGCGGGCGTGACGATGCGCGAAATAGAGAAGTTCACCGATCATGGCGGCCATGTAGGCTATGGATCAGCCGTTCGCCAGAGCGCGCTTGCGAGGCGCAGCGTCAGGCGAATGTCTGGGTGATCAGTTGATCGGTAAGGTCCAAGTGGACCTCCAGCGCCGCAATGGCCTCGGTTCGGGCACGCTCTGCGGCCGATCGATCACCCGCCGTCAGATGGGCTGCGAACTCGGTGATCTTGGCCGTCATCAGCTGTTCCGCGCCCATGGCGCGCCGCTCCAGCGTCCCGTCATCCATTCCACGTCCCCAATGGCTTTGCGGCCCAGCCGTTGATGTCCTCGCCCAGCCGGGCCGCCTGACGCAGTTCGGGCACGAGCTGCGACATTTATGGCTTAGCTGAATGCGGGGGTGGCTGTCACCTGATCCGCGGAACGCCCGCCAAGACCAGGCCGGTTAGCCAAGCCATCATCGTCAGCAGGACGGGTGCGACGTTTTTCTGATCCATACCCATCCGTCCCCCAATGGATTGGCCGGGGCATTTGCGGAACCGCCGGCCTGAAACTCCCCGCTAGAGCAAGCCGCAAGGCTCAACTCTCACGCTATGCGACGCAGCCTAAGCGCGCAACCCTTAACAACCGGAGACTGACCATGGGCCTCATACCGGCTGACAGGTTCCGTACGTTTGCGCCCAAGGCGACGGCGGGCACGCGCGAGGCGCTGGAGGCGGCAGCGGCCGCAAACGGCTTCTCCGGCTTGGTCCTGGCCCACTGGCTGGGTCAGATGTTCGTCGAAAGCGCCGGGTTCACGACCCGCGAAGAGAATCTGAACTATTCCGTCGATGGCCTCCTGAGGATGTTCGGCCGGCATCGGATCAGCGAGGCCGATGCCCGCAAGTTCGGTCGCGCGCCCGGCCGGCCCGCGCACCAGAACGCGATCGCCAACATCATCTACGGCGGAGAGTGGGGCCGGAAGAACCTGGGCAACACGGAGCCGGGCGACGGCTGGCGGTTCAGGGGTGGCGGCGAGAAGCAATTACCGGACGGGCCAACTATCGCGAGGCCGGGCACGAGCATGATCCGGACACCCTGCGGACTGACCCAGTCGCGTCCGCCAGAGCTGCCGCCAACTTCTTCGTCAAGCACGGTTGCATCGCTCCGGCGCTGCGCGATGACGTGAAGGGCGTGACGCTGAAGGTGAACGGAGGCACCAACGGCCTAGATGCGCGCATAGCCGCCACGGCGGCAGCCAAGAAGGTCGTCGGGCTGTGATCGCCCTCGCCTTCCTCCGCTCCATCCCGCGCCTTCTCACCCCGCTCGGTTGGCTGATCGTCGCTATCAGCGCCACCTTCGTCCTGACCGGCGCCTACTGCTCTCACAAGGGCGCACAGGGCGAGCGGGGCCGGCAGGCGGCCCAGACACAGAAGACCAAGGCGAAGGCGTCAGGCGCGCGGGAAACCGCTGCTCGCGAGGCCTCCGTCGAAACCCCCATCATCAACGCCCGCGAAAAGGATCTATCCGATGCGGTCAACTCGCTCCCTGATGCTGTCCCTAGCGCTCGCCGCGTCCGCCTCGCTTGCGAGCGGTTGCGCCACCAAGGGGCCGCAGAGCGCCTTCTACCCGAGCCCTGCCGATCTGGCGATTGAGCCGAAGCCGGTCCTGGAGCCCGAAGCGATCTATTCGGAGGCTGCGCTCGACGCCTACGACATCGCCATTGAGGCGCGAGGTGATCGCCTGGCGGCCCAAGTCGGGCGGCTCTGCCGATTCTTCGATATGATGGGGATGCGAGGGCTGGATTGTCCGCCGCCGCCTCGACCGGGCTAGGAGGGCGGCATGGCTACCGAAACCATCTGAGCGTCGAGCCTCGGCTCCGCTATCGAGGCCCGCTCTCTTCGGAGGGCGGGCTTTCTTTCATCAGTGAGCGACGAGATGTCTGAGGTGATGCCAGTTTCGCACCACCATCACCGCCACCCCGACGCTCATAGCGACTGCCGGCGACAGAATGATCGTTCGGCGCAATCGGTGCGCCCAGTAAAGGGTCTCGCCTAAGGCGATGGACATCAGCATGAGCGTTTCCCCCGAAACAGCGTCGTAGCGATATGACGACACCGTTCGGGGAGCACCTCAAAACAAGATTTTGTGTCGGCGGGCGGACGTGCCGGTGCTGACTATTTCTCGCGGACCGCCGTTCGCATGAACTCCAATTAACGGGCCATGCTCTCGGTTTCAGCCTACGAAAATGCGTTCCCCTCCGTAGGAACACGGTGGCTCGGTGAATCCCCACCCTTCGCGAAGGGCGCCGGGCCACCACCCTTGCGGCCAGCCAGATCGTTCAAACCTCGCCGGCGGCATCGCTCGCCAATGCCGCTTGTTCGACGAGCAGCTTGCCAAGGGCGGCAGCGGCCTTTGGTGTCATGATCAGTTGCTTGTGCGACAGAGCCATTTCGCCGCGAAGCTGTTCTTGGACGTCAGCGATTCGAGCCTCACGGCGAGCGCTTCATTCGTGAAGGTCGCCAGTTCGAAGTTCTGAAGCACCGAGAGCACCAGCTCTCCATCTTCGCGGCGTTCCCAGTCCATCATACATACTCCAGCGCGCCGTCATCCAGCGGGCGCTGAAGCTCTTTAGCGATGTCCCAAGGCTCCGTCATCCACGCCTCGATCTCGTCGGGCTCCGTCAGGATCACCGGCATGGCTTTGGGGTGAACCGCGCCGACCTCGGCGTTAGGTTCGGTCGTCAGGAAGGCGAAGACGTCGATCGTCTCCATGCCGGTCTTGATCTTGCGGACGCTCGTGTGGGCCTGGAGGTGGATGCCGGCGAAGAAAGCCAACGGCTCGGGCTCGTCGTCCGCGAGCTTGAACCAGATGGGGCGGTATTTTCCGGACGCGTCCCGGCCCGGTTCGCTAAAGGCGGGAATGGGACCAGACAGCGCGATGCCGGCGACAGATGCGAGCGCCAATGGCTGGAACTGGTATTGCGGACGTTGGTCGTGCCGCTGTCGGGCTCGAACTCCAGAATTTTCTGAAAGTCCACCTCGCCGCCCTTGGCGCGCAGCTTGTCGGCGCGCTTCGTCGCATTGTCGAAGATCATCTTCTTGGACGACGACATGCCCCAGCGCGCGGATGCTAAGATGCGCTCTGCGTCCTCCCAACGCACAATAGGGGCAGGATAGTCGGGATAGATGTCGCCCGGTGCCAGATTGCCGACCGTCGAGCGCATGGCACCGGCCATGTCCGTGATGGCCTGGGGGCCGGAGCGCTGGCGATAGAGGTTGCACATTCAGTCGAGCAGCCCACGCCGCTGCATATCCATGATGATGGGGTCGGTCAGCGAAGCGATGACCTCCAAATCGAAAGCATCTTCAGCTTCAATCTCGTCAGCAAATGTGCGCGGCTGGTTCTGGCGCAACGTCGATAGCCGCCATGATGATTGCATGACCTGTTGCCGGGCCAGGCGCTCAATCCGCTGAAGACGAACGCCCGCGCGCGATTTTATGAGGGTCTTCCGTGTTGCCATGGCTCCAGTCCTCCGAACCGGAACCTGACACGGCGTTATGCGATTGTGGAGTCGAGACCGTTTGCGATACCGGTTCCATGTGTTGCGCGACCTAAGGCCGTCACCTTTCGGGATGGCGGCTTTTCGTCTTTCAGCACTCCGCGAGAAATTCGGCCTCGGCCTCCGTTCCGATCCGCGTTCGGCTGCTGATCCAGACATCGAGACCCCGATAGTTCAGACCGCCGTTGTTCCGGGTCTTCAGGTGCCGGCCGGCCTCTTGGATCAAGAACCAGGTCCAGTGGGCCACGATGAGGATCTTCGGCGCCGTCGCTTCGTCGATCAGCGCGTCTATCTCTTCCAGCGTCAGGTCCGGTTCGCCGGCGGCCATCGCCAAAACTCCTTCAACTGCCCGCCCGTCCCTTGATGTCCGGATATGACGATCGTCGGGCCGGTTGCCGCATCGCTTGCAGACCATCTTGGCGCGCATGTCCCGCAGTGGCGTAAAGCGCTGGGCTTGGGGCAACTTCGCCCAAGCCGGGATGACGCGGCTGCCGCATTGGCAGACCAGAGCGCATTGATCGCCGCGGCGGATGTCGTCGGGCGTCGTGTCGTCCCGATAGTGAGTCATGCCTTCAGCGGATAGACGTTGTCGGCGCGGGTGACGCCCATGCAGTGATCGGCCCAATCGCTCATCAGCGCCCGCCGCTTCTCGAAAGCTGTTCCCCGCCGATAGGCTCGCTCGACCGCATTGCCGACGTTGTGGGCCAGAGCCTCCTCCAGCAGCTCTCGCGGATAGGTCGTGCAGTCCCCGGCCCAATCCCGGAAGCTGGAGCGAAATCCGTGAGGGGTCGCATCGGTGATCCCCATTTTCCGCATGACCATGGCGAGCGCCATGTCTGACAGCTTGCCGCCCTTGGCGCCGCAGAAGATCAGGCCGGTACGGTCGATCGGGTCAATGGCGTCGAGTACGGCCTTCGCGGCGTGAGACAGGGGGACGCGGTGTGTTTTGCCGGCCTTCATCCGCTCTGCCGGGATCGTCCAGACGTTGCCGCTGATCTCATCCCACGTCGCCCCTCTGACCTCACCCGACCTGACGCCGGTGAAAATCAGGAAACGCAGGGCGTCGGCACTCTCGCTGTGACGGCCGGAAAGCTGCTCGACGAAGGCGGGAACGCGGTCATAGGCCATGGCGGCATGGTGACCGCGGATGCGCTTCACACGTGGCAGCAGCGCGTCGAGGTGGCCTCGCAGGCGGGCGGGGTTCTCCCCGTGGCGCAGGCCCTTCACCTTCGCGGTGTCGAGGACGCGCTCTATCCGGGCGCGAAGTCGGGTCGCCGTCTCAGGAATGGACAGCCAGATCGGTTGCAGGGCCTCCAGCATCATAGCCGTGTCGACGGCGGTGATCTCCGCGCGCCAGATCACCGGGGCATGCTGTTTGAGCGATGCCTCCCACTGCCCGCGCTGCTTCGGCGACTTCCACGACGGCTCCAGGCTATCCATTAGCTCGCCGGCGACTTCGCTGAACAACGGCGTCCGTGCTGGCGCTGTCGGCGCGCGACGGGCCGCAATCGGATCCTCCCCTGCCCTGAGCACGTCTCGAGCCTTGGATAGGGCTTCGCGGGCTTCCTTGAGTGGAACGGCCTCCAGGCTTCCCAGGCCCATCTCCCGACGGCGGCCGGCAAGGTAGAAGACAAAGACCCAGCGCCGGGCGCCGGTTTGGTCAATCCGCAGATACAGACCGTTGCCGTCGGCATGCAGCCCCGGCTCCTTCAGCGACCGCACCTTGACGGCCGACAGTCTGTTGATCTCGCGCGCCATTGCTCCTCCAGAACGGAACGAGAACATAGCCCAGCGACAATATCGGTCGCCACCCTAAGTCCCGCCCTAAGTTCGTGTCGCCGATGCCCGGCAATGTCAGTGGAGATAGGTGGAGAAAGTTCAGCGCCCGCAAGGCCTAGAGTTCAGGCCCTGTGGAGGGTCGTGGAGGCGCACGGAGGGGTCTTCGAATCCCACCGCTTCCGCCACTATCCCTCGCTTAGCCCTTGCTATTGCCTCGTCTGCCGTTAGGAACCCGGCTCCCCTGCCTGGAGCCCTGCCATGACGGCGACGAAACCGATGACGATCGGGATCGATTTCGGCACGACCAATACGGTCGTGGCCCTGACCGATGCGGACGGCCTCGCCCATCTCGTGACCTTCGACGCGGTCGAGGGCCAGACGACCACCTTCCGCTCGGCGCTCAGCTTCCAGACCCACCCGGGCGTGGACGGCCAGCCGCCCGAGCGCGTGGTCGAGGCCGGGCCCTGGGCCATCGCCGCCTATGTCGAGGACCCGCTGGAGACCCGCTTCATCCAGTCGTTCAAGACCTTCGCCGCCAGCGCCGCCTTCACCGAGACCCGGATCGACAACAAGCGCTATGCCTTCGAGGATCTGCTGGCCGCCTTCCTGCTGCGCCTGCGCCACCATGCCGGCGACGCACTGACTGATGCCCCGCCCGCCGTCATCGTCGGCCGTCCCGTCACCTTTGCGGGCGGCAATCCGGACGAGACCCTGGCCCTGTCGCGCTATCAGACGGCGTTCCAGCGGCTGGGCTTTACCGATATCCGCTATGCGCACGAGCCGGTCGGCGCCGCCTTCTACTTCGCGCGCCAGCTGAAGGCGGACGCCACGGTCCTGGTCGCCGACTTCGGCGGCGGCACCAGCGACTTCTCCATCATCCGGTTCGAACATACGCCCGACGGCCTGCGCTCGACGCCGCTGGCCCGCTCGGGCGTCGGCGTGGCGGGCGACGCCTTCGACTACCGGATCATCGATCAGTTGGTGTCGCCCGAACTGGGCAAGGGCGGGCTGTACAGTTCGGTCGGCAAGCAACTGCCTATTCCCCAGCGGTATTATTCCGCCTTCGCCCGCTGGGATCAGTTGGCCCTGCTGCGCGCCTCGCGCGACATGCGCGACATCCGCGCGCTGGCTCGCACCGCGCTGGAGCCCGAGAAGATCGAGCGCCTGATCGAGGTGCTGGACGACAATCACGGACATGACCTGTACCGCGCCGTCTCCACGCTGAAGATGGCCCTGTCGGCCCACGACCAGGCGACCTTCCTTTTCCAGGCCGGCGGCGTCCATATCGAAAAGCCGGTCGCCCGCGCCGATTTCGAACGCTGGATCGCACCGGAACTGGCCGCCATCGAGGGGGCGGTGGATCAGGCGATGGCTCGCAGCGGCCTGGCGCCCGACGCCATCGACCGCGTCTTCCTGACCGGCGGCACCTCCTTCGTGCCGGCCGTGCGGGCGCTTTTCCAAAACCGCTTCGGCGCCGAGCGGATCGAGACGGGCGGCGAGTTTGAATCCATCGCCGCCGGCCTGGCCCTGATCGGCCGCGAGGCGGATCTGGACCTGTGGAGCGAAAAGGCGGTCTAAATCCCGCCCTAGAACCCTTGCGCCCGCGCCACCCGTTCGGCGTGGAACCCGGCGTCGCCCAGCAGTTCGTTCAGCACCCGCACCCGCTTCATGAACAGGCCGACGTCGAACTCGTCGGTCATGCCGACGCCGCCGTGCATCTGGACCGCCTCCTGCACCGCCAGCTCGGCGACCCGCCCGGCCTTGGCCTTGGCGATGGAGGCGGCAAGCGGCGCCTCCTCGCGCCCCTCGTCGATGGCGATCTGGGCGCCGATCGTCGCCGCGCGCGCCAGCTCCAGCTCCGAGAACAGATGCGCGGCCCGGTGCTGCAACGCCTGAAACTCGCCGATCAGCTTGCCGAACTGTTTTCGCGTCCGCAGATAGTCCATCGTCGTCTTGAACGCCTGATCGCCCGCGCCGGTCAGGCTGGAGGCCGCGCAGGCCCGCCCCAGGTTCAGTGCGCCGTCCAGCAGCGCCTCCCCGCCCCCGACCGCGCCGATCACCGCATCGGCGTCAACCGCCACATCAGTCAGCGTGATCCGCGCCGCATTGTGCGCGTCCACCATCACCGTGCGCTCGACCGCGACGCCAGCCGTCGCAGGATCGACCAGGAACAGCGTCGTCCCTTCCTCAGCCGTCGCGACGACGATCAGGGCGTCGGCCACATGGCCGTCCAGCACGAAGGCCTTGGCGCCGTTCAGCTTGAAGCCGTTGCCCGCCCGCTCGGCCCGCGTGGTGATCCGCGACGGCGCGTGTTTCGCGCCCTCATCCACCGCCAGCGACAGGATCGCCCCACCCGCTGCGATCCTGGGCAGCCAGGCCTGCTGCGCCTGCGATCCGCCGTCGATCAACACCTTGGCCGACAGGATCGACGATCCCAGATACGGCGACGGCGTCAGGGTGCGCCCCAGGCTCTCGGCGATCACCCCGGCCTCGACCGCGCCCAGCCCCATGCCGCCCAGCGCCTCGGGAATGATGACGCCGGCGAAACCCATCTCGCCAAAGGCCCGCCACAGGTCGCGCGACACGCCGTCGGTGTCCCGCTCGTCCCGCAGCTTCCTTAGATGCGCGATCGGCGCCTGTTCGTTCAGGAAGCCGTCGGCGGCGTCCTGCAACATCGTCTGTTCTTCGGTCAGGATCAGCGGCATCGTCTCACGCTCCCGGCAGTTGCAGCAGGTGTTTGGCGATGATGTTCAGCTGAACCTCGCTGGTGCCGCCTTCGATGGAGTTGGCCTTGGTCCGCAGCCAGTCGCGCGCCGTCTTGCCGTCGTGCGACCGATCGCCCTCCCATTCCAGCGCATCGGCCCCGCCCGCCGCCATCAGCAGCTCATGACGCCGCTTGTTCAGCTCGGAGCCATAGTATTTCAGCATGGAGGCGATGGCCGGATGCGCCTGTTTGGCCTTCACCTGATCGCCGACCCGCTCCATCGCCAGACGGAAGGCGGCGGCGTCGATCTCCAGGTCCGCGATCCGCGCGCGCAGCATCGGCTCGTCCAGACGCCCCGCCTCATCGGCGCCGATGGCGTCCAGCGCCACCTGCCCCACCGGCCGCCCGCCGCCGACCTCGCCCATCGCGCCGATCATGGTCCGCTCGTGCGCCAACAAATATTTGGCCACGTCCCAGCCCCGGTTCAGCGTCCCGACCAGGTTTTCCTTCTCCACCCGCACATCGTCGAAGAAGGTCTCGCAGAAGGGCGACTTGCCTGAAATCAGGGTGATCGGCCGCGTCGTCACGCCCGGCGTCTTCATGTCGAACAGCACGAAGCTGATGCCCAGATGTTTGGGCGCCTCGGGGTCCGTGCGCACCAGGCAGAAGATCCAGTCGGCCTTGTCGGCGTAGGAGGTCCAGATCTTCTGGCCGTTGACGATCCAGTGGTCACCTTGATCCTCGGCCCGCGTCTGAATGGACGCCAGATCCGACCCCGCGCCCGGTTCGGAATAGCCCTGGCACCAGCGGATCTCGCCGCGCACGATCTCTGGCAGGAAGCGCTTCTTCTGCTCCTCCGTCCCAAAGGCCAGCAGCGCCGGGCCCAGCATCCAGACGCCGAAACTGGCCAGGGCCGGCTGGGCCTTGATGCGGCGCAGTTCGGAGGTCAGCACCTTGGCCTCCTCCCGGCTGAGGCCGCCTCCGCCGTATTCCTTGGGCCATTCCGGCGCCGTCCAGCCCCGCGCGCCCATCCGATCCAGCCACAGCTTGTGCGCCGGGGTCTTGAAGGTGGGATTTCGCCCGCCCCAGATCATCTCGTCGTCGGCCATCGGCCCGCGACATTCGGCCGGGCAGTTCGCCTCCAGCCAGGCGCGCGTCTCGGCGCGGAATTGCTCCAGATCGGTCATTCCTCGTCTCCCATGGCGTGCGTCGCTGACCGGCCGAAACCGATGCGAGACATCGTTGGGAATGACCTTATCCAGGAAATCCCCGCCTTAGAAAGCGAAACCTGAATGCCGATCACCTAGCTGACGTAACGTCAGATCAGGCCGTGACCCTTGGGCAGTTCGGCGTAGCGGTGAACCCGCGTCGCCATCACCAGACCGAAACCGATCATGACGGTCAGCATCACCGTGCCGCCATAGGACAAGAGCGGCATCGGCACGCCCACGACCGGCGCCAGCCCCATCACCATCGCCCCGTTGATCAGCACATACAGAGCGAATGTCGCCGTCACCCCCGACGCCGCCAATCGCCCGAAGTGGCTGTGCGAAAGCGAAGCGATTCTCAGCGAGATCAGGATGATGGCGGCATAGGAGGCCAGAAGCGTAAAGGTGCCCACAAAGCCGAACTCCTCGGCGAAGGCGGCGAAGATGAAGTCGGTCTGACGTTCGGGAAGGAACTCCAGCTGGCTCTGGCTGCCCAGGCCGAACCCGCGCCCCAAAGGCCCGCCCGACCCCATGGCGATCTTGGACTGCACGATCTGATAGCCCTTGTCCGACATGTCGGCCTCGGGGTTCAGGAAGGTCAGCACCCGGTGACGCTGATAGTCGTGCATGCCGAACATCACATAGGGCGGCACCAGCACGGCGGCGGCGATGATCAGCGGCAGGATGATCCGCCAGCTCAGCCCGGCGACGAACATGATCGCCGCGCCCGTCAAACCGATCAGCATGGCCGATCCCAGGTCCGGCTGGTGCGCGACCAGCAGGAACGGCAAGCCGATGATCCCGACCGGGAAGATCAGCTTCCAATGGAAGCTCGCCTCCTTGGCCGAGGCCCCGTGATACCAGCGCGCCAAGGCCAGCACGACGCCGATCTTCATGATCTCGGACGGCTGGATGCGGGTGAAGCCCAAATCCAGCCATCGCGTGGCGCCCAGCGCCGTATAGCCAAGCGGCGTCTCCACCAGCGCCAGCATGAACAGCGCCATCCCGTAAATGGGATAGGCCAGAGCAAACCAGTAGCGGATGCTGATCAGGGACAGCATCAGCATCAGCGCCAGACACATGCCGAACCGGATCAGGTGCTTCATCGCCCACGGCGACCACGACCCGCCGGCCACCGAATACAGCATCAGGGCCCCGGTGCCGGACACCACGCACAGCAAGGCCGTCAGCCGCCAGTCGATCTGGCCCAGCTTGGTCGAGACGCGTTCGCGCTCGCCAGGACGTGAAAGGGCCGACGCGGTCAACGGCCGGGCTCGGACAGATAGGGACGCGGACCGCTGGTCGCAGACGGCGCGGGGCGGCTCGGCTGCGGCGGGGCCACGACATCGGGCTCGGGCGCGGCGCCGACCACGCCGTCCTCGACGATGGCGTCGCCGGTCGGCTCGGGCGGCAGCGGCCGTTCGATGCGGGCTCGCATGTCCGGATCCTTGAGCAGCACGGTGCGCATCACCTCACGCGCGCGAGGCGCGCCGGCGGTCGCTCCGCCCTTGCCCCCGTGTTCGACGATGATGGCGACCGCATATCGCGGCGCATCCACCGGCGCGAACGCCACGAAGAGGTTGTGGTCCTTCAGCGCCCAGATATTGCTCTTGCGCGAGCCGGAGCCGTAGTTTCGGACCTGAGCCGTGCCGGTCTTGCCGGCCATCTGTATGTCGCCCAGGCCCAACTGGCTCTGGCGATAGGCGGTGCCGGATCGGTCATTGGCCACGGCGATCATGCCTTGGCGCACATATTCGACGTGGGCGGGATCGAACGGCAGGTCCGGGGCCTCGGCCCCGCTGGGCTGTTCGACGCCGCCGATGGACTTGATCAGGCGCGGTTGAAGCTGCTTCTTCCCGTTCGCGAGGCGCGAGGTCATGACGGCCAGCTGCAGGGCGTTCACCGTGATCGCCCCCTGCCCGATCGCCACAGAGGTCGTCTCCCCCGGATGCCAGACCGGATCGCGCGGGAAGGTTCGCGCCTTCCATTCCGTGGACGGCAACAGGCCTTTGCGCTGGTTGCCGACGCCGATGTCGAACTCGTGCTCGAAGCCCAGCGCCAGCCCCGCCTTGCGGATGTTGTCCACGCCCGCGCGGTTGCACATGGCGTAGAAATAGACGTCGCACGAGTTCTTGATCGCGTCGTGCATGTTCTGGGTGCCATGCCGCCCCCAGCATCGCTGCGTTCGGTTGCCCGTCCGATACGAACCCGAGCAGAACACCGTCAGCTTCGGATCGACCCCAGCTTCCAACAGAGCCAGGGCCGTGGTCGGCTTGAAGGTCGAACCCGGCGGGAAGGTGCCGTTCAGCGTCTTGTCCAGCAGCGGCTTGCGCTCATAGTCGGCCAACGCACGATAGGTCTTGCTCGGCACGCCGCCGACGAACAGATTGGGATCGAAAGACGGCGCAGACATCATGCACAGGATGTCGCCGTTGCGCACATCCATGACCACACAGGCGCCCGACTCGTCGCCAAACACCTCCAGTGCCCGGTTCTGAACATCGGCGTCCAGTGTCAGGATGACTTCCTTGCCCGGCACGGCCGGCCGCGAGCCGCCGATATCCTCGGCCACCACGCGACCGCGCGCATCCACCTCGACCCGGTTGCCGCCCGGCTCGCCGCGCAGCGAGGTATCCAGCGCCTTTTCGACGCCCTGGCGGCCGATGCGGAAGCTGGGGTTGAACAGCAGAGCCGGCGGCTGCTCGCCCTTGTCCCGGATGGCCTTGACGTCGCGATCGGACACCTTGGCCACATAGCCAATGACGTGGGCGAACGATCCGCCGAAAGGGTAATAGCGCGCCTCGTTCATATCGACCATCACGCCGGGCAGTTCGTTGGCGTACTGATTGACCTTGGCGAACTCCTCCCAGGTCAGGTCGCTCTTGACCGGCACCGGGTTGAACTTGGAAGCCGCATTGACGTCGCGGATGATCGCGCGACGGCGCTCCAGCGTGTCGGGCAGCAGGCGTCCCAAAAGGTCCAGGGTCTGGTCCAGATCCTTGGTCTCGTCGCGCACCACCAGCACACGGAAGCTGGGGCGGTTGCCGGCGATGACGACGCCGTTGCGGTCCTTGATCAGACCGCGCGGCGGCGGGACCATGCGGAAGTTGAACTGGTTCTGCGACGACAAGGTCGCATATTCCTGAGCCTGAACGACCTGCAGCTGACCCAGCCTTCCGATCAGCGCTGTAATACCCAGCGCCGTCGCCCCGCCCAGCACGAAGGTGCGCCGCAGGAAGGACCCCTGACGCTCATTCACATCGGCAAAGAAGATGGAGGGCTCGCCGCTCATCGGAACCGAATATCTCCGTCGTCGAATCGCTCAAGCATCCAGTTGGCGATCGGAAACAGCAGCAGCGTCGGCACGACCTGTCCGACCAGCGGCAGGATCGCCGGCGCGTTCGTCGCCCGCATCGTCACCACCAGATAGGCCAGAAAAAAGGTGCCCAGCGTGCAGGCGGCATAGGCTCCGAAACGGATCAGCCCCTCATGCCCCGCCAGCAGATTACGCGACAGCAGCACCGTTCCATAGACGCCCATCAGGCACAGCGCCCACAGACCCAGCGGCGTATTCCAGAACAGATCGAGGAAAAGGCCGATCAGAAACAGCACCGCCGGCGCCAGCATCGAGGGCCGGATCAAGGGCCAGGCGAAGGCCAGGATCATCGGAATGACCGGCTCGGGCAGATGCAGACCGAACAGCTGGAGCGGCGTTCCCAGAACGACCGTCGCGGCGAGGACGAGCAGGGCCGGATAGACGATCCACTGAAGAGGTCCGACAACGCGAACCGCGACGGGCCGTCTCACGCCGCGCCTCCCGGAGCGGGCGCCGGCGCAGGGCTGGGCGCAACCGGTGCAGGCGACGGGGGCGAAGCCGCAGGCCTCGGAGACGTCACGGCCGGACGGGCCGCAGTCGGCGCAGCCGCGGGCGCAGGCGTTGGCGCTGGCGTCGCCGCCGCAGCACGCGCCCGTTCGGCCTGAGCCTGCTGCGCTGCCGCACGACGGGCGGCCGCGTCACGGATCGCCCCGACCTCGGCCGCGCTCGGCTCCGGCGCCGTCGTCAGGCCTGCGAGCGGCGGCGCATTCAAGGCGTTCGGGCTGACCAGCTGTCCAAAGCTCTGGAACAACAGCACGCGAACATAGTCGATCGCGCCGTGATCGCTGAACAGCTTGACCCGCCAGGCGCCGTCCACGCCCTTGGCGGCCACCCCGACCGGCAGGCCGCGCGGCAGTCCGCCGCCGTCGCCCGAACTCAGGATACGGTCACCGGCCTTGATCGAACCGGATCCGCGAATGAACTCCAGACGCGGGCTATCGCCGCCGTCGCCGGTCAGCATGGCGCGCGCATCGGTGCGCTCGATCATAACAGGGGTGCGCGACGCCACATCCGTCAGCAGCACGACACGGCTGACGCCGCCCGTCACGCCCGTCACCCGACCAACCAGTCCATGTTCCGTCACAACGGGATTACCGATCCGCACGCCCTTGGCCGAACCGACGTCGATCAGCTTGGCGTTGGAGAAGGGACCCCGCGATTCCGAAATCGCCCGCCCCGTGGCCATGGGCACCGGCGGCTCGGTGCGCAGACCTAGCAGGGCCTCATAGCGGCCGTTGATGTTCTTTTGAGCGATCGCTTCGTCACGCCAGCCGCGTAGTTCAGCGATCTCGGCTTTCAGGCGGCGGTTCTCGCCGATGGCGAAGAAATAGCCGCCGACGTAGTCGCGCGCGGCCCCGGCCCAGCGCACCGGCGCGGCGAAGACCCCGCCCACTGGCCCGGCCGCCGCTTCGAAACCGCCGCGCGCCGCGCCCATGGTCGAGCCGCCCTCGGACGTGGTCCGATCGCCCAGCAACAGGACGACCGCGCCGATGACGGCCACGACGACGACGACCGCGGCGGTCCACGCCAGCGGCACCTTGATGTTTTCAAAAGGGCCGTCGCGAAACGCCACGGGCGACCTTCCACTCAAAGGGGTTGGAATCGGCAGGACGCCCCCTGCCGCTGAGCCTGCCTATCGCAAAATCAAGGCCGGAATGGAACCGTGATCACGCAGGCCTGACAAGGATTTGCAGCCAAGCTTTCACCTGGCCGCAACGGACGGATCAGAGCGCGGAGTCGAGCACGCCCTTCATCCAGCGCGGGTGCTCCAGCACGCGGCCACAGCCGATGGCTACGCACGACAGCGGATCATCGGCGACCGAGACCGGCAGGCCGGTGTGATCGCGGATCTCGACGTCCAGACCGCGCAGCAGGGCGCCGCCGCCCGTCAGCATGATGCCCTTGTCTGCGATGTCGGCGGCCAGTTCAGGCGGGGTGGCTTCCAGCGCGACCTTCACGGCCTCGATGATCTGGGTGACCGGCTCGGCCAGGGCTTCCGCCGCCTGACGCTCCGAGATACGCACCTCGCGCGGCACGCCCTGCATCAGGTCGCGGCCCTTGACCTCGATCGACAGGCCTTCGCCGTCGGCCGGGATGCGGGCGGTGCCGATGTCCTTCTTGATGCGTTCGGCGGTCGTTTCGCCGATCAGCAGGTTATGGTTGCGGCGCATGTAGCTGATGATGCTGTCGTCCATCTTGTCGCCGCCGACGCGGACCGAACGCGAATAGACGATGCCCGACAGCGACAGGACGGCGACTTCCGTCGTGCCGCCGCCGATGTCGACGACCATCGAGCCGGTCGGCTCGTGGATCGGCAAGCCGGCGCCGATCGCGGCGGCCATGGGCTCGTCAATCAGGCCCACGCGACGCGCCGAGGCGTTCAGGCAGCTGTCATTGATCGCACGACGCTCGACCGCCGTGGCGCCCGAGGGCACGCAGACGATGATCTTGGGGTTCACGAAGCCCTTGCGGTTATGAACCTTGCGAATGAAGTGCTTGATCATCTCTTCGGCGACTTCGAAGTCGGCGATGACGCCGTCGCGCATGGGGCGGATCGCCTCCATGTGGCCCGGCGTGCGGCCCAGCATCTGCTTGGCCTCGATCCCCACGGCGTGAACGACCTTGCGCCCGCCGACGTTTCTCAGCGCCACGACCGACGGCTCGTTCAGGACGATGCCCTTGCCCTTCATGTAGATCAGGGTGTTGGCGGTGCCCAGGTCCATCGCGATGTCGTTGGAGATCGCGCCGAAAAGGGAGAAGCTCATGGGAATCGATACCGTTGTTAGCTGGCAGGGCGTCTAGATGTCTCAGTCGACCTGGCGACGCCCCAACTGCCCTGACATCCCCACGCCGGACAGTTCCTGATCGTCTTCGCCACGCCTACTAGCGGCGGGTTTGCCCGTATGAAACCGGGAATACAAGCCCCGATGACAGTGTCGTCATATGGAGAGGGCTATCGAGGCACGACGCCTGTGGACACCGGCTTCAGGATGTCGGCCTGCCGTCGCGCTTCGGAACGACGGCCAGGGCGTCCGCCGCCTCCATCGTGGGATACAGCGTGTCCTCCTCGCGGGCGACCCGATGCGCCAAGGCGCCGATCAACCCCTTGGTTACAGAGGCGAAACGCTCCCGATCCCTCAGAATGCGGGCCTGTGACCACTCTTCAAAATAGTGCGCCCAAACGCCGCTCAGAGCCCCCATGTCCTCAACATAGTGCTGCGCGAGGTCGCGAACCGAATGATCTTGGGACCGCATCAGGACGGGATAAAGTTCGCCGTCCTCGATCGCCAGATGCTCGGTCAGAGCCGTATTCAGCGCACGCATCAGCTCACGGGCGCGGATCGCATCGTCCGACGTTTTCATAATGGCGGCGGTCCCGCCCAGGGCGCTGGCCAGTCGAATGATCCGGCCGTGCTGCGTCTTCAGAATACGGACATCCATGGCGACGCCTCCAAACCTACACCATGCAACCTCTGGATGAACGGAGTCTAAATAGCAGGCTAAGCAAATTCCCTCAGTCGCCGCGCGCGATCTCGCGCCGCTTGACCAGTTCACGCACCAACAGCATCAGAGCCAGCCAAGCCAGCGCCACGCCAGCCAATATGGCCGAGGTCCAGATCCCGTCGCCGCTGACCGCCGTCATGAAGGATCCGCCGAAGAAGGCGACCAGAGCGGTCTTCGGCAATACGCCCAGCGCGCACCCCGCCAGAAAGCCCGGGAACGACGCCCTCGCCGCCCCGAACGCCATGTTGACGACGATGAACGGCGCAGACGGCACGTTGCGGATCATGAAGCTGGCGTAGAAGGCGTTCTTGCCGACGAACCGCGTCAGCCGTCCGACCGTCTTGCCGCCGTGCCGCGCCAGCAGCCGCGCCGTGGGTCCGCGTCCCAGCCAGTAGGTCACGCCCGCAGACACGACCGTTGCGATCCAACTGTAGAGGAAGCCGAACCACGGCCCGAACGCTACGACGCAGGCGGCGATCAGGATGAACTGTGGGGCGCCGAAGAAGGCCGAGACCGTGAACACCACGATGGCGGCGACCAGCCCCCAAGGTCCCTGACGAAACCCGCCCAGCCAGTCTTCCAGACGCCCTTCGGCCTCCAGCCCCAACTGGCTCTTGCCCACGGCGAACAGGGCGATCATCGCGCCCAGCAGCAGGGTCGTCGCCAGCACGGCGCGCCAGCGACGCGCCTCCATGTTCGACAGAAACTCGATGATCCAGCGCATCAGAGCCGCCGCTTATCATCCCATCTCTGCATTAGCGAGCATCAGCGCATTGTCCCGAGGGGCGACGCCGCGTAAACAACCCCGCCTCCCCGGCAAAAACTTCCAAAACCATGGGATAGTTCATGTCCAGCCTGCAATCTTCCGCCCTCGCCCGCGTAGCGCCCTCGGCCACCATCGCCGTCACCGCGCAGGCCCGGAAGCTGAAAGCCGAAGGCCGAGACGTGATCGGCCTGGGCGCCGGCGAGCCGGACTTCGATACGCCTGAAAACATCAAACAGGCCGCGATCGACGCGATCAGCCGCGGCGAGACCAAATACACCGATGCGGACGGCATGCCCGAGCTGAAGGCGGCCATCGTGGCCAAGTTCAAGCGCGAGAACGATCTCGACTATACGGCGGCCAACATCCACGTCGCGCCGGGCGGCAAGCCCGTCATCTTCAACGCCCTGGTCGCGACGCTGAACCCCGGCGACGAAGTCATCGTGCCCGCCCCCTACTGGGTCAGCTATCCCGACATGGTGCTGCTGGCCGGCGGCGAGCCCGTCACTGTGATCGGCGAGGAGAAGGACGGCTTCAAGCTGCTGCCGGTCGTACTGGAAGCCGCGATCACGCCCCGCACCAAGTGGCTGATCCTGAACAGCCCGTCCAACCCCAGCGGCGCCGCCTATACGCGCGCCGAACTGGAAGCCCTGGCCGAGGTCCTACGTCGTCACCCCCACGTGTGGGTGCTGACAGACGACATGTACGAGCACCTCGTCTACGGCGACTTCGAATACACCACCATCGCCCAGGTGGCGCCGGACCTGATCGACCGCACCCTGACGGTCAACGGCGTGTCCAAGGCCTATGCAATGACCGGCTGGCGCATCGGCTACGCTGGCGGCCCCAAGCCGCTGATCGACCTGATGCGCAAGGTGGCCAGCCAGACCACGTCCAACCCGTCCAGCATCAGCCAGTGGGCGGCCGTCGAGGCGCTGAACGGCCCGCAGGACTTCATCCCCGAGCGCAAGGCCGCCTTTGAAAAGCGCCGCAATCTGGTCGTGTCGATGCTCAACCAAGCGGCTGGCGTCACATGCGCCACGCCCGAGGGCGCCTTCTACGTCTATCCGTCCATCGCTGGACTGATCGGCAAGACGACGGAAACGGGCGTGGTCATCGACGGCGACTCCACCTTCGCCGCCGAACTGCTGAACGCCGAGGGCGTCGCCGTCGTCCAGGGCGAGGCTTTCGGCCTGAGCCCCTATTTCCGCATCAGCTACGCCACCTCGGACGCCGTGCTGGAAGAAGCCTGCACCCGCATCCAGCGCTTTACGGCCTCGCTGCGCTGATCGACCCAGGGCGGAGGTTCAGGCCTCCGCCCGCCATCCGGCCCTATTTGCTGGGTTGCATATAGACCACGCGGCAATCGCCATCGATCGTGGTGTAGCGGTTGTTCGACGCGTCCACGAACGAGATCCGGCCGCCGTCGTCGTACTCGACCTTGCCGGTCGAGCGTCCCTTGAAGTTCTCCACCCCATAGGTCCAGCAGGTGATGTCCGCCGGCTTGTCGCCCCAGGTGGCGTCGTTGCGCGCCCGCTTGCTGTCGGTGCAGGCGGACAGTCCGCCGGTGAGGGCGCCGGTCAGGGCGAGAGCAACGGCGGTATAGACGAGCGCTTTCATAGGCTCAGCCTTGCACGGACGCCGCCCAAGGAAAAGGCCGCCCCGGCGATGCCGGAACGGCCCAACTTTCGACGATAGCGCTCAACCTACGGCCGGCTGGCCATGCCCAGCTTCACCGGCTTGGCGTCGTCGGCCAGGGCGCCGCGCTTGACGCCCCACAGAAGGATGATCGGCGCGCCGACATAGATCGACGAATAGGTGCCGATGATGATGCCGAACATCAGAGCGATGGAGAAGCCGAACAGGGCCTCGCCGCCGAAGATGGCCAGGGCCGCCAGCACCATGACGGCGGTCACGCCGGTGATGATGGTCCGCGACAGGGTCTCGTTCAGCGACAGGTCGATCACGTCGCGCAGCGGCATGGTCTTGTACTTGCGCAGGTTCTCGCGAAGGCGGTCGAACACGACGACGGTGTCGTTCATCGAATAGCCGATGACGGTCAGGACGGCGGCGACCATGTTCAGGCTGAACTCCAGCTTGAACAGCACGATCAGCCCAAACGTCAGGATCACGTCGTGCAGCAGGCCGACCACGGCGCCGAAGCCGAACTGCGGTTCGAAGCGGAACCAGATGTAGAGGAACATCAGGCCGATCGCGACGCCCAGAGCCAAGAGGCCGGAGGTGAACAGCTCGCCCGACACCTTGGAGCCGACGACGCTGACGCCCGAGTAGTTGACCTGACCGACTGCGCCGCTGATGGCGCCCTCGACCTGGTTGACGACCTGGGTCTGATCGCGGCCTTCCGGCACCTGGAAGCGAAGAATGGCGGTTGAGCCGTCATCGACATTGGTGTCGCGGCGCGCGATGCCCTGGACTTGGACGTCGCCCAGGTTCAGGCCGTTCACGGCCTCGCGGACTCGATCCAGCTCGATCGTCTGGCCCGCCGGCTTGGACACCTCCATCGAGGCGCCGCCCCGGAAATCGATGCCCATGTTCAGGCCGGGATAGAAGCAGGAGACGATCGCCGCGACGCACAGGATCACCGACAGGACGCCGGCGAAGCGCGCATATTTGACGAAGTGGAAGTTCGTCTTCTGCGGCAGCAGTTTGATGAGGGGCCATCCACGCATCGCCATCACTCCGCGATCGGCAGTTTTTTGGGCTTGGCCGTCTTGAGCCAGTAGCCGAGCAGGACCTGGGCGACCAGGACCGACGAGAAGACCGAGGTGAACACACCGATGGTCAGGGTCCAGGCGAACCCGCGAACCGGGCCTTCGCCGAACACGAACATGATGCCCGCCGCGACCAGGGTGGTCAGGTTGGCATCGATGATCGTGCCCATGGCCTTGTTGAAGCCGGCGTCCATCGAGGCGATGACGCTGCGGCCCGCCCGGGCCTCGTCACGCATCCGCTCATAGATCAGCACGTTGGCGTCCACCGCGACTGCGAAGGTCAGGATCAGACCGGCGATACCGGGCAAGGTCAGCGTCGCCTGGGTCAACGACATGGCCGCCACGATCAGCACGCCGTTCAGCACCAGGCCGACCACCGACACGCCACCGAACAGCAGACCGTAGGCCAGGATCATGAACAGCACGATGATGGCGAAGCCGACGGCGGTCGACAGGGCGCCGGCCGCCACCGCGTCCGCACCCAGTTCAGCCGTCACGGTGCGGCGCTCCTCGACATTCAGCGGCGCCGGCAGGGCGCCCCCGTTCAGCAGGTTCACCAGCGTCGCCGCTTCCTGGATCGAGAAGTTGCCTGTGATCTGACCCGAGCCCGAGGTGATCGCGCTCTGGATCGTCGGGGCCGAGATGACCTTGCCGTCCAGAATGATGGCGAAGGGCTTTTGCAGGTTGGCGGCAGTGGCTTCGCCGAACCGGCGGGCGCCGGCGCCGTCGAAGCGGAAGTCGATGGCCGGACGGCCGCTCTGGTCCGAACCGACGCCGGCGCGGGTCAGGTTCTCGCCCGACACCAGCACGCGCTTCTTGACCAGATAGGGCGTGCCGTCCTCGCCTTGCAGCAGTTCGGAATCGGGCGGCACACGGCCGGCCAGCGCGTCCTGAACCGAGTTCTCGACATCGACCATCTGGAAGGTCAGCTGCGCCGTCTGGCCGATCACTTCTTCCAGCTTGCTCGGATCGCTCTCGCCCGGCGCCTGAACCACGATCCGGTCGGCGCCCTGACGAGTGATGGAGGGTTCGCGCGTGCCCAGGCTGTCGATCCGGCGGCGCACCACCTCGATCGACTGGTCGACGGCCGTCGCGCCCATGCCGTTCAGCGCGGCGTCGGTATAGGCGAAGCGGATGCGGTTGTCGCCCAGGCGAGTCGCGGTGCGTTCGGCCTGGCCGCCCGGTCCGACCTGACCGCCCAATTGTTGCAGCGCCTTGAACGCGGCATCGCCCTGGGCCGGATTGGCCAGGGTGACGACCACGCCGCCGGCTTCACGCTGGAAGCCGTTGGTGGCGACGCCGGCGCCGTTCAGCGTGACCCGAACGTCTTCGATCAGGTTGGTGACGCGCTTTTCGCGCATCGCCGGCACATCGACTTCCAGCAGCAGATACGAACCGCCCTGAAGGTCCAGCCCCAGGTTCAGCTTGTTCTTGGGCATGAAGCCAGGCAGCGCCTCACGCTGCTGATCCGACAACAGGTTCGGGAACGCCAGCAGACAGCCGAGAACGGCCGCGACGACGACGAGAATGACTTTCCAGCGCGACAGCTGAATCATGAGGGCGGTCCAGGTATCGGCGGATACGCGAGCGTATCAGGCCTTGGAATCGTTGGCGGCGATGGCGGTGCGGTTGCGCACCTCGGCGATCATGGCCTTGACCACGCGCACATTGACGCTGGGCGCGATCTCGACGTTGACCTCGGCCTCTTCGACGCGGGTGACCTTGCCGATCATGCCGCTGCCCAGGACGACCGTGTCGCCACGCTTGACGGCGGCGATGGCGGTCGCGTGTTCCTTGGCGCGCTTCTGCTGCGGACGGATCAGCAGGAAGTAAAACAGGATGAAAATACCGATGATGGGCGCAAACCCGATCAACTGCGCCGTCAAGCCGCCTTCAGCGCCCATGGGTCGTCTCCGAACATAGAAGGGTAGCCCTCGTCGGCCCCCCATTAAAACGAGGCGCGGAACCTAGGGCCGCGCCTCGCAGATTGCAACGCGGCGAAAGCGCTACCTGGGCAACACTGTCAAAGGATCGACGGCGACCGGATCGTCGCCGCGCATCTGACGGGTCTCGAAGTGGATCGAGGGGCGTCCGTCGCCGGCCGTCAGACCCACGGTGCCGATCTGCTGGCCGGCGCGCACGTCGTCGCCGTCCTTGACCGTCGCCGAACCCAGATGGCCATAGACCGTGCGCCAGCCGTTGGCGTGCACGATCAGCACCGTAAGCCCCTGCCCCACCAGATCGCTGCCGACATAGGCCACACGCCCTGCCGCAGAGGCGCTGACCGGCGCGCCGGCCGAGGCGCCGATGTTGATGCCGTTGTTCCGCTCGCCCATGCCGACCGGGCCGAACCGCCGCACGATGTCGCCGCGCACTGGCCACAGCAGGTTTGGCTGACCGGTGACGGCGCCAGCGTTGGTCTGTTCGATAGGGCGCGTCTGGACCGGCAGAGCTGCATTGCCCGAGGGCGGCGGCGGGGGCGGCGGCACGGAGCCATTGTTGGGCACCAGGACGCCGACGGGCGAGGCGCCGGTCGCGTAAGGATCGCGGCCGGTATCCACCGCCGCTTCAGGCAGTATGATTCGCTGGCCCGTCGTGATCGCCCCGCGCGGCCCCAGGCCATTCAGATCGATCAGTGTCTGCACCGGCGTCTGGAAGCGGCGTCCCACGCCCGAGATCGTGTCGCCCGGTTGGATCACATAGGCCGCGCCCGGACGCACCGGGGCCGACGACGACGGATAGGATGGTGGCGTATAGGCGGGCGGCTGCGACGCCGGCGGCTGGTAGGCCGGTTGGCTCGGACCGACATTGACCGTCGGCGGTAAGGCCCCGCCGTCCACCTGACCGATCGGCGCCGTCGCGGGCGGCGGCGATTCATAGGGGGCGGGACGATAGGGCTGGTTCGAATTCTGGCCGGCGTTCGGATAGGTCGGCTGCTGCGGGTAGGCACCCTGCCCCGGACCATAGGCCGGCGCCGGGTTCGCATGCGTCGAATAGCGCGGCTCCGAAGGATAGCTGATGCAGGCCGCCGTGCTCAACGCCGCCCCCGCGACCAGAACCGCTCTCATCCAGCCCGAAATCATCGCCACCGGCTGCTCCCATTCGTGGTTAAACTCGCCCGCCCGGTGTGCCCGCTCGCGCCCCATAAGCCAACCCCGCAAACCGCACGGAATTGGGGCGCGAAGATTAACGGCTCAAACAGCGAGCAACCCGGTCGCGAGCGATAGCCAGCAAAAAGGAGCCTATCCCTCCTTCGCCGTCCCCTCGACCAGGGGCACGAAACGCACTTCCGTCAGACTTTCGCGGTGGAACGACCCGTCGCCCTGCCCGACGTAGCGATGCAGCATCTGCACCGACGTGCGTCCCACAGGCGCGACCAGCACCCCGTTCGGCTTCAGCTGTTTCAGCAGTTCGGTCGGCTCGGTCGGCGAGGCGGCCGTGACCATGATCCGGTCGAAGGGCGCCTGTTCGGCCCAGCCCAGGCCGCCGTCGCCGTGCTTGGTGATGACGTTCTCGATCTTCAGCACCCGCAGTCGCGCTTCGGCCTCGACCAGCAGACTGCGATACCGCTCCACCGAATAGACATAGCGCGCCAGCCGGCTCAGCACCGCGCACTGGTATCCGCTGCCGGTGCCGATCTCCAAAACCCGATGACGCGCCTGCACCTCCAGCGCCTGGGTCATCAGTCCGACGATATAGGGCTGGCTGATCGTCTGGGCGCAGTCGATCGGCAGGGCCTGATCCTCCCACGCCTGATCCAGGAACTTCTCATGCACGAAGACCGCGCGGTCGATGCTCTCCATCGCCTTCAGCACGCGCGGGTCCGTGACCCCCTGCTGCCGCAGCGACAGGATCAGCCGCCCGGCCCGGTCGTCGTGCAGATTCATGCAGCGGTCGCCACGCTCTTCGGCGGCGCCCCGCCCAGCACCTTCTTCAGGTCATGCACGCTGGTCATGTGCGTCAGGTCGATATGCAGCGGCGTGACCGAGATCCGCCCCTCCTCGATGGCCCGCAGGTCCGTGCCCTCGGCATGCTCCTGCTTTTCACCCCGGAAGCTCATCCAGTAATAGTCCCGTCCGCGCAGGTCCGTGCGCCGCACCGCGTGCATCTCGCCGACGTTGCGGAAGCCCTGGGTCGTCACCTCGACCTGATCGACCGCTTCGGGCGGCCGGTTGGGGAAGTTCAGGTTCATCACCACCCCGTTCGCCCATTTCTGCTCCAGCAGGCGGCTGATGATCGCAGGCGCGAAGGCCTCAGCCGTCTCCCAATGCGCGACCACCTCGTCGTGGAACCGCTCCAGGCTCTGGCTCAGGGCGATGGAGCGGATGCCGAACGCCATCCCCTGCAAGGCGCCCGCCACTGTGCCGGAATAGCTGACGTCCTCGCCTATATTGTGCCCGCGATTGACGCCCGACAGGACCAGATCGGGCTTCTCCGGCATCAGGTCATTGACCGCCAGCACGACGCAGTCGGTCGGCGTTCCCGTCACGGCGAACCGCTTCTCGCCCAGGTTCAGCACCCGCAGCGGCTCGGTCAGGGTGATCCCCCGCCCCTTGCCCGACTGTTCGACGGCGGGCGCGCACACCCACACGTCGTCGCTCAGCGTGCGCGCGATCCGCTCGAGGCATTCCAGACCTTCGGCCTCGATGCCGTCGTCGTTGGTCAGAAGAATACGCATCAGCCGCCCACGACCTGCAGACCGCCCATATAGGGCTGCAACACCGCCGGCACGGCGATCCGCCCGTCGTCTCGCTGATAGTTTTCCATGATCGCCACAAGCGTCCGGCCGACCGCCAGGCCAGAGCCGTTCAGCGTATGGACGAACTCGGTCTTCTTCTCGCCGGCGCGCTTAAACCGCGCATCCATGCGCCGCGCCTGGAAGTCCCCGCAGTTCGAGCAGCTGCTGATCTCGCGATAGGTCCCCTGGCTGGGCAGCCAGACCTCCAGGTCGAAGGTCTTCTGCGCCGAAAAGCCCATGTCGCCCTTGCACAGCAGCATCCGCCGGAACGGCAGCTCCAGCGCCTTCAGCACCGCCTCCGCACAGGCCGTCATCCGCTCGTGCTCGGCGTCTGAGTCCTCCGGCCGCGCGATGGACACCATCTCGACCTTCGAGAACTGGTGCTGGCGGATCAGCCCGCGCGTATCGCGCCCCGCCGACCCCGCCTCGGCCCGGAAGCACGGCGTCAACGCCGTCATCCGCATCGGCGTGGTGAGGTCGTCCTCAGACAGGATGGTCTCGCGCACGAGATTGGTCAGGGAGACTTCGGCGGTAGGGATGAGCCAGCGACGCCCCTCAATACCCTGCACGTGGGCCCGTTCCAGGGCATCTAGGAGCTGATAAACTTCCGCTTCCAGCAGATCGTCGAAACCGAGTTGGTCCAGACGCGCCCATAACCCCCAGTCTTCTTGCGACAATGAACCTGGTCGGACAGAAAACTGCTTGTGAGCCAGAAAATTGCGTAGCTCTTTCAAGTCGCGAGACAAGTTTTCGCGCTTCGGCGGCTTGCGAACTTCAGTAGGATAAAACAGGTCCTCGCCAAACTTTGGCAACTGACCCGTTCCAAACATGGATTCGTCATTTACCAGAAGCGGCGGGTTTACCTCCAGATACCCGTGCTGATCCGTCTGCATATCCAGCATGAACTGGCCCACGGCCCGTTCCAGCCGCGCCAGCTGCCCCTTCAGCACTGCGAACCGCGCGCCCGACATCTTCGCCGCCGCCTCGAAGTCCAGCATGTCCAGGGCCTCGCCCAGGTCGGCGTGGTCCTTGGCCGGACCGATGCGACGCGGCTCGCCCCAGGTCGAGACCTCGACATTGCCCGCCTCGTCCTCACCGTCCGGCACATCCTCGGCCGCCAGGTTTTTCTGCGCCGCCAGCAGGTCGCGCAGCTCCTTGCCGACACGCGCTTCGACCTCGGCCGCCGCCGCGATATCGCCTTTCAGCGCCTCGACCTCGGCTTTCAGCCTATCGGCCTCGCCCATGTCCTTACGCCCCATCGCAGCGCCGATCAGCTTGGAGGCCGCATTGCGCTTGGCCAGGGCGTCCTGCCCCGTCGTCTGGGCGTGACGCAGTTCGCCGTCCAGCCGCAGGATGTCCGCCACCAGCCCATCGGCCTCGTCCACCCCGCGCGACGACCAGCCCGCCACGTAAACCTGGGGGTTCTCGCGAATGGCTCTGATGTCGTGCATGGTCTGAAACTTCGGCTGGGCGGGAGAAGCCGAACGCTCTACCCGCCCACGCGGAATCGGGCAACGCGAGAAGCTCGCACCATCGTCTCCTCCCCCACTTGTGGGGAGGGGGACCGCGAAGCGGTGAAGGGGTTCTTGACGCCGCTTAGGCGCCGGGATGCGCTGAAGAGCCCCTCCGTCTCTCCGCTACGCTTCGAGCCACCTCCCCCTGACATGGGGAGGAGACAATGCTCAGCCAGCGCAATGCCGCTGGTCCCTCCCAAACGATTTCAACCGCTTGCCGATTTATGTCCCCCGTCTCCCATCCAAGGGGTCAAACGGCCGCATAATGCACCCGTCTCGTCGCATGGAGGGCTCGCCTGGCCTGCGACCTTGCGGCGGCGAGAGCGGAGGGAACGGGAGCGATGGTGAAACTCCATCGCGGCGCCGGGGCTGATCGGTCGGGGAATCGCCCCGACGCCCGCAGTCGCGTCGCAGGGTCGAGGGGGATACTCGGCCGCACCGGGGATTGGGGATCGCTGCTCCGACCCGCCCGTCGCAGGCTTATGGGGTTAGGCGATAAGACCGCCACCGCTCGGCGCCCCGAGCTTGCAGGCCAACCCCCCGCGCCGAGCGTCACACCCTTCGTCGAAACGGTAATCTCTAATCACACTCCGGGCGAAGGCCCGACGCTCCGCCCAGCCCTCCGAACTTCGCTGCGATCGCGCGAAGGCGCCGTCGCACGTCCAAACATCCCAATTCACCCGCTTGAGAATCGCGCCTACAAACGGATCATGGCCACGCTTCGCCCCGACACGCTGGCGACCTCGCTCGCGCGAATTTTCGAAGGTCGCATGGTCGACCGGGCCAGCTGGTTTGCGCTGACCGGCGGCGAGCCGCTGTTCACCGAGGGCGATCCGGCCGACACCCTTTATCTGGTTCGCTCCGGCCGTCTGGGCGTGTTTCGGATGGAGGCGGATCAGCCGCCGCACATGCTGGGCGTGGTCAAGGCGGGCGAGCCGGTGGGCGAGATGGCCATGCTGGCCGGCACGCCGCACACCGCCACCGTCGTCGCCCTGCGGGACAGCGAGATCCTGGCCCTGCCGCGCGAAGCCTTCTTCGAGGCCGCCCGCACCGAACCGGACCTGATGGTCGAGCTGTCGCGGCTGATGATCCACCGCGCCCGCGAACGCACCGCCGGCGCGTCCGAGCCCAGCGTCTTCGGCTTCGTCTCTGCCCGCCCCCGCCCCATCCGCGCCTTCGTCGAACGCATCGCCGCCGCCATCCAGGCCATGGGCTTCACCTGTCAGGTCATCGACCAGTCGGCCCTGGCCTCGGCGTCCGAATGGTTCAGCCGGGTGGAGGGCGACCACGACTACGTCCTCTATGTCGCCGAACAGGATCAGCCCGCCTGGGCCAGCCTGTGCGCGCGTCAGGTAGACCGGATGTTCATCGTCGGCAGCGGCCTGCTGGCGCCGCCGTCCGCCGTGCCGCGCCGCCAAGGCTTCGGCGACGGCCGCCGCCTGACCGACCTGATCCTGCTGCGCGATCCGCGCATGCATCATCCGGCCAACACCCGCGTCTGGCTGGATGCGATACAGCCCGATCGCTGGTTCCATTGCATGGAGGGCGTGGCCTCGGACGCCGAGCGCATCGCCCGCGTCGTCACCGGCACGGCGGTCGGCCTGGTCCTGTCGGGCGGAGGCGCGCGGGCCTATTGCCACATTGGCGCGATCAGGGCCCTGGAAGAGACCAAGGTGCCCATCGACTTCGCAGGCGGCGCCTCCATGGGCGCGGTCGTCGCCGCCGGCCCGGCCCTGGGCTGGTCATTCGAACGGCTGGATTTCGAGATTCGGCGCGCCTTCGTCGAGTCCGACCCGCTGTCGGACCTCGCGGTGCCGATCATCGCCATGTCCCGCGCCCGAAAGGTCGCCCGTCTGCTGGAACAGGCTTACGGCGACATCGATCTGGCGGACCTGGCCCTGCCTTTCTTCGCCGTCTCTTCGAACCTGACCTCGGGCCGGATCGAGGCGCACCGCACCGGCCTGATGCGTCGGGCCATGCGCGCCTCCATCGCCATTCCCGGCGTCCTGCCGCCGGTCGTCATGGACGGTCAGGTGCTGGTGGACGGCGCCGTGCTGAAGAATTTCCCCACCAGCGTGATGCGTCAACTGAACAGCGGCCCCATCATCGGCGTGGACATGTCCCAAACGCGCGGCGTCGATCCCCAGGCGCTGGAGAATCCGCCGTCCTGGTGGAAATGGGTCCTGTCCGGAGCCTGGAAGGCCGGCCCGCCCATCGTCTCGATCCTGATGCGCTCGGCCACCATTACCACCGACGCCGAGATGACCCAGTCGCGCGCCGACGCCGACGTCCTGATCCTGCCCCAGGTCGCCGGCAGCGATATTCGCGACTGGAAGACCTACGACGGCCCCGTCGCCATCGGCTACGAGGCGACAAAGGCGGCGCTCGCCGACCTTGCCTGCCCCGTCACCCAGATGCGCCACTGCCCCAGCGCGCCCCCGGCGCCTTCACCCGCCCCTTAAAGCGGCGCGCAGGCCCGCTTCAGCCAGTCCAGCGCCTCGCCATCCATCAACGGCCCGACCTTGGCCAGCGTTTCGGCGTGGTAGGCGTCGACATAGGCCCGCTCGCCCGGCGTCAGCATCTCGACCGCGATCAGCTTGCGGTCGATCGGCGCGAACGTCAGCTGCTCGAACCCGTGCATGGGCCGCTCGCCGCCCTCGGGGACCTCGGCGGGCGTCACGACCTGCAGGGTCTCGATGCGGATGCCCCAGTGGCCTTCGCGGTAATAGCCGGGCTCGTTGGACAGGATCATCCCTTCCAGCAGCGGCTGGGACGTGCCCCATTTCGCGATCCTCTGCGGCCCCTCGTGGACCCCCAGATAGCTGCCGACGCCGTGGCCGGTGCCGTGATCGTAATCCAGCCCCGCCGCCCACATCGGCGCCCTTGCAATGGCGTCCAGCGCCATCCCGCTGGTCCCGGACGGGAAACGGATCGTCGCCATGGCGATATGCGCCTTCAGCACCAGGGTGAACTTGTGGCGCTGATCTTCGCTCGGTTCGCCCACCGCCATGGTGCGGGTCACATCGGTCGTGCCGTCCAGATACTGACCGCCGCCGTCCACCAGCAGCAGCGAGCCATTCTCGACCTTGCGAATGCTGGCGCCCACCGGCTTGTAATGCGGCAAGGCCCCGTTCGGCCCGGCGCCGGCGATGGTGTCGAAACTCAGGTCCTTCAGCGCCCCGGTCTCCTCGCGGAACCGCTCCAGCGCCTCGACCACTTCGCGCTCGTCCGGCAGGGTCTCCTGCACCACGGTGTCGACCCAGTGCAGGAACCGGCTCAGCGCCGCCCCGTCGCGAATGTGCGCCTGACGGCTGCCCTCGATCTCCACCGCATTCTTGGCCGCCCGGGGAATGGCGCAAGGGTCCATCGCGCGCACCACCGTCGCGCCTGCCGCGTCCAGCCGGTCGAAATACCAGGCCGAGGACAGCGACGGATCGATCATGACCTTCTGGCCCGACAGCCCGTCCAGCGCAGCCGCCAGCTGCTCGGTCGCCTCGATGCGGACATCGTCGCCCAGCCAGCCCGGCAGCGCATTCGTGACCTTGGCCGGGTCCAGGAACAGCCGCGCCTGTCCGTCCGCCGCCAGAATGGCCTGACCGATCGGCAGAGGCGAACGGATCACGTCCCCGCCGCGCACATTGAACAGCCAGGCGATCGACATCGGCGCCGTCAGCACCACCGCGTCTGCGCCGGCGTCCGCCACGGCCTTGCCGATCCGCGCCCGCTTGGAGGCATGGCTCTCGCCGGAATAGACATCCTCGTGCGGCACGACCGGCGCCGTCGGCTGGGCCGGACGATCGGCGCCCCAGGCCAGGTCCAGCGGATTGGCGTCCACGGCGCGCAACTCGGCCCCCGCCTTCTGCGCCGCCGCCTTCAGGACGACCAGGGCATCCGGGCTGTGCAGACGCGGATCGTAACCGATCACCGCCTCCTTCGCCGCCGTCTCAAGATAGGCCGCCACGTCATTGAGGTCGCGTCGCTCGAACAGAGCCGGATCGGTCTGGGCCTTGACTTGAACGGTGTAGCGACCGTCGGTGAACATGCTGGCGCGATCCTGAAACACCACCGCCGCCCCGGCCGAGCCGGTGAAGCCGGTCGCCCAGGCCAGGCGCTCATTGGCGTCCGGCAGATACTCGTTCTGATGCTCGTCCTCATGGGGGATCAGAAACCCGTCCAGCCCCTGCTTGGCCATTTCGGCGCGCAGCAGCGGCAGGTGTTTGGCCCCGAAGGACGGGTCGGTCGTCTCGTCGAAAGTCTGGCGCATGATCGATCCTCAGCCCTTGCGCAGTTGCAGGGCGCTCCAGGCGTCGTGATGGATAGTCTGCTCGACCGTGAAGCCCAGCGGCAGATAAGCCTCCAGCACCCGCTCCTCCTGCGTGCGCAGCAGGCCCGACAGGATCGCGACCCCGCCGCTCTTCAGCGCCGCCCCGATCTCGGGCGCCAGATGCACCAGCGGCGCGGCCAGGATGTTGGCGAACACCAGATCATACGGCTGATGCTGGGCGATGCGCGGATCGCTGAGACCATCGGCGAAATAGAAGTCGCACTTGGCCTCGTTGATCTCGGCGTTCTCATTGGCGATCCGGGCCGAGGGCTCGTCGATGTCGGTTCCGACCGCGATGGGCGAGCCCGTCTTGGCCGCCGCGATCGCCAGCACGCCCGTGCCGCAGCCGACGTCCAGCACCTTCTCGAAGCGTTCGGTCTCCAGCAGCTTGTCGAACGCCTCCAGGCAGCCGACCGTCGTGCCATGGTGGCCCGTGCCGAATGCGGCGCCGGCGTCGATCTTCAGCGTGACGCGGCCCTCGGGCACCTTGCCCTGATCGTGCGCGCCATAGACGAAGAACCGTCCGGCCTCGACCGGCGGCAGACCCGACAGCGACATGGCCAGCCAGTCGGCGTCCGCCAGCTTCTCGACCAGCACCGTCACCGGATAGCCCGCCAGCACCGCCTTCAGCCCCTCGACCTCTTCGTCCGTCGTGGGAAAGGCGTCGATGCGCCAGACGTCGTTGTCCTCGTCCTCTTCCAGGATGGAATAGGTCGCGCCTTCCAGCCGCGGATCGGCGTCTACGGCCTCTGCTGCGGCCTCTGCCGCGGCGCGCGGGCCACGTGCGATTATCTGAAGTGCGGACTCGGACATTTTTCAAACACCGGTAATATGGCGAATCGTAGCGATCCGGTGCTGAACGCCCGTCGCCGCCGCGTTTTTATCAAACCGAGGGGTCGGGGAATACATGGCCAAGTCACCGTCTACGTCTAAACCAGCGTCGCCAAAGCCGGCGACCGCCGCTTCCAAGCCTAAAGCCGCGCCGAAGTCGAGCGCCGTGAAGACCGCCGCCGAGAAAACCGCTGCGCCCAAGGCTGCGGCAAAGCCGGCAGCCGCTGCGCCGAAGCCCGCTGCCGCCAAGACTGTCCCGCCCAAGGCTGCGGCGCCCAAAACCGCCGCCCCCAAGCCCGCCGCTAAGCCGGTCGCCGCCAAGGCCGCAGCCAAGCCGAAACCCGCCCCTGCCCCCAATGCTGCTCCGAAAGCCGCGCCCAAGGCTGCTGCACCCAAACCCGCCGCCGCCAAGACGGCAGTGAAGTCTGCAGCTCCGAAAGCGGCCGCCCCGAAGGCGACGGCGGCAAAGCCTGCAGCGGCGAAACCTGCTGCCCCCAAGGCCGCCGCTTCGAAACCCGCCGCCGCCCCGAAGGCCGCACCTGCCGCCAAGCCGGCCGCAGCTGCGCCCAAGCCTGCGGAACCCGTCGCCGCGCCCAAGCCTGCCGCCACCCCTGCACCCGCCGCTGCCCCCGCCGCTGCGGCGTCCGCCCCTACGCAGGCTCAGGCTCCCAAGCCGGTCGAAGCACCCAAGCCGGCGCCCGCCGCCAAGCCCGAGGAAAAGGGCTTCTTAGCCAAACTGGGAGATATGATCTTCGGCAAGCGCTGATCGCACTTCCTCTCTGATCCAGCAGATCGCCGGACGGCTCGCCCGTCCGGCGATTTTCGTTTGCAGGCTGCGATTTACGGCCTGCGGCCGGCTGAGCGAAAAACCAGGAATACTTGACTTCTGCGCAGGGGCTTCTATATGCGCCCCAGCCTCGGGACAGGTCTGCGATCCGCGCCGCCCGCTCGCCCAAAGAGGGGCGGTTCCGTCGCTGCTATGCACGCAGACGCTTTCTCTCCCAAGGATTCATGACCGAATTTTCCCAACTGGGCCTTTCGCCCACGACCCTTCAGGCCGTCGCCGACACCGGCTACACGACCGCCACGCCCATTCAGGAACAGGCGATCCCCGTCGCCCTCGCCGGACGTGATGTTCTGGGCATCGCCCAGACCGGCACCGGCAAGACCGCCGCCTTCACCCTGCCCCTGGTCGATCGCCTGTCCACCGGCCGCGCCCGCGCCCGTATGCCGCGCGCCATTGTCCTGGCGCCGACCCGCGAACTGGCCGACCAGGTCGCCGAGAGCTTCGCCAAATACGCCAAGGGCACCAAGCTCAGCTGGGTCCTGCTGATCGGAGGCGTCTCCATGGGCGACCAGGTTGCGGCGCTGAACAAGGGCGTCGACGTCCTGATCGCCACGCCCGGCCGCCTGCTCGACCTGTTCGAACGCGGCAAGATGCTGCTGACTGGCGTCGAGATCATGGTCGTCGACGAGGCCGACCGGATGCTGGACATGGGCTTCATCCCCGACATCGAGCGCATTTTCAAACTGACGCCGCCGCGCCGCCAGACCCTGTTCTTCTCGGCGACCATGCCGCCGGAGATCACGCGCCTGACGACCGCCTTCCTCAAGGATCCGACCCGGATCGAGGCCTCGCGTCCGGCGATGACCGCCGACACCATCACCCAGTACATCGTCCGCATCCCGACCTCGGACCCCAAGGCCAAGCGGACCGCTCTGCGCGCCCTGGTCGGTCGGGAGGACGTGCGCAACGGCATCGTCTTCTGCAATCGCAAATCCGAAGTCGATATCGTCGCCAAGTCGCTTAAGGCCCACGGCTTCGACGCTGCCCCGATCCACGGCGACCTGGATCAGTCGCACCGGATGAAGACCCTGGCGGATTTCCGCTCGGGCGCGCTGAAGATTTTGGTCGCCTCGGATGTCGCCGCGCGCGGCCTGGATATCCCCGACGTCAGCCACGTCTTCAACTACGACGTCTCGCACCACGCCGACGACTACGTCCACCGCATCGGCCGCACCGGCCGCGCCGGCAAGCTGGGCCAGGCCTTCATGATCGTGACCCCGGCCGACGACAAGTCGCTGGATAAGGTGCTGAAGCTGATCAAGAAGGATCCGGAAGAGCTGGTTCTTGAAGGCATC
Organism: Brevundimonas vesicularis; assembly: GCF_027886425.1. Taxonomy (NCBI): domain Bacteria; kingdom Pseudomonadati; phylum Pseudomonadota; class Alphaproteobacteria; order Caulobacterales; family Caulobacteraceae; genus Brevundimonas; species Brevundimonas vesicularis. The sequence continues at coordinate 1,671,168 of NZ_CP115671.1, read as the reverse complement.
GACTTCGCCGCCATTAAAGACGGCCCGCGCCGCGACGACAAACGCTCGGGCGAACGCGGTCGCAGCCGGTCGCGCACCAGCACGGCGCCCACGCCATCCTCCGAGCCTGTCGACATCGCCCCCGTCACCGCCGCGCCATCGTCTCAGGAGGCCGAGGCGCCCCGCAGCCGCAGCCGCCGCAAGGCCCGCCCCGAGACGCGGGTCGAAGTTGCGGCTCCCGTCGCCGCCGCAATCGATGCGCAGCCGATCGTCGAGCCTGTTGAGACCGCTCACGCCGCGCGCCCCGACCGTGCAGACCGTGAACCGCAGTTGCTGCAATCCGATCGCCGCGGTGACCGCAAGGCCGACAAGAGCGATACTCAGCGCCAGGGCGTGCGTGGCTTCGGCGACGACATCCCCGCCTTCCTGCGCCGGCCCGTCGTCATCCGCGCCTGAACTCGTACACAACGGCGCGGTGAAACGCCGCGTCGTTTACCCTGCATTACGGAACATCCCGTAGTATGCGCCCCGACACAGCTCCAGAACAGGGGCCCAGGGGAACAAGAATGTCGAAAAAGGTCGAGACGGCGCTGAGAGCTCCTCAAGCCTATGATTTGGCGCGCAACGTCATCGGCGAAATGGAAAAGGCCGGCGTGTGGCCCACGCCGCTGAACTTCGAGCTTTGGCTGCACTACATCAGCGATCCCGACGGCCCCCTGGCCCAGGAAATCCGCCGTCTGCTGGCGCAGTCCGCCGTTATCACTGACAAGACGTCCGAAATGCTGGCCGCCGAGTTCCTGCCGCGCGGTCGCCTGCCGGATCAGATCCGCGACGTCGGCGCCGTGCTGGACCGCGAATTGGCCAGCGTCGCCAGCGCCATCGCTATGGCGCACAAGACCCAGCACGACTATGGCGAGACCCTCGCCGACGCCTCGCAGTGCATGGAAACCGTCGATGATCCGTCCTCGCTGAAGGATCTGGTCGGCGGCCTGTCGACCGCAACCAACCGCGTACGACGTGAAACGGCGATCCTTGAAAAGCGTCTGGAAAAGTCCAACAAGGAAGTCATCCGCCTGCGCGAAAACCTGGAACAGGTGCGCCGCGACGCCATGACCGACGCGCTGACCAATCTGGCCAACCGCAAGGCCTTTGATGAACGGCTTGAGGCCGCCTGCGCCGAGGATGATGGCGCGCCGCTCAGCCTGGCCATCCTGGACATCGACCATTTCAAACGGTTCAACGACACCTGGGGCCACCAGACCGGCGACCAGGTCCTGCGCTATGTCTCCACCGTCCTGTCCAACATCTGCGGCAAGACCCGATTCGCCGCCCGGTTCGGCGGCGAAGAGTTCGCCATCATCTTCCCTGGTGAAGGCGCCGGCGTCGTGATGGCGGCGCTGGAGAGCATCCGCAACGACGTAGCTTCACGCGCGCTGCGCCGTCGCTCGACCAACGACGACCTGGGCTCAGTCACGGTCTCTGCCGGCTTCGCCCAGCGTCGAAAGGGCGAAACCGCCGCCAGCCTGCTGGAACGCGCGGACGCCGCCCTGTACGAATCCAAACGCGCGGGCCGAAACTGCGTCACGCCGGCGTCATCGCTCGAAAAGGCGGCTTAGGGTCTGACAAGGCCAAGCTTTCTGCCATAGTCGTCCCATGCGCAGCTTCGCCTTCAATGTCGCCTACTGGATCCTGTCGATCGGCTATGGGCTGACCGCCGCCTTCGCCGCGCTGGCGCCCGGGCGCGGCCCGGCCAGTTGGGTCATCCGTCGCTATGTGAAACGCATGGTCCAGGCCATGTCGATCTTCGCCGGCATCAAGCTGAACGTTCACGGCAAGGATCGACTGCCCCCGGGCGCCTTCATCATTGCCTCCAAACATCAAAGCTGGGGCGACGGCTTTGCGACCTACGATCAGTTCGACGACATCGCCTTCGTCACCGGCGACCACCTGGAAAAGTTTCCCCTGCTGGGCGGCGTGCTGAAGAAACTGGGCGCCATCGTTGTCAACTCCTGCGGCGGCCACGAAGCCCGCAAGGCCCTGGCCATGCGCGCCGCGGAGGCCCGCGCCGAAAACCGCAAGATCCTGATCTATCCCGAGGGCCATCTCGCGCCCGTCGGCAAGAAGTTCAAATACCGCTCCGGCGTCTGGCACATGTACCGCGACTTCGACGTGCCGGTCGTGCCGCTCGCCACCAACCTCGGCCTCTTCTGGCCAGAGGAAAAGTACGAAAAACACCCCGGCACAGCGACGCTGGATTTCCTCGACCCGATCCCCGTCGGCCTGCCCAAAGAGGAATTCCTGGCTCGCCTCGAAGCCGTCATCGAGACCCGCACCGCCGAACTCGTCGCCCAGGCCAAGGGTCAACCCGTGACGCCAGCCGTGCTGATCGACACACCGACTAAGTAACGGGCTTCGGCTTCTTCCCCGACGCCTTCCTCACCGCCACGTCCAGCGACCGCCTCGCCCAGGCGACGGCTTCGTCGGGGTCATCGAGAGCCGTTTCAGGCAGGGTCCAGTAGCCCATGCTCATCGTGCGGCCGTCCTTGGTCGGATAGGTGAACTGACGCGAGCCGGCCTCGACGAAGGCCGCGCCCAGCGCTTCGTCGCCCTTCAGCCAGACCACGCCGTCGTCCAGCAGGGCGAACATGACGCCAGCGGCATAGACCCCCGCCCCGCCGAACATGCGCTTGATCTCCAGGCGGCCGAGCGCGTGGAAATGCTCGCGAACCCATTCGCCGAAGTCCGCGTCATAAGCCATCAGACCGGACCCCTCTCAGTCGGCGGCGACCGGCACGATGGTCACGCTCTCGCCGCAGCCGCAGGCGTCGGTCTGGTTCGGATTGTTGAACACGAACTTGGACGCCAGGCGCGTCGTCTCATAGTCGATCTCGGTGCCGATCAGGAACAGCACGGCCCGAGGCTCGATCAGAATGGTGACGCCCTTGTCCTCGACCACCTCGTCCATGGGCCCGATCTCGTCGGCATAAGCGAAGGTGTACTCCTGCCCGGCGCACCCACCGTTCTTGACGCCGATCCTCAGGCCGATGTGATCGTTCTCGGCATTGTCCAGGATCTCACGCACCCGTTCGGCGGCCGCGTCCGTCAGGGTGACGGCTTTGGGGCGCGGGCGGCGCGGACGCGATGTGGCTTGAAGCTCGGTCATCAGAACATATCCATCAGAACATGTTCAGGGCCAGCTTGGCCTCGTCGCTCATCTTGGAAGCGTCCCACGGCGGATCAAACACCAGATTGGCCTTGGCGCTGCGCACGCCCTCGACCTTTTCCACCGCCGTCTCCACCCAGCCCGGCATTTCGCCGGCGACCGGACAGCCCGGCGCCGTCAGCGTCATGTCCACCACCACATCGCGGTCATCGTTCACGTCCACGCGGTAGATCAGGCCCAGCTCATAGATGTCGACCGGGATTTCCGGGTCATAGACAGACTTCAGCGCCTCGATCAGCTGATCGGTCAGGGTGTCCAGCTCGGCCTGCGACAGGGCGCTTTTCTGAGGTTCGTCCCAAGCGTCCTTGAAGGCGTCGCTGTCTTGAATCGGTTGATCTGTCATCGGCTTACACGAAGAAGTTCCGCGCCTTGATCAGCGCATCCACGAAGGCGTCGGCATCCTCCACGGTGTTATATAGGGCGAAGGAGGCGCGGGTGCTCGACGTCACCCCCATTCTTTTCGCCAGCGGCTCGGCGCAGTGCAGACCCGCGCGCACCGCGACTCCGTAACGGTCCATGATCTGGGCGACATCATGTGCGTGCGCGCCCTCGACGGCGAAGGTCAGGATCGCGCCCTTGCCTTCGGCCTCGCCCAGAATCCGCAGCCAGGTCTGACCCTGAAGTCGGTCAACAGCGTGCTGATAAAGGGCATGCTCATGCGCCTGTACGGCCGCCCGATCGTATTGCGCCAGCCATTCCAAGGCCGCGCCCAGGCCGATGGCCTCCAGGATCGGGGGCGTCCCCGCCTCGAACCGGTGAGGCGGCCGGGCATAGGTCACGCGGTCCTGCTCGACCGTCTCGATCATCTCGCCCCCGCCCTGATAGGGCGGCAGCGCCTCCAGCGCCTCGGCCTTGCCGTACAGGGCGCCGATGCCGGTGGGCGCAAACAGCTTGTGCCCGGTCAGGACGTAGAAGTCGCAGCCGATGGCTTGAACGTCCGGCGTCGCATGGACCGCCCCCTGGCACCCGTCGATCAGCACCTGCGCCCCCGCCGCATGGGCCAGGCGGCTGATCTCGGCGACCGGATTGATGGTTCCCAGCACGTTGGACATGTGGGTGACCGCCACCATCCGCGTCCTGGGCCCCAGCAGGTCGGCATAGGTCGCCATGTCCAGCGAGCCGTCGTCCTTGACCGGGATCCACTTGATCACCGCCCCGCGCCGTTCACGTAGCAGATGCCAGGGCACGATGTTGGAATGATGCTCCATCTCCGAGACGATGATCTCGTCGCCCGGCTCGATCGACAGCCCAAGCCCGTTGGCGACCAGATTGATCGCCTCGGTCCCGCCCTTGGTCCAGACCACCTGTTCGGCGCTTTCGGCGTTCAGGAAGCGGGCGACGATCTCGCGCGCCTTTTCGAAGGCTTCGGTCGCCTCGTTCGACAGGGTGTGCAGGCCCCGGTGGACGTTGGCGTAGCCGCCCTCCATCGTCGCCACCAGTGCGTCGATCACCGCGCGCGGCTTCTGCGCCGAGGCCGCATTGTCCAGATAGACCAGCGGCTTGCCGTTCACCTGACGCGACAGGATCGGGAACTGCGCCCGCACGGCAAAGGGATCGAAGGTGTTCACAACCGCGCCGTCAGCCATTCCCGCGCCACCTCTCTCGCGCCCTCATGCTCGATCCGGTCGATGACCTCGATCAGGAAGGCCTGGGTCAGCAGGGCGCGGGCTTCGTCGGCCGGAATCCCGCGCTGCTGCATGTAGAACAGGGCGCTCTCGTCCAGCGTCCCCACGGTGTTGCCGTGCGCGCACTGCACGTCGTCGGCGTAGATGATCAGTTCTGGTTTGGCGTCGATCTCGGCCCGCTCGCTGGCGATCAGGGCGTGATGGCCCATCCGCGCATCGGTGCCGTCGGCGCCGCGCTCGACCACGATCTTGCCCTGGAAGACGCCGCGCGCCGTATCGCGGGCCACGCCCTTGATCAGTTGCGAGGTCGCGCCGTCATGCTCGACGTGGCGCACCACGCTGGTCAGGTCAGTATGGCGCGATCCGTTCAGCAGATACAGGCCGTCGGCCTGCACATTCGCGCCCTGCGCATAGTGGGTGATGCGCGTCTCGATCCGCTGCAGCTTGGCGCCGGTCGTGACGATAGTCTGGCGATAGATGCCGCCCGCCTCGACCTTCACATGGGCCTCGGCGATGGAGATGGCGTCTTCCGGCTCCTCGACCAGGACGACGCGCGTCACCTCGGCCCCGGCCGCCACGTCCAGTTCCAGCGTATTGTGCGCGACGTAGGCCGAGCCCGCGCCCTCGTGCGTTTCCAGCAGCAGCAGCTTGGCGCCGGCGCGCGCCGACACCCGCGCGCTGGCCGTGTGGCCCGTGCCGACGGCGTCCGACACATAGCGCAGCCGCAGCGTCCGCTCGCCCGAGGCGATGAAGTCGGTCACGCCCACGGCGCGCCCGTTGGCGAAGACGATCGCCTCCCCGCCCAGATCATAAAACGGTCCCGGCGGCCCGACCTCGGCCGTGCCGGACGGCTCCGGCGCGGCGCGAAGATAGCGCTTCAGGTCGCTGTATTTCCACGCCTCCGTCCGTCGCGACGGATAGGTTTCGGCGTCGGTCAGGTCGAGGGCGAAGACCGCGCTCATGCAGCTTGCGGCAGATACTTATCGTACCCTTCCGCCTCCAGCTCCAGCGCCAATTCCGGCCCGCCCGACGCCACGATCCGACCCCCGGCCAGCACATGCACCCGGTCCGGTTTGATATAGTCGAGCAGGCGCTGATAGTGGGTGATGACCAGCATGGCGCGGTCGGGACGACGCAGCGCGTTGACCCCCTCCGACACGATGCGCAGGGCGTCGATGTCCAGGCCGGAATCGGTCTCGTCCAGGATCAGCAGCGACGGCTCCAGCAGAGCCATCTGCAGGATTTCCATCCGCTTCTTCTCGCCGCCGGAGAAGCCGACGTTCAGCGGCCGCTTCAGCATGTCGAAGTCCATCTTCAGCGCCTTGGACGCCTCGCGAACCAGCTTCAGGAAAGCGGGCGCCGCCACCTCCTCCTCGCCCCGCGCGCGCTTTTGCGCATTCAGCGCCGTCCGCACGAAGGTCAGGGCCGGCACGCCGGGGATTTCGATCGGATACTGGAACGACAGGAAGACGCCCTTGGCCGCCCGTTCGGCCGGGTCCAGCGCCAGCATGTCCTCGCCCGCCCATTCGACAGATCCTTCCGTCGCCTCATAGCCCGGCCGTCCCGACAGGGCATAGCCCAGCGTCGACTTGCCGGCCCCGTTCGGCCCCATGATGGCGTGCACCTCGCCGGCCGGAACGTCGAGCGTCAGCCCCTTGAGGATCGGCTTGTCGCCAACGGAGACGTGGAGGTCGTTGATGGAAAGCATGGTTCTCACAGGTCCGAACGAGTGGACACAAAGCCGTTGTAAGCGATGATCAAAATGGCCAATGCGCCGAGGATGATCTGGCCGAGGGTCTTTTGCCCATTGAAAAGCAAGGCGAGGCCGGTTGCGCCAAGAGTAAGGAAAACGCCGAGGCCTATAAAACCAAAACGACGCGCCTTCGGTCCCTTGGAGTAAAAGCCGGTTAGCCGACGATTGAAAAAGCGCTGGTGGAAGCTGGTCACCCCACGCTCCCCTCAAGGCTGATCGCCACCAGCTTCTGCGCCTCGACGGCGAACTCCATCGGCAGCTTCTGCATCACGTCGCGGACGAAGCCGTTGACCAGAAGGGCCACCGCCTCCTCCTGCGAAAGCCCGCGTTGTTGGGCGTAGAACATCTGGTCGTCGGACAGGCGCGTCGTCGTCGCCTCGTGCTCCAGTTGGGCCGAGCCGTTGCGCGCCTCGATATAGGGGATGGTGTGCGAGCCGCACTCCTTGCCGATCAGCAGGCTGTCGCACTGGGTGAAGTTGCGAACGCCCGTCGCCTTCGGATGCACCGAGACCAGACCGCGATAGGTCGAATCCGACCGTCCCGCCGACACCGCCTTGGCGATGATCCGCGACTTCGAATTCTTGCCCAGGTGGATCATCTTGGTGCCGGTGTCGGCCTGCTGATGTCCGTTGGTGATGGCGATGGAATAGAACTCGCCGGAGCTTTCTTCGCCCTTCAGGACGCAGGACGGATATTTCCAGGTGACGGCCGAGCCGGTCTCGACCTGTGTCCACGACACCTTGGACCGATCACCCCGGCAGTCGGCGCGCTTTGTCACGAAGTTGTAGATGCCGCCCTTGCCCTCGGCGTCGCCCGGATACCAGTTCTGGACCGTCGAATATTTCACCTCGGCGTCGTCCAGCGCGACGATTTCGACCACGGCCGCATGCAGCTGGTTCTCGTCGCGCATCGGCGCGGTGCAGCCTTCCAGATAGGAAACATAAGCCCCCTTGTCGGCGATGATCAGGGTCCGCTCGAACTGGCCTGTCTGGCTGGCGTTGATGCGGAAATAGGTCGACAGCTCCATCGGACATTTCACGCCCGGCGGGATGTAGACGAACGACCCGTCCGAAAAGACCGCGCTGTTCAGCGCTGCGAAATAATTGTCCGAGACCGGCACCACCGACCCCAGGTATTGCCGCACCAGATCAGGATATTCGCGCAAGGCCTCGGAAATCGGCATGAAAATCACGCCGACCTTTGCCAGTTCTTCCTTGAAGGTCGTGACCACCGACACGCTGTCGAACACGGCGTCAACGGCGACCTTGGGCGCGCCCTGAACCCCGGCCAGCACCTCCTGCTCTTTCAGCGGGATGCCCAGCTTCTTGTAGATTTCCAGGATCTCGGGATCGACCTCGTCCAGCGACTTGGGCCCCTCCTTCGCCTTGGGCGCCGCATAGTAGAACAGGTCCTGGTAATCAACGGGCTCGTAACGGACCGCCGCCCAGGTCGGCTCCTCCATCGCCAGCCAGCGCTCATAGGCGGCCAGACGCCATTCCAGCATCCACTCCGGCTCGCCCTTCTTTTCGGAAATGAAGCGCACGATCTCGGCGCTCAGCCCCTTGGGCGCATATTCCGTCTCGATATCGGACGTGAAGCCGTGCTCGTACTTCTCCAGCGCGGCGACGGCGTCGATGGTTTCCTTGACGGCGGCCATCAGGCGACCTCTCTCACGCGCTCGGCGGCGCGCGTCTTGTGCTTGTTGTAGGCGGCGACCCAGGCGTCGGCGAACCTTGCCCAGTCGCTCTCGACCGTGCCCCAGCCGCCGGACACGCGAACGCCCCCGGTCGCAAGGCTGTTCAGCCCCATGGCGCTGATGGTCTTGGACGGCTTCACCTTGCCCGATGAACAGGCCGAGCCGGCCGACACCATGACGCCCGTCAGGTCCAGGGTGATCAGCTGCTGCGGACTGTCCCAGCCTTCGACGGCCATGAACAGGGTGTTGGGCAGACGCGCCACGTCGCCGCCGATGATGGTCGCCCCCGCGGCCTTGACCTTCGCCTCGGCCGCATCGCGCCAGGCGACGTGCGAGGCCATCATCTCCAGATCCCGCGCCGCGCAATCGGCCGCGACGCCGAACCCGGCGATGCCCGGGACGTTCTCGGTCCCGGCGCGCAGGCCCCGCTCCTGCCCCGCGCCGTGCAGGATCCGTACGCCCGACAGACCTGCCTTGAAGATCAGGGCGCCCACGCCCTGCGCCCCGCCCAGCTTGTGCGCCGACAGGGTCAGGGTGTCCGCATCCAGCGCGCGCATATCGACCGCGACCTTGCCCGCCGACTGGATCGCATCGACGTGCAGCCAGCCGCCCGCCGCCCGCACCAGAGCCGCCGCCTCGGCGATCGGCTGAATGACGCCGCTTTCGTTGTTCGCATGATGGATGGCGACCACGGACCGGCCCGGATGGCGCAGCGCCTGCGCCAGCCAGTCCAGATCGACCACCCCGTTCGCATCGACCGGCAGCACCTCTACGGCTACGCCCGCATTCGCGGCCGCTTCGGCCACGCAAGGATGCTCGGTCGCCGACACGATCAACCGTTCGCACCCGGCCGCCAGGGCGCTGGCGATGCCCTGAGCATTGGCTTCGGTGCCGCCCGAATTGAACACCACCGCCGTCGGATCGGCCCCGACCAGATCCGCGACCTGCGCCCGCGCGGTCTCGACCCGCGCTCGCGCCCGCCGGCCAGCCGCATGGACCGCCGAGGGATTGCCGTTGTCGGCCAGGGCCCTGGCCATGATCTCCAGCACTTCCGGCCGCACCAGGCCCGAGGCGTTGTAGTCCAGATAGACGCCGGTCATGCCGCGACCCCCACGGCAGAGGGCTCGACGTTGCGCCGACGCTGGCCCGTGCGGTTCATCACCACATCCTCCAGCGACACGCCCGCCAGATAGCGATGGATCTCGTCGCCCAGGTCTTCCCAAAGATTGTGGGTGATGCAGCGCTCGCCGGCCAGCATGCAGCCCTTCGGCGAGCCATGCGCCACGCACCGCGTCGCCCGGATCGGTTCATCCACCGCCAGCACGATCTCGGCGACCACCGTCTCGTGCGCCGCCTTGGCCAGACGGTATCCGCCGCCCGGTCCGCGCACGCTCTTGACCAGTTCGCTCTTCCTCAATCGGGCGAACAACTGCTCCAGATAGCTCAGCGAAATCTCCTGGCGTGCGGCGATCTCGGCCAGCGAAACCGCCCGGATTTCACCGCTCTCGCCGCGTCCGTTCTTCGCCAGATCGGCCATCGCCATCACGGCGTATCGTCCTTTGGTCGACAGACGCATTTCGCACCTTCAAATATTGCGCGCTTTTCGGGGCTCCTGTGCTAGAACCCGCGCCTTCGCAAAGGCGGCGCGCTTGCGGAGGGACTTAGAAAGTCCCACCTCTGCGGTCAAGTATTACGCACTCGCGAAATGACAGTTGAACGGATTCCAGAGCCCCTATGCCTGAAGTCATCCTGCCCGGCGCCTCCGGTCGCATCGAAGGCCGCTATTCCCCGGGCAAGCGCCCGAACGCCCCGATCGCGCTGATCCTGCACCCGCACCCCAAGGCGGGCGGGCATATGAACAACCCGGTCGCGGTCACCCTGCATCAGCTGTTCCAGCAGCGCGGCTTTGCGACCCTGCGCTACAACTCGCGCGGCGTCGGCAAGTCGCAGGGCGAGTTCGATTCGGGCATCGGCGAGCTGGCCGACGCGGCCACCGCCCTCGACTGGCTCCAGGCCAATAATCCCGGCGCCAGCCAGACCTGGGTCGCTGGCTATCAGTTCGGCGCCTACATCGGCATGCAGCTTCTGATGCGTCGCCCCGAGACGGACGGCTTCATCTCGGTCTCGCCGCCGTCGAACATGTATGACTTCAGCTTCCTGGCGCCCTGCCCGGCGTCCGGCCTGTTCCTGCACGGCACGGCCGACACCATCGTACCGCCGGTCGAGGTCGAGCGCGTGGTCAACAAGCTGCGCACCCAAAAGGGCATCATCATCGACTACGAACTGGAAGAGGGCGCCAGCCACTTCTGGCAGGACCACATGAGCGCGGTCGAAACCCGCGTCGGCGCCTATCTGGACAAGCGTCTGGAAGAAAAGCCGGCCTGACATCCGGCTTGTTATTCTGCTCGGCGTCACGGCTGATTAAGGCGCGGGCGGCATGATCGGGCGAGACATCGCTGCGAGATCCGCCATGCGCCAGCCTCTTCTGATCGCCTTGATCGCCTGCCTGGCCTCGCCCACGGCGGTGGCGGCTCAGTCCGCGCCAGAGCGCGAATTCTGCGCCGATCGCCCCGGCAAGGGCACGCCGACCTGCATCCTCGACAAGGGCCGCTGGCAGGTCGAACTCGGCCTGTTCGACGGCGCGCGTCAGACGGACGGCACGACACGGACCGACACTTGGGACGCCGGCGACCTGTTCGTGCGCTATGGCCTGACCGGCCTGACCGAGCTTCAGCTCGGGCTCGCGACCTGGAACCGCGAACGGATCCTCGACCGCGCGACCGGCGACCGTGAGACGGCTAAGGGCGTCGGCGATCTCAGTATCGGCCTGCGCCACTCGCTGAATAACCCTGACGGTTCGGGCCTGTCCGTTGCGATTTCCGGCTTCATCACTGCGCCGACGGGTGCGCGCGATATTCGCGCCGACGGTTTTGAGGGCGGCGTCATCTTGCCGGTCTCCATCCCGCTGAACGACGACTGGACCCTGAGCCTGTCGCCCGAGATCGGCTGGGTCTCGGATGCGGACGGCGACGGCCGCCACGGCGCCTATACGATGGTCGCCGGCGTCGGACGCGGCTTCGGCCAATGGGACTTGGGCGCCGAGGTCTGGATCAGCCGCGACGATGATCCCGTCGCCCCGACCACGCCATCCACCTTCGACCTGACCGCCGTCTGGTCGCCCCCGGCCCTGCCCGACGCCCAGCTGGATTTCGGCCTCAACTTCGGCCTGAACGACGACAGCCCGGATGTGGAGTTCGGCGTCGGTCTCGCACGACGCTTCTAAAGCGCCGTTGCCGACAAGGCTTGTCGCTGCGACAAATGGGCATGGCCGATGCGACCGACATCCCGGGCGGCGTGGTTCACGAACTGCCGGACGACCTGCGCGAGATTTTGGTCGCCGCGCCCGACGCCCTGGCGACCTGGCGCGACATCACGCCCCTGGCCCGCAACGAATGGATCTGCTGGATCGAGTCCGCCAAGAAGGCGGACACCCGGCGCAAACGGCTGGATTGGGGCCGGGCGAGCTTGACCGACGGCAAGCGCCGCCCCTGCTGCTGGCCCGGCTGCCCTCACCGTTAGGCGATCACGCCGGTTCGACCACCGCCTCTTTCGCGGGTTCGGTGCGGATCATGTAGTCGAAGGCCGACAGACCCGCCTTTGACCCCTCGCCCATGGCGATGACGATCTGCTTGTAGGGCACGGTCGTCGCGTCGCCCGCCGCAAAGATGCCCGGCTGCGAGGTCTCGCCGCGGTGATCCACCTCGATCTCGCCGCGCGGGGTCAGGCCCACCGCGCCGTGCAGCCACTCGGTGTTCGGGACCAGCCCGATCTGCACGAAGATGCCTTCCAGATCGACGTCGTGATGGGCGTCGGAGTTGCGGTCCTTGTAGGACAGACCCGTCACCTTCTCGCCGTCGCCATGCACCTGGGTCGTCAGGGCCGAGGTCACGATCCGCACGTTCGGCAGGGTCGCCAGCTTGCGCTGCAGCACCGCATCGGCCCGCAGCTCGCTGTCGTATTCGATCAGGGTCACATGGGCCACGATGCCCGCCAGGTCGATGGCCGCCTCGACGCCGGAGTTACCGCCGCCGATCACCGCCACCCGCTTGCCCTTGAACAGTGGCCCGTCGCAGTGCGGGCAATAGGCCACGCCCTTGTTCTTGTACTGCTCCTCGCCCGGCACGTTCATCTGGCGCCAGCGCGCGCCGGTCGACAGGATGATGGTCCGCGATTTCAGCGATGCGCCGTTCTCCAGCACCACCTCGTGCAGGCCGCCTGGAACCTTGGCCGGGATCAGCTTGGCCGCCTTCTGCAGGTTCATCAGGTCCACTTCGTACTCGCGGACGTGTTGCTCCAGATGGGCCGCCAGCTTGGGCCCCTCGGTGTAGGGCACCGAGACGAAGTTCTCGATCGCCATCGTATCCAGCACCTGTCCGCCGAAGCGTTCGGCGACGACGCCCGTGCGAATGCCCTTGCGCGCCGTATAGATGGCGGCCGCCGCCCCGGCCGGCCCGCCGCCGACCACCAGAACCTCGAACGGATCCTTCGACTTCAGACGCTCGGCCGCGCGGGCTTCGGCGCCGGAATCCAGCTTGGCGACGATCTGCTCCAGCTCCATCCGGCCCTGACCGAACAGTTCGCCGTTCAGGAAGACCGTCGGCACGGCCATGATCTTGCGTTGCTCGACCTCGTCCTTGAACAGGCCGCCCTCGATGGCGACGTGTTTGATGCGCGGATTGATCACGCTCATCAGGTTCAGCGCCTGCACCACGTCCGGGCAGTTCTGACACGACAGCGAGAAATAGGTCTCGAACACATAGTCGCCGTCCAGGTCCCTGACCTGCTGGATCACCTCCTGCGCCGCCTTGGACGGATGGCCGCCGACGTGCAGCAGGGCCAGCACCAGCGAGGTGAACTCGTGACCCAGCGGGATGCCCGCGAACCGAACGCCGATATCCGTACCCTTCCTGCGGATCAAGAAGCTGGGCTGGCGCTCGTCGTCATAGTCGCGGCCCATCTCCACCTTGCCGTGCGAGACCGAGACGATCTCCTCCAGCAGGGTCTTCAGCTCAATCGACTTGGGCCCCGCGCCCAGCGAGGCGACCAGTTCGACGGGATGGACGATGTTCTTGAGGTAGGCTTCGAGCTGGGATTTCAGATTGGCGTCTAGCATCGGATGCTCCTCGAATTTCAGGGTAACGCGCCGCCTTCGAGCCGATCCCGGCGAGGCCTGCGGGATAAGGTCCGCGTCCCGCATTTGGGAGGCGGCCGGGTGGGTCCGACCCGAAGGCCGGACCCGATAGGCGTAGTCAGTCTTAGATCTTGCCGACGAGGTCGAGCGACGGGGCCAGGGTGGCTTCGCCTTCTTCCCACTTGGCCGGGCAGACTTCACCCGGGTGCGAGCGCACATACTGGGCGGCCTTGACCTTGCGCAGCAGTTCAGCGGCGTTGCGGCCGATGCCTTCCGACGTCGTCTCGGTGAACTGGATCACGCCGTCCGGATCGACCAGGAAGGTCGCGCGGTCGGCCAGGCCCACGCCCGGACGCATGGCGTCGAAGTTGTTGGTCACCAGGCCCGACGGGTCGCCCAGCATCGTGTATTCGATCTTGCCGATCGCCGGCGACGAGTCGTGCCAGGCCTTGTGCGAGAAGTGGGTGTCGGTCGACACCGAATAGATCTCGACGCCCAGCTTCTGGAACTCGGCATAGTGATCGGCCAGGTCTTCCAGTTCGGTCGGGCACACGAAGGTGAAGTCAGCCGGATAGAAGAAGAAGATCGCCCACTTGCCCGCGACGTCGGCGTCCGTGACCGTCAGGAATTTGCCGCCCTTATAGGCTTCGGCCGTAAAGGGTTTGATGGTCGTGTTGATGAGGGCCATGCGCAAAATCCAATGCAAGGTGGTTGGGAGGCGCTCTCCCTACCGCACCGCACCAAATAAGCCCAATCACTTATTTGCAGATGCGCAATAGATTTTGGTTATGGCTGCGATTGCTGGGTGCAAGGCGGATAGTCTCGGAACCGCGCCTCGTATCCCGCCAGCGTCCAAGGGAATTTCATCTCACGACGCCATTGTTCGACGCGCTCGGGATCCTCCAGCGTGTCGACTACCCAGCGCCCATTCTTGCAGGTCATCTGCGTACCGTAACGCTGCGGGCGGCCCTCGTTTATCGCCAGCCTGTCGTACATCAGACCATAGCTCTGACCCTCGACTTCGCCCTGCGCGACCAGCGCCTCCAGAACAGGAACGAACCGTCGCCACTTTTCTAAATCGGAATGCTGAATGATCAGGAAGGCGGCGCCGGCTGCACGCTCGCCATAGACTGACTTTTTGAACCATCCTTCCGCCGGAACCATTGTCAAAAGCTCGTCCAGCAAGGCCTTGTCCACCGCGTTGATGTCCGCCCACGCCAAGGTCTCGGCGGTTTGTCGCTCGTCGGCAGGCAGGGCGCTGAAATCCAGCACCGTAAACGCGCGCCTGCCGACCTGATCCAGCGCGCCCATGCGTTCGAGTCGCTCGCGATCTGTCGTTGGTGGCGGCAAGGCGGCCTGCCGCGCCTTTTCGGCTGCGATCGCCTCAGCGACCGACACAACAAGCGCTCTCGCCTCGGCACTCAGGCCGGCTGGCTGCTGCGACAACAGCGCGGCCGCAAGGATCAATCCAATCATGACGCCCCTCCACGATCGAGCCGCGAGGCGATGCCGCCTTCATGGCGAAGTTTAGGCGGGTTTCAATACCGCAGGAACGGTCTCCGGGCCTCCTCCCACGCCGCCTCGTCCGGCTGCGTCGCGGCATCCAGTTCACCCGGCGTCGCGCCTGCGTCGTCCACCCATTCCCGCAGGCCCGGCCCCCCGTTGATCACGTCGATGGGCAGTTTGCCGAACGCATATTCGTACGGAAAATCCCGCCACAGGTCGTAGTCGGGATACAGCCGCCGGATCGCCTTGAAGCCCAGGGCCTGAACCCGCCACGGCCTGAAGGAAGCATGGTCGTAGCCGGGGTGATCGACGTGGATCTGCACCCCGCTGCACAGCTTTCCGACGTGCTTGTGGAAGGTCGGCTCGAACCACATGTCGCGCAAGACGCAGCCGCCCAACCATTGCGGCGCCAGCGCCTGCATCTCCGCGATCACCGCCCGCGCGTCGATATCCGGCGCCCCGAACAGCTCCAGCGGCCGTGTCGTCCCCCGCCCTTCCGACAGGGTCGCGCCTTCCAGCATCACCGTGCCCGCATAGGCGCGCGCCATCGACAGGTTCGGCGCATTCGGGCTGGGATTGACCCATGACCGGTCCAGCAGCGGCCAGCCGAAGCCCGGCCCCGCCTCGGGCGCCCAGCCCTGCATCTCCACCACCCGATAATCCACATCCAGCTTGAACTGGTCGATGAACCACAGGCCCAATTCGCCCATCGTCATCCCGTGCCGCATCGGCATCGGCCCGGCCCCGACGAAGCTTTCCCAGCCGGGCTTCAGCGTCATCCCCTCGACCGGCCGTCCCGCCGGATTGGGCCGGTCCAGCACCCAGACCGACTTGCCGTGTTTCGCCGCCGCCTCCAGCACGTACAGAAGGGTCGTCACATAGGTGTAGATTCGGCAGCCCAGGTCCTGCAGATCGACCAGCAGCACGTCGAACTCGGCCATCCATTCGTCGCGCGGCCGCCGCACCTCGCCGTACAGGCTGAAGACGGGCAAGCCGTGCACCGGATCGCGATAGTCCGGGCTCTCCATCATATTGTCCTGCAGATCGCCCTTCATCCCGTGCTGCGGGCCAAAGGCGGCGGTCAGCCGGATTTCGGGACAGGCGGCCAGGGCGTCCACCGCGTGGGTCAGATCCTTGGTCACCGACGCCGGATGCGCCAGCAAGGCCACGCGCCGTCCCTTCAGCTGCGCCCTCAGGGCGTCGTCGGACAAAAGGCGGTCGAGGCCGAAGTTCATGTCAGGTCCAGCGCGAACGAGTCGGGATGATGAAAGTCGGGCTTATCCGAAGGATGCGCCAGCGCCCAATAGCCGATCGCCCCGTCCACGCCCCGGATCACCGCCGCCAACCCCGCCGCCCCAACGGCATCCTCCGGCAACGTCACGTCCGCCGTCAGCACGAACTGTCCGGGCGCCGACCGCGTCACGATGAACGGCGCGGGCATCTCCAGATCCCGCATCCCCTCGCGATAGCCGTCGAATCGATAGGCCGCCCACGCCCCCGACGGCGACAGATTGTATTCGACATAGCCGCCCGCCTCGGTGCGAACGAACGCCTCGAAACAGGTTGCCTGCCACAGCCCATCCGTCCGCACCCGCGCCGCCGTCTCCGGCCGCCACACCCCATCCACCGGTCCGGCCAGCACATACTCCAGGCTCAACACCCGCCCGGCTCGCCGCGCCTCGACCTCCAGCGTCAGCCCGGCCGGGCTGGATGTCGGGTGCGGGATCAGAGGCAGACGCATAGAGCCTTCGTATCGAAGCAACGCGCACGGTCAACGCTCATGCATCGCCATGACGCTCACCGCGCGTTGCGATAGTATCGGTTCTGGAAACGGAGAACCTCATGCCCGACAATCCCGTGAAGGGTCCGGCGTCATACTTCCCCTCAATCGAGAAGACCTACGGCCATCCTATTTCCTATTGGCAGCAGATTGTGCGCGACGGCTATCCCGCCCGGCACATGGAGTTGGTCTCCATTCTCAAGGACGCGCACGGCATGGGCCACGGCCACGCCAACGCCGTGGTCGCCTACACGTTGGCGCAGGACGGATTGAAGTAGCGGCCACGCTCAAAAGTCACACTAACCTTAGTATTTTCGCCAGATATACCCTGACAAAACAAGGCTTTGACACGAAGCAGCAGCGCTTACCCTGTCACTCTGCAAAACGGTCGTACAATGGGCGAGCCATGCCCAAAGCCGCTCCGCCTGAACTGCACCATCTTGCATTTTGCACGCGCTTTCGCGGTGCAGTGCAATTTCGCGCCGACCGAGATTAGACGAATTAGACACTTTAGACGGTGTTTTTCATCCTCACCGTCTGAACAGCCGACGCCGCCTCGACTAAAGGAAGACGACCCTCGTCATCCCTGCTAACCCAGCCTCACCATGACCGAACACGCCTTCAAATCCGACTTCCTGCGCACGCTTCAGGCGCGCGGCTACATCCATCAGATCACCCACCCCGTCGAATTGGACGAGGCGGCCGCTGCGGGCGTGGTGCCGGGCTATATCGGTTTCGACGCCACTGCACCGTCACTGCACGTCGGCAGCCTGATCCAGATCATGATGTTGCGCCGGCTTCAGCAAGCGGGCGGCAAGCCCATCGTCCTGATGGGCGGCGGCACGACCAAGGTCGGCGACCCCACCGGCAAGGATACGTCGCGTCCGCAACTGACCGAAGAGACAATCCAGTCCAACATCGACACCATCAAGACGGTCTTCGCCAAGTTCCTGACGTTCGGCGACGGACCGACCGATGCGGTCATGGTCAATAACGACGACTGGCTGTCCGGCTACGGCTACATCCAGTTCCTGCGGGATTTCGGCACCCACTTCACCGTCAACCGGATGCTGAGCTTCGATTCAGTCAAGCTGCGCCTTGAGCGCGAACAGCCGATGACCTTCCTTGAGTTCAACTACATGCTGATGCAGTCGGTGGACTTCCTGGAGCTCAATCGCAGCCACAAGGTCACCCTGCAAATGGGCGGCTCGGACCAGTGGGGCAACATCACTTCGGGCGTGGATCTGGTGCGCCGCGTGGATCAGAAGGCCGCCTTCGGCCTGACCACGCCGCTGCTGACCACGGCATCGGGCGGTAAGATGGGCAAGACCGCTCAGGGCGCCATCTGGCTGAACGCCGAACAACTCAGCCCCTACGACTACTGGCAGTTCTGGCGTAACGCCGAGGACGCCGACGTCGGCCGCTTCATGCGCCTGTTCACCGACCTGAGCCTGGAGCAGATCGCGGAATACGAGGCCCTTGAGGGCGCCGCCATCAACGAGGCCAAGAAGGCCCTCGCCGACGCCGCGACCACGCTCCTGCATGGCGCGGACGAGGCCGCAAAGGCGCGCGCCGCCGCCGAAAGCAACTTTGAAATGGGTCAGTTGTCCGCTGACCTGCCGACCGTCGAACTGCCGTCGGCCGAGGTTTACGGCGCCATGATCGCCGCCGTCGTGACAAAGGCTGGCCTGACGGCCTCCAACGGCGAGGCCCGTCGCCTGGCCCAAGGCGGCGGCCTGCGCCTCAACGACGCCGCAGTGTCCGACGGCGCCCAACTGCTGACCGAGGCCGACCTCAAGGACGGCGTCATCAAACTGGCGGCGGGCAAGAAAAAGATCGTTCTGGTGAGGCCCGTCTAACTCTCTCAATCCCGCCAGATTTCCTACTTCCGCTCATCCCCGCGAAAGCGGGGACCCAGACGATGTTAAAGCATGGCTTTCTTCACCTACATCGTCGCAAGCCGCCGAAATGGAACACTCTATACAGGTTCGACCGATGACCTGATCCAGCGTGTCGCGCAGCACAGGAACAAGACCTTCGCCGGCTTTACCGCCAAGTATGACGTGGATCTGCTGGTCTGGTTCGAAGTTCACGAAACGCGTGAGGCCGCATTCCGCCGGGAACGGCAGATCAAGAAATGGAACCGAGACTGGAAGCTTCAGATGATCGAAAAGGAAAATTCGAACTGGCTCGATCTGTATGATGACTTTCGCCTTGGCGGCCTGAAGGACGCCAAGGACTGGGTCCCCGCCTTCGCGGGGATGAGCGGAATGAGTGAGACACCCAATGATCAATGAACGCCAGCCCGCGCCCGCCCTCGACCTGCCCACGGACGGCGGCGGCCGCGTCGCCCTCGACGCCCTAAAGGGCAAGCCCGCCGTCATCTATTTCTACCCCAAGGACGACACGACCGGCTGCACGCGCGAGGCCCAGGACTTCACCGCCCTGGCGCCCGACTTCGCTGCGCTGGGCGTTCCGGTCATCGGCGTGTCCAAGGACACGGTGAAGAAGCACGACAAGTTCAAGGCCAAATACGATCTCGCCGTCACCCTCGCCTCCGACGAGGACGGCGCCGCCTGCGAGGCTTGGGGCGTCTGGGTGCAGAAGAAGCTTTATGGCCGCGAATATATGGGCGTCGAGCGGGCCACCTTCCTGATCGACGCCGAGGGCCACGTCGCCAAGGCCTGGCGCAATGTGAAGGTCGCCGACCACGCCGCCGCCGTGCTGGAGGCCGCCAGGGCCCTGTGATCAGCGAGCGCCGTTCGGAAGCGATGCTTGACCTTGGCCCCTCCTCCACGGCCTAGTGGGCGTCGGGGCTAATAGGGGCTTGGCCGGCCTTGGCTGGCAGATGCGGAGCGCACCATGTTCACCAAGAGCAAATCCTACGACAGCGGATCGAACGGCCTGGGCATCCCCCCGGCGCCCGAACCGACCACGCCCACGCCGACGACAGCGACCACGCCGTCCCTGCCCGCGACAACGCCTGCGCCGCGCGCGCCTGAACCGGCCCGTCCAGCGGCCCGGTCCAGCAACCTCTCGACACTCTCGGCCGGCGTGAAATACGAAGGCAACATCTCCGGCGCCGGCGAGCTTCAGGTCGACGGCTCCCTGAAGGGCGACGTTCGCGTCTCGCGCGTCGTGATCGGCGAAGGCGGCTCGGTCGAGGGCACGGTCCATGCCGACGTGCTTGACGTGCGCGGCCGCGTCTCCGGCGCCATCGTCGCCAAACAGGTCAAGCTTCACGCTACCGCCCGCGTCGAGGGCGACATCACGCAGGAACAGCTCGCCATCGACCAGGGCGCTTGGTTCCAGGGCCGCTGTAACCAGGCCAAGCGCGACACCCCCGGCGCCGCCATGCTGGAAGCCCCCGCGCCGAAGGCTGACAAGGCGGACAAGACCGCCGCCTGACCGCGTCGAATCTGAACGGCCGCAAAACCGGCAGCCCAAACAAAAAGGGCGGCTCATCGGAGCCGCCCTTTTCCGTCAGTCCACGCTCGATCCGCGGGTCTCGCCGACCCGCTGGGCCAGGGCCGCGCCCATGAAGGCGTCCAGGTCGCCGTCCAGCACCCCCTGGGTGTCCGAGGTCTCAACCTCGGTCCGCAGGTCCTTCACCATCTGATAGGGCTGCAGGACATAGGAGCGGATCTGGTGACCCCACCCGATGTCGGTCTTGGCGTCGGCCAGCGCCTGAGCCGCCGCCTCACGCTTCTGCAGTTCCAGCTCGTACAGGCGCGCGCGCAGCATCTTCCATGCCATCTCGCGGTTCTGGTGCTGCGACCGGCCGGCCTGGCAGGCCACGACGGTGTTGGTCGGGGTGTGGGTCAGGCGCACAGCCGAGTCGGTCTTGTTGATGTGCTGACCGCCCGCGCCCGAGGCGCGATAGGTGTCGGTGCGGACGTCCGAGGGGTTGATGTCGATTTCGATCGCGTCGTCCACGACCGGCGACACCCCGATGGAGGCGAAGCTGGTGTGGCGCTTGGCCGCCGCGTCATAGGGGCTGATGCGGACCAGGCGGTGCACGCCCGATTCCGACTTCAGCCAGCCATAGGCGTTGGGCCCCTCGATCAGGATGGTGGCCGACTTGACCCCCGCCTGCTCGCCCTCTTCGTGCGCTTCGATCGTGACCTCATAGCCGTGCGCCTTGGCCCAGCGAGAGTACATGCGCAGCAGCATGCCGGCCCAGTCGTTCGACTCGGTGCCGCCCGCGCCGGAGTTCACTTCCAGATAGGCGTCGTTGCCGTCAGCCTCGCCGGACAGCAAAGCTTCCAGCTCGGCGCGGGCGGCGCGTTCCTTGATGCCGCGCAGCGACGCGCGAGCGTCTTCCAGCGCGCCCTCGTCGCCCTCCTCGTCCGCCATCTCGGCCAGCATCACCCCGTCTTCGAGGTCCTGCTCCATCGCCTTGACGGTGTTGATCTTGCCTTCCAGCTGCGAGCGTTCGCGGCTGACGGCCTGGGCCTCGTCGGGCTTGTCCCACAGCGTCGGATCCTCGACGCGCGCATTCAGCTCATCGAGCTTTCTTAGAGCGACATCCCAGTCAAAGACGCCTCCTGAGCAGAGCGACGCTCTGCTCGATGTCGGCCTTCATGGCCTCGACATCCGGTCTCATCGCAATCTCCGCGACACAACGCCCTCAAGCAGCGCGGCCCGCAGGTCGCGCAATAGGGCAGGATTAATGGAAAACGGCGCGCCACGAGGACGCGCCGTTCGAAAGGCCTACCTAGAGCTTCAGTACAATCCGCTCAAGTCCTCGGCCGGCGCCTTCTTGGGCGGCGGTGGCGCGGTGGGCGCCGGCGACGAGGCGGGCGCGCCGCTGGCGGCCTCCTGCTCGCGGCGGATCACCTCGTAGTAGTTCTGCGGTCCGACGGGCTGGGCCGGACCGGTCGGGCGCGGCGGCGGGGCCTGGCGTTCGGTGCCGGGGCGGAAGGCCTCCTCGATGCCGTTGACGGTCCGGAATATGGCGTTCTTGGGCCGCACGAACGGGCGAGCCGGCCTTTCCTTCAAGGCCGTCTGCATGAACTCCGTGAAGACCGGCACGGCGGCCGAGGCGCCGGCTTCACCGGATCCCAGCGAGCGGTTGTCGTCGAAGCCGATGAACACGCCGACCACGATGTCGGTGGTGAAGCCCACGAACCAGGCCGAGCGATATTCGTTGGTCGTGCCGGTCTTGCCCGCGACCCAGGGCCCCAGGCCGCGCGCGCTGGCGGCGGTGCCGCGTTGGACCACGCCTTCCAGCATGGAGCTCATCTGATAGGCGGTGATCGGGTCGATGACCTGGGTTCCGCGCTGCTGCAGGCGCGGCGACTCCTGGCCCGAGAAGCCCCGTCCGCATTCGCGGCAGCTGCGGTTGTCGGCGCGGAAGATGGTCTCGCCGTCACGGTCCTGAACATAGTCGATCAGATAGGGCGTCACCCGCCGACCGCCGTTCGCGAAGGCGGAATAAGCGGCCGTGATATCCAGAGGCGTGACCTCGCCGGCGCCCAGCGAGACCGACAGGTTCGGCGTCATGCCGGGCAGCCCCATGCGATCCGCCTGCTCCACAATCTTCTTCATGCCGACCGACTGTGCCAGCCGTACCGTCATGACGTTGCGCGACAGCTCCAGCCCGCGACGCAGCGTCTGAGGGCCATAGTATTGGCGGCTGTAGTTCTCGGGCGTCCAGCGCGTGCCGTTGGGACCGCCGGCAAAGCTGATCGGCGCATCCAGCACGATCGAGGCGGGAGTGAAGTCGCCCTCCAGCGCCGTCGCATAGACGAAGGGTTTGAACGCTGAACCCGGTTGGCGGCGCGCCTGAGTCGCCCGGTTGAAGCTGGACAGCGCATAGGAATAGCCGCCGACCATCGCCAGCACGCGGCCGGACTGCGGCTCGATGGCCACCAGCGCCCCGTTGACGCGCGGCACCTGCTTCAGGGCGAACTGCCCGCCCTGGGGCTCCACGAAGATCAGTTCGCCGCGCTTCAGCTGGCGGTTGGCGTTGGCCCAGGCCGCGTCCGAAGCCAGCAGCGTGCCGGACTTGTCGTCGCGGGCCGTGCGGATGCGCACCGTGTTGCCGCTGACGCTTTCGATGGCTGCGGCCTGCCAGCTGCGACGCTCGGGCGGCGCCTGTTCTTTCAGCGCGACCGCCTGCCAGCCGTCGGCGAAATCGGTCGTGCCCCACCCGCCGCGCCAGCCGTGACGACGGTCGTAGTTCTCAAGCCCCTGCATCAGAGCCCGGCGCGCCGCCGTCTGCAGCGTCGGGTCCAGGGTCGTGCGCATATAGAAGCCGCCAGCGCGCAGCTGCTCGCCGAACTGGGGGTTGGCGGCGGCCTGGCGGCGCGCTTCTTCGACGAAGAAGTCGGCGTCCTTGTAATCCGACCGTTGCGGCGCATCGCGCGTGATCAGAGGCTTGGCGCGTGCCTCGACCAGCTGTTCAGGCGTCAGCCAGCCGCTCTGCTCCATCTCGCCCAGCACCCAGTCACGACGGCCCTTGGCCGCGCCGGGGTGACGCTTGGGGTGATAGTTGTTCGGCCCCTTGGGCAGGGACGCCAGGAAGGCGGCTTCGTCGGGCGTCAGCTGCGCCAGCGATTTGCCGAAATAGTTGTAGGCCGCCGACGCTATGCCGAACGAGCGATAGCCCAGGAATATCTCGTTCAGATACAGCTCGAGGATCTGCTCCTTGGATAGGGTCGCCTCCAGGCGATTGGCCAGGATGGCTTCCTTCAGCTTGCGGTTCAGGCTGGATTCGTTGGTCAGCAGGACGTTCTTGGCCACCTGCTGGGTGATGGTCGAACCGCCTTCCAGCCGGCGTCCCGACGCCAGATTGAAGACGTTCTTCAGCGACGCGCGGCCGATGCCGCCCACGTCGATGCCGCCATGCTGGAAGAAGTTGCGATCTTCAGCCGCCAGGAAGGCGTGGATCACCGGCTGGGGAATCTGGTCGTAGGAGACATAGATCCGGCGCTCGTCCGAAAACTCGCCGATCAGGGTGCCGTCACCGGCATAGACGCGCGTCGCGGTCGGCGGGCGATAATCCGCTAGCTCCGACGCATCGGGCAGGTCGTGGAACAGCCACGCCGCATAGACGGCGACGACCAACCCCGCCAGGGCGATGCCGCCCAGCAGAACCATGCCCGCCCACACGAACCAGCGTTCGGCAATCTTCACTGCGTACTCCGACGACGCGCCCCAGCAGGTGCTTTAGCCCGCGTCGCCGGTCGATGGCTAGAGCCGCGATGCAACGCCCCCTTCCCGTCCGCCGTTAAGCTCCCATCTCAAGCATCCCAACCCAAGGAGCCTGCCATGGAAGTTCTGTATCGCGCCCAATCGACGGCATCGGGCGGAGGCCGCGAAGACGGTCGTTCGGCCACCGACGACGGCAAGATCGACGTCAAACTGTCGACGCCGACCGAGATGGGCGGCAAGGGCGGCGACGGCACCAACCCCGAGCAGCTCTTCGCCACCGGATACGCCGCCTGCTACCTCGGCGCCCTGCGTCTGGTCAGCGGCAAGGCCGGCACGCCCGTGGGCCCCGACACCAAGGTCACCGCCGGCGTCGGTTTCGGCAAGAACACCAAGGGTGAAGGCTTCAACCTGGATGTCGACCTGACCGTGACCGACCACGGCCTAGAGCAGGCCGTCATCGACGACCTGATCGAGAAGGCGCACCAGGTCTGCCCCTACTCCAACGCCACTCGCAACAACGTCGATGTTCGCCTGAGCGCGAAATAACCGACGCCGAGGGCCGCGCGCGTGTTGAGCCGCGCGCGCGGCGCCTCTAGATGAGGTCCATGACCTCCCCGCTCGACGCCTCCCCCGATCCCCTGCTGACGCTCGAACCGCATCGCCGCGTGACCCTGCGCGAAGCCTTCGGCGTGGACAGCGACATGACCGTGCCCGCCTTCGACGAGCGCGACAGCCATGTGCCCGAGATCGACGAGGCCTATCGCTTCGATCCCCAGACGACGATCGCCATCTGCGCCGGCTTCGCCTTCGACCGCCGCGTGATGATTCAGGGCTATCACGGCACCGGCAAATCTACCCACATCGAACAGGTCGCCGCCCGCCTGAACTGGCCGCTGGTTCGCGTGAACCTGGACAGCCACGTCAGCCGGATCGACCTGATCGGCAAGGACGCCATCGTCCTGAAGGACAGCAAGCAGATCACCGAGTTCCGCGAGGGCATCCTGCCCTGGTCGCTGCAACGCCCCATCGCCCTGGTCTTCGACGAATACGACGCCGGCCGGCCCGACGTGATGTTCGTGATCCAGCGCGTGCTGGAGGCCCAGGGTCGCCTGACCCTGCTGGACCAGAACCGCGTCATCCGCCCGCACCGCTATTTCCGCCTGTTCGCCACGACCAACACCATCGGCCTGGGCGACACCACGGGCCTGTATCACGGCGCGCAGCAGATCAATCAGGCCCAGCTGGATCGCTGGAACATCGTCACCACGCTGAACTATCTCGATCACGACGTGGAAGCCGAGATCGTCGCCGCCAAGGTTCCCGAGTGGAAGGACGCCGAGGGCCGCCGCCGCATCGCCGCCATGGTCCGCGTCG
The DNA here is from genome assembly GCF_027886425.1 of Brevundimonas vesicularis. Taxonomy (NCBI): domain Bacteria; kingdom Pseudomonadati; phylum Pseudomonadota; class Alphaproteobacteria; order Caulobacterales; family Caulobacteraceae; genus Brevundimonas; species Brevundimonas vesicularis. The sequence continues at coordinate 1,645,883 of NZ_CP115671.1, read as the reverse complement.
CCGACATGACCCGCAACGCCTTCATGAACGGCGACATCTCGACCGTCATGTCGCCCCGCACCGTCATCACCTGGGCCCAGAACGCCCAGATCTTCAACGATGACCTGGGCCTCAGCTTCCGCCTGACCTTCCTGAACAAGTGCGACGAGCTGGAACGCCCGACCATCGCTGAGTTCTACCAGCGCGCCTTCGGCGAGGATCTGCCCGAGGCGGCGACGCGGGTGAAGGTGGGATAAGCCTATGTTTCTGGCGGCGATGTCTATCGTGATCATGGCTGGCCAGGCTTCGGCTACGGAGACCGCTCGTCCGCCCCGACCATCGGACGAGGCCATCCTTCAGACAGTCTTCGAAAAGCGACCTTCCGCAGTCATCCTCGAGCACACTGCTCGTGACGTTCGAAACGGCGGACGGGTTATTTGTGGTCTTGTGCGGTACGCGGACACGATCGAGCCATTCGCGGCCTACACGATCTGGGAAGAGCCCAGCTCCATTCGGATCATCGAAAACGGTCGCCCCGTGCCGGTCCCGCCGGCGCAATGGAAGTCAAATACGTTCACGCCCGTCGAAACGGCCAGTGTCACTGGGGAAGCCGATCGCCGAAAGCGTAATGCAAACGCCTACCAGCGGGGCCTTGCGCTGAGCGTATGCCGTGATTTGGCGGCGCCGGCCGGAGCACGCTGGGCGACCACGCAGGAGCCCCACCCCGATCCCGACCGTCAGCGACTTATCGAACAAAGGGCCCGAGCGACGACAGATATGCTTTTCCGCAGGCGTCGGGAAGCGAGCGCAGACCGGCCAAACTGAGCTGTTGAGCCTTCTTGGGTTCGCATCACCTCGTCAAGCTTTTGAAGAAGTTAGCCCCGCGCTTCTTCGCCGCCGCCGATGAAGGCGCCGGCGATCCAGCTGACGACGCCGGTCACGATGGCGGCGCCGATGCCGGCCCACAGACCGTCGACGCGGAAGCCGTCCAGGAAGATGGAGGTCAGCCCGATCATTGCGGCGTTCACCACCAGCAGGAACAGTCCCAGGGTTACCACGGTGATCGGGAAGGTCAGCACGACCAGGATCGGCCGCACAAAGGCGTTGACCAGGCCCAGAATGATGGCGGCCGCGATCAGCGATCCGGTGCTGGTGAAATCGACGCCCGGCACGATCTGGGCGGACAGCCAAAGGCCCGCCATGGTGACCAGCGCCTGGATGATGAAACGGATCATGACGGCCCTCGTTACGTTCAAGCGTGACCATAATGCACGAGGTGGACGAAGGCTCCCCCTTCGCGGACGGCGCTGCTATCGAAGGTCCGAACCGCACGGAGACCGCCCATGAGCCTGCACGGCGCCTATGACACCAACAACATCTTCGCCAAGATCCTGCGCGGCGACATTCCGTCGGTGAAGGTGTGGGAGGACGACCACGTCCTGGCCTTCATGGACGTGTTTCCCCAATCGGAAGGCCACGTCCTGATCATCGCCAAACAGTCCCAGGCGCGTAATCTGCTGGAGATCGAGCCGGAGGTTCTGGCCCGCGTGACCGCCGCCCTGCAACGCACGGCCAAGGCGGTCGAGAAAGCGCTGAAGCCTGAAGGCCTGTCGATCCTGCAGTTCAACGGCGAGGCGGGCGGACAGACGGTCTTCCATCTGCATTTCCACATCGTGCCGCGCTGGGCAGATCGCGAGATGAAGGGTCACGGCCATGCGCCGATGGCGGATACGGCGACCTTACGGGCGCTGGCCGACAGGATCGCGGCCGAACTGGACTAGGTGACGCGGCGCTTCTCCAGCTTCCTCGCCAGGGTGCGGCGGTGCATGCCCAACCGCCGCGCCGCCTCGGAGATGTTGAAGTCGGTCTCCACCAGCGTCTCGTGAATCCGCTCCCACTCCAGCGTCTTGATCGAAGTGGGGCGTGTACCCAGCGGCGTCTCGGCGTCGCCGTCCGCCCGGCCGAACGCGGTTTCGATGTCATCGGTGCTGGCGGGCTTGGCCAGATAGTGCCGGGCGCCCAGTTTGATCGCCTCCACCGCCGTGGCGATGCTGGCGAAGCCGGTCAGGACGACGATGTTCATCTCGGGGTCGAAGGCGTGAAGAGCCTCGACGCAGGTCAGGCCGGAATGGCCGCCCAGCTTCAGATCGACGACCGCATAGCCGGGGCGATGCGTCCTCAGCACCTCGGTCATCTGGTCGGGACTTGCGGCGCTGACGACCGTATAGCCACGCCGTTCGAACGAGCGTCGCAGGGTGGTCGAGAACGACTCGTCGTCCTCGACGATCAGCAGCAATCTGGCGTCATCGGTCATGCGCGATCTCGTCCGTCGGAGCCAAGGCCGAAAGCGGTAAGGTCAGACGCACTTCTGCGCCGCCCGCCGGGGGATTGGAGGCTTCTACCCGACCGCCCAGCGACCGGATCACATTCATGAGCAGAAAGAGGCCGAGACCCGCGCCGGGCCTGGGCTTGGTGGAGTTGTAGGGCTTGCCCCAGGCCTGAAGGATCGCCGGCGGAAAGCCTGGTCCGTCGTCGCGGACCGCGATGCCGAAATCCTCGTCCGTGCGCGTCGTGGTCACGGTGATGCGGCTCGCCCCGGCCTCGACCGCATTGTCGAACAGCACGCCCAGCACTTGACGCAGGGCCGGGTCGGCGATGATCGACGGGTTCTGGGCCAGCTCGTCGCGGATCTGCACCGCCACACCGTCGCCGCTCCAGCTGGCCACCACATCGGCGACGAAGACGCGCAAGGTCGTGCGCTCGGGCGCCTGTCCCCTCGCCTCGCCGGCCGACATCAGGATGCCGGTGACGATGGCCTTGCAGCGTTCGACCTCGGCCCGCATCACCGTCATGTCCTGTGCCAGATCGGCATCGTGGGTCAGGGCCGGCATACGCTTCCAGTCGCTGAGGATCACCGACAGCGAAGCCAGCGGCGTTCCCAGCTCATGCGCTGCGCCCGACGCCAGCAGGCCCATGCGGACAATATGATCATGCTCGGCCGTCTGCTGGCGCAGGGCGGCCATGGAGGCGTCGCGCTCGCGCAGGTTCTGGCTGATCCGGGTGACGAACAGCACCAGCAGCACGGCCATCAGCACGAAACAGATCAGACTGCCCTGAAGATAGAGGCTGAGCAGCGAGTCCTCGCGCGCCGGCGGCAGGTTCAGCGGGCGGGAATGCAGGCCCAGCCCGGCGAAACACAGGCTGGTGATGGCGATCAGCGCCCAAGCGTAGACCGGCGCCAGCAGCACGGCCCCAAGAACGACTTGTAGAAGATACAGCGCCACGAATGGATTGGCCGCGCCTCCGGTCAGGAACAGCAGCCAGGTCAGGGCCGCCACATCCGCCAACAGGGCGATCATCAGCGCCTGGTCCTCGACCTCCTGCCGGCGCACGGTCAACGGCGCGCTGACCAGATTGACCAGCACCAGACCCGCCGGCGCCGCCAGCAACCACAGCACCGGCAGCGGGATCCGCATCACGTACTGGACAAGCAGGATCGTCGCCACCTGCCCGGCGACCGCCAGCCAGCGCAGCTGGATCAGCAGCAGCATGTTGCGTCGGTTGGCGCCGCCGTGGGTCGCGACCCCGCCTCTGAGCCCCAGGCCCAGCAGCCTTTGTACAGTTGTCGTCGTCACGACCTGTTGCGCCTGCCGTCGCGCAGGAACAGCCACAGACCGACCAAGGTCAGCAGCGCCATGCCGAACCAGGTCAAGGCATAGACGAGATGGCTGTTGGCGAACCGGATCACCGTCAGTCCTCCGCGCGGCCATCCGCCCGGGTTCGGACTGGCGTCCGCATCAATGAAATAGGGCGCGACGGTCGTCAGGCCCCGCCGCGCAGCGATCGCCGCGACGTCGCGGGACCGCCAGCGATCACCGGCGGGATCATTGGCGCGCAGGAAGCCGCCCTTGGGCTCGGTGATCCGGAGCAGTCCCGTCACGCTCTGCGGCCCCTCGACCTGACCATCGGCGCGGACGGCCGGATCGCGTCGGCCAGCGGGCACGAAGCCGCGATTGATCAGGACGGTAAAGCCCCGGTCAGCAACCAAAGGCGTCATGACCCAGAAGCCGCCGCCGGCGTCGGTCACCGCCTGAACCAGGGTTTCCTTGTCGTGCAGAAATCGACCGCGAACCGTAACGCGGCGGTACTGATCCTTGTCGCGCGTCACACCGGCCCATTGGGTCGGGCCAGGCGATGGAACGGCGGCCGCGTGAACGCGCGCATCTACCTGGGCGATCAGATTGGTCTTCCAGGCCAGTCGCTGAACCTGCCACCCGCCCAGCGCCAGAAAGCCGACGAACAAGGCCAGGCCCGCAACCACGACCGCCATGCGGAAGGATCGCGAGCGTCTGGCCTTGCCGGCGGCCGGGGCTGAGGACGGGTCCGTGATCTCGACCTCAGCCGCCCATCTGCGCCATGTCGTGCGTCATGGGCATCATATTGGTGTTCAGGTGGTACATGACCCACAGCGAACCCGACAAGGCGATGACCACCACGATGATGGTGAAAATCAGCGCCAGCATGATCCAGCCGCCCTCGGACTTGGAGTTCATGTGCAGGAAGTAGATCATGTGGACCACGATCTGCACCACGGCGAAGCCCATGACGATCAGGGCCGTCGCCTGGGTCGGCAGGACGCCGGTCATGACCAGGGCGAACGGGATGGCCGTCAGGATCACTGACAGCACGAAGCCGATCATGTAGCTCTTGAAGGAGCCGTGATTGTGCCCCTCGTGGCCCAGGTGGTCGGTCTCGTGAGACTCCGGCGAATGGTCGTTCATGTCGGCGCTCATCGCAGCATGCCCAGCAGATAGACGAAGGTGAAGACGCCGATCCAGATGACGTCCAGGAAGTGCCAGAACATCGACAGGCACATCAGGCGGCGTTTGTTGGCGGGGATCAGGCCCTTCATGCTGACCTGAACCATCAGCGTCACCAGCCAGATGATGCCGAAGGTGACGTGCAGGCCGTGGGTGCCCACCAGGGTGAAGAAGGCCGACAGGAAGGCGCTGCGTTGCGGCGTCGCGCCCTCATGGATCAGGTGCGCGAACTCGTAGAGTTCGATCCCCAGGAACGCCAGGCCGAACAGGCCGGTGATCGCCAGCCAAACGAGCGTCTGACGCTGGTTGTTTCGATCCATCGCCAGCATGGCGAAGCCATAGGTGATCGACGAGAACAGCAGCATGGTGGTGTTGATTGCCACCAGCTCCAGGTCGAACAGCTCCTTGGGCCCCGGCCCGGCGGCGTAGTTGCCGCCGAGCACGCCGAACACGGCGAACAGCATCGCAAAGATGAGGCAGTCGCTCATCAGATAGAGCCAGAAGCCCAGCATGGTGCTGGAGCCTTCCTCGTGGTGCGGCTCCTCTTCCAGGTGGAAGACGGTCCGGTCGATCTCGGTCGCAGTCGCGCTCATGATCAGGCCTCCGTTCCGGCCAGGGCGCGGGTGCGCGCCTCTTCTGTCGCGCGGACCTCATCCTCGGGGATGTAATAGTCGCGCTTGTAGTTGAAGGTATGGCCGATCGAGACGGCCAACACCCCGATGAAGCTGATGGCGGCCAGCCACCAGATGTACCAGATCAAAGCCAGACCCATCACCAGGCACAGGCCCGAGATGATGATCCCCGCCCCCGAGTTCGAGGGCATGTGGATCGCCTTGTAGCCGTTCAGCGGACGCTGATAGCCCTGCTTCTTCATGTCCCACCAGGCGTCGGCGTCATGGACGTACGGCGTGGCGGCGAAGTTGTAGGCCGGCGGCGGCGACGAGGTCGCCCACTCCAGCGTGCGGCCGCCCCATGGGTCGCCCGTGGTGTCGCGCAGCTTGTCGCGGTTGATGATCGACACGGCGAACTGGATGAACATGGCCGCGATGCCCAAGGCGATGACGCCGGCGCCGATGGCGGCGATGACGAACCAGATTTGCAGCGACGGATCGTCGAACACCCGCATCCGGCGCGTCACGCCCATCAGGCCCAGCACATACAGCGGCAGGAAGGCCAGCCAGAAGCCGGGCACCCAGCACCAGAAGCTGATCAGACCCCACTTCTTGTCCAGCTTGAAGCCGAAGGCCTTGGGCCACCAGAAGTTGATCGCCGCGAACAGGCCGAACAGCACGCCGCCGATGATGACGTTGTGGAAGTGGGCCACCAGGAAGAGAGAGTTGTGCAGCACGAAGTCGGCCGGCGGCACCGCCAGCAGCACGCCCGTCATCCCGCCGATCACGAAGGTCAGCATGAAGGCGACCAACCACATCATCGGCAGCTCGAACCGGATGCGCCCACGGTACATCGTGAACAGCCAGTTGAAGATCTTCGCGCCCGTCGGGATCGAGATGATCATCGTCGTGATGCCGAAGAAGCTGTTCACCGAGGCGCCAGAGCCCATGGTGAAGAAGTGGTGCAGCCAGACCAAGTAGGACAGGATCGTGATGACGACCGTGGCGTAGACCATGGAGGTGTAGCCGAACAGCTTCTTGCCCGAGAAGGTCGAGGCGATCTCCGAGAAGACGCCGAACAGCGGCAGGATCAGGATGTAGACCTCGGGGTGACCCCAGATCCAGATCAGGTTCACGTACATCATCGGGTTGCCGCCGAAGTCGTTCGTGAAGAAGTTGGTGCCGACGTAACGGTCCAGCGTCAGCAGGGCCAGGACGGCGGTCAGAACCGGGAAGGACGCCACGATCAGCACGTTGGTGCACAGCGAGGTCCAGGTGAAGACCGGCATCTTCATCATACCCATGCCGGGCGCGCGCATCTTCACGATCGTCGCGATCAGGTTGATGCCGGACAGCGTGGTCCCGACCCCCGCGATCTGCAACGCCCATATATAGTAGTCGACGCCGACGCCGGGGCTGTAACCAATGCCCGACAGCGGCGGATAGGCCAGCCAGCCGGTGCGCGCGAACTCGCCCACGAACAGCGAGGCCATGACGATAATGGCGCCGGCCGTGGTCATCCAGAAGCTGAAGTTGTTCAGGAAGGGGAAGGACACGTCGCGCGCGCCGATCTGCAGCGGCACGACATAGTTCATGATGCCCGTCACCAGCGGCATGGCCACGAAGAAGATCATGATCACGCCGTGGGCGGTGAAGATCTGGTCATAGTGGTGCGCGTTCAGGTAACCCTCGGACCCGCCGAACGCCATCGCCTGTTGCAGGCGCATCATTATGGCGTCGGCGAAGCCGCGCACGAACATGATCAGACCCAGGATCATGTACATGATCCCGATCTTCTTGTGGTCCACGGTGGTGAACCATTCCTTCCAGAGATAGCCCCACAGCTTGAAATAGGTCAGGGCGCCAAACAGGGCGAGACCGCCCAGCAGCACGACCGACATGGTCACGACCAGGATCGGCTCGTGCAACGGCAGAGCCTCAAGCGTGAGGCGCCCGAAGATTAGCGGAATGAGTTGATCAGCGTTCATCGACTGTGTTCGCTCAGGCGTTGGGGGCGGAACGGACGTCGGTCGGAACCGGCCCCGTGGCGAAGGGATTGCGGGCCAGCGTCGTCAGCGAGGCCATCGGAGTCTGACCGGGCGACAACCCCTGCCCGGTCAGGCGCTCCAGGCTGGTCGGTCCGGCGACCGTATCCAGCTCGGCGCGGCGCATGCGGTCGGCGGCGGCCGCCTCGGCCTGCAGCGGGGTGCAGATCGTCATGACGTAGCTGTCGTTGGAGCCGAAGTAGGCGGGCGATTTTCCGCGACCGGCGTATTTGTCATAGACCAGCGGCATGGTGTTGCGCACGGACGCCATGGACAGGCCGCCCTGCTTGTCGATGGCCATCATCTCGCCCATGCACATCTTACCCGGCTCGACGCACATATTGAGGATCGCGTCCCACAGCGCGCCATCCACGGCGCCGAAGCGCATGACCGGCACCTTCTCGCTGGGCTTTTCCAGCTCCAGATAGCGATCGCGGTCCAGCGTCTGGCCGCCCTGGCGAACGCCGGCGATCCATTGGTCGAACCCGGACTGATCCAGACCGTGGAAGGCGAAGCGCATGTGCGAGAAGCCGTCGCCGGAATAGTTGGCCGAGAACCCTTCATATTCGCCCGGACGGTTGATGACGGCGTGAAGCTTCGTCTCCATGCCCGGCATGGCGTAGATCTGACCGGCCAGGGCGGGGATGTAGAAGCTGTTCATCACCGAGGACGAGGTGATGTGGAAACGGATCGGACGGTCAACCGGCGCGGCCAGCTCATTGACGGTGGCGACGCCGTACTGCGGGTAAATGAACATCCACTTCCAGTCGAGCGCGACGACATTGACCTGCAACGGCTCGACGCTTTCCTCGACGGCCTGGCCCGGCTTGATCCGGTCGATTGGACGATAGGGGTCCAGCAGGTGGGTGCCGGCCCAGGTCAGGGCCCCCAGGCAGATGATGATCATCAGCGGCGCGGCCCAGATGACCAGCTCCAACGACGTGGAGTGGTCCCAGTCGGGACGGTAGTCGGCCTCGGCCTCCTTGTTCGACGCCCGATACTTCCAGGCGAAGAAGACGATCAGACCCATCACCGGCACGATGATGATCAGCATCAGCAGGGTCGAGATCATCAGCAGATCGCCCTGCTGGGACGCGACGTCGCCGGCAGGGTTGAGGACGACCAGGTTGCAGGCCGACAGCAGGGCCACGATGGGCGCGAGCAAAAGAAGGCGCAGACGGCGCAAGGCGGATCCAATCGAAAAGCGTCGGGCGAGGGGGAGGCGCCGCGACGGTTGGCGTTCGTAGGCGGCGGGATACTCAGCTTCAATCAGGAACGACATTGGGCAATATGTCCTATCCTCACGAGGCCGCTTTCATCGCAAAGGGCGCCCGGTCATAATGCGGCGACCTGCCGTACGGCCGATAATTCAGTCTCACACGGAGCGACCAAGCCCATGTCCGCCTCGACGACCCCTTCGTCAGAGTCGCTGGAACGCGACGCCGCCGCCCTTCACACGGGCCATGGCAAGGTTGACGCCGGCGAGATCGCCATCGGCGTCATTATCGGCCGAACTTCCGAGTTTTTCGACTTCTTTGTTTACGCCATCGCTTCGGTGGTCGTTTTCCCGCAGTTGATCTTCCCCTATGCGGGCGCGGTGGGCGGCACCCTGCTCTCCTTCGCCGTCTTCGCCCTGGCTTTCCTGGCTCGGCCGCTGGGGACCGTCCTGTTCATCGCCATCGACCGCAAGTTCGGGCGCGGCGCCAAGCTGACGACCGCCCTGCTGCTGCTGGGGACCTCGACCGTGTCGGTGGCCTTCATCCCGGGATATGAGAGCATCGGCATGTGGGCGCCGGTGCTGCTGGCCCTCACCCGTATCGGCCAAGGCGTCGCCCTGGGCGGCACCTGGGACGGTCTGGCCTCGCTGCTCGCGCTGAACGCGCCCGAGAAGAAGCGCGGCTGGTACGCCATGATCCCGCAACTCGGCGCGCCCATCGGCCTGCTGGTGGCCTCGGCCCTGTTCGCCTTCTTCCTGAACACGCTGTCGGCCCCTGACTTCCTGGATTGGGGCTGGCGCTATCCGTTCTTCGTCGCCTTCGCCATCAACGTGGTGGCCCTGTTCGCGCGCCTGCGCATCGTAGTGACGCCGGCCTTCCAGAAGCTGTTCGAGACGCGCGAACTGCAGCCCACGCCGATCAGCCAGGCCCTGCGCGACGAAGGCCCGAAGATCGCCATCGGCGCCTTCGCGCCGCTGGCCAGCTTCGCCATGTTCCACATGGTGACCGTCTTCCCGCTGTCGTGGGTGTTCCTGTTCACCAAGGAAACGCCGGTCCGCTTCCTGCTGATCGAGATGGTGGGCGCCGTCTTCGGCCTGCTGGCCATCCTGGCCTCGGGCATACTGGCCGACCGCTACGGCCGCCGCACCTTGCTGGCGATCACCGCCGCCGGCATCGCCGCCTTCTCGGGCTTTGCGCCGCAACTGCTGAACGGCGGCCCGGTCGGCGAGCTGACCTTCATGATCTCCGGCTTCATCTTGCTCGGCCTGTCGTTCGGCCAGGCCTCTGGCCCCGTGGCTTCCAGCTTCAGCCTGACGAACCGCTATACCTCCTCGGCCCTGACCTCGGACCTGGCCTGGCTGTTCGGCGCGGGCTTTGCACCCCTGGCGGCCCTGTGGATCTCCAGCCAGTTCGGCCTGATCGCCGCCGGCGCCTATCTGCTGTCGGGCGCCATCTGCACCCTCTTGGCCCTGTGGCTGAACCGTGAACTGGCCCGCAGCTCCTCCGACAAGGACCGCGCCAAGACGGTTTGATCTTTCAGCTCACGCACAAACAGACACGGCCCGCAGTCGCCTGCGGGCCGTGTTGCGTTTGGAGCAGATCGTTGTGAAATGCAGCGGCAGCTTCAGTTGGGGCGGCTGTCCGTCGACGGCTTGAAGGTGGTGTCGAAATGACAGCCGTTCTCGTAGCGTGAAGCCGCCACCTGACACAGCGTGGCAACGTCAGCGGGCGTCGGCTTCACGCCCTTGTCCAGCCAGCGCATCATCGCCTGGAAAAGACCGACGTACTCTGGCGGCGACAGGCGGCTATGTTCGGACTCGTCTGTGAACGTCTGGACCAATAGGTCCGATCGTCCCGCCGCGGCGACCGTCTCCCTGTAAAGAGCGTCGTTGGAGACAAAGGCCGTCGCATCGTTCTTGGCGTGGATCGTCAGCGTGGGCGCCACGATCAGACCGCTGAGATCGGCGTCGTAGGCCAAGCGCGCCACACCCATCGGATCAGCCGCGAAACGCTGAACGCCAGCGTTCAACGCCTCGTCGTCTTGCGAACCCTGATAGACCGTATGGCTGTTATCGAAGGGGTTCAGCCCATCAAGACGACGCAAAACCATGTCGCTGAACAGGAAGGTCGCCCAGGCCAAATGCGGAACCAACTGTTCCTCGTTCACGCCCGTCACGGCCAGGATATCCGCCAAATTGCGCTTCTGCTCAGCCGACCTCTCAGCAAGCGGCAGGCCCACGCCCGTGCAGGTTTTGACCCGCTCCGCCAACTGCGCCCGGTTCAGATCGCTTTCTAGCGGCAGCCCCTGCCAAAGCGGATACCGGGGCTCGTTCGGAAGCGGATGGTTGTTGCAGTAGAACTGATACACCGCTCTCAGATCGGCGCGAAAGCGGTAGGTGCGGGTCCCGCCGCCGATTACGCCGTTGGTCAGGACCACACCGTCCCAAACCACCTGTCCCTCGGCATCGCGCGCGTAGAGCTCAGCCGTCTTGGCCGCGACGTTTCCGCCCCAGGACTGGCCATGCACCAGAGTTCGACGTGGCTTGCCGAAGGCGTTCCAGAAAATCTGGCGCAGATCGTCCGTGTCTTCCGCCGCCATCCGTACGCCATAGCCGCCACGGCGATAGGTCGAGCCCGCCCAGGCGAAGCCTTCCTTCACCGTCATGGAGAACCGCTCCATATCCTCCAGCGGATCGTTCGGTTCTGGTGCGCTAAGGCGCGGCCCGCCATGCGCGTGAACGATCAGGGCGCCATTCCAGTCCTGAGGCACGGCGATCCAATAGTAGCCGCCTTTAACCGCCCTGCCCGACCAGCACCGCGTCTGCTCCGGCACGAAGTCCGGGCAATCGGCTGGCGCGGGCGCAGGATCGATAGCCGCCGCGACGGCCGTCTCCGTTTCTTGCGCCTGCGTCATTGACGCGATGCCGGCCCAGGCTGCGACCACCGCCGCCAGAGTTCGAACGATACGATCGGTCATCGCGCCTCTCTCTCTTAGAACGTCTTGGAGATGTTGGCGTACCAGTAGCGGCCGTAGGGATTGTAGAGCGCACCCAGATAGCCCGACGAAGTCAACGGCGGCTGCTCGTCAGTGACGTTGCGCGCACCCAGTCGAACCGTTGTGCCGGACGCAAAGCCGGCGTTGTCGCCGAACTCATACTGACCATACAGATTGCCAGTGATCTGGCTATCGACCTGCCAGGGATCGCCTTGGGCGCTGAGGAAGCCGGTTTCGGTGACGGCGCTGTTGTATTGGGTGAATGCGCCCACCTGCCATGGCCCTTGCGACCAGGTGAACGAACCCGTCACCCGCCATTCCGGCCGGCCGTTGCGAGCCAGCAGGGTCTGAGAGATCGGCAGCGGTGTATTCGCGTTGATCTGACCGGCTTCACGCGCCGCGAACAGCGACTCGACCAAGGGGCCGGGAGAACGGTCAAACTTCGTCAGATGCGCCGCATTCACGCTGGCGCGGAAGTTGCCCCAGGGCGTGCCGCGCAGTCGCCACTGAAGACCGATGTCGAGACCCTCCACCGTCTGCGGCAGCAGGTTGATGAACTGGTCTTTGACCGAGACGATCTGTCCGACGGGAGTGATTCCGCTCCCCTGGAAGAAGGCGATGTCGTCGGCCGTCACCGCCGCCCGGTTGACGTTGTCGTTCCGCGTGCCGTTCAGGATGTTCAGGTAGTCCAGCACGACGTTCGACTGCGCGCCCAGCAGACCGACGATCTTCTCTTGCTCGATCTTCCAGCGGTCCAGCGTGAAGGTGAAGCGGCCGAACTGCTCGGGAATGAACCAGGGCTGCAACACCAGGCCGATGGACTGGTTGGTGCTTTCCTCGGGCTGAAGCTCGGGATTGCCCGACACCAGCAGCGAGGCGCTGGCGGGTTGCGAACATTGGTTGAAGTTGGTGATCCGACCCAGGCGCAAATCGGCCTCGCAGCGGATGTAATCGTTATTGGTGGACAGACGCCCGTACTGCGCCGCGTTGGTCTGTTCCAGGTTCGGGGCGCGGAAACCCTCGGAATAGGAGCCTCGGACGCGTACGCCTTCGACCAAATCCCAGGCCATGGCGATCTTGGGCTTAGCCACATCGCCGAAGTCGGAATAGTGCTCGTATCGACCGGCCAGTTGGAAATCGAGACTGCGAACAAGCGGGATGTTCATCTCCGGCGAAACGACAGGCACCGCAAACTCGACATAGGCCGAATAGACCTCGCGCTTGCCGTAGGTATCGGGGTTTGAACTGACCGCAGCGATGTTGGACTGGCTGATCTCGCCCGACACGCTGTCGCGGAAGACGTTGGTGCCGTCCAGATCAGCGTCGCGGTCGTCACGCTGGGTCTCACGGCGCGCCTCGACGCCCAGGGCCACACCGACAGGTCCGCCCGGCAGGGTGAAGACATCGGGACGGCTGACCTTGAAGTCCCACAGCGCCAGCGTGGTCTTGGACACCCGCGTCAGGTCGGTCGTGATGGCGTCGATCGCGCCCTGAGAACTGGGCGTGCAGTCGCCAAAGCTGGTGTCGTTCACACACCCGCCGCTGAACGGATTGTAGGCGTCGGGCGTCGACAGGGCGAGATTGGCCTGAAGCGCGGTCAGATTGACGGCGTTCGAGCTGTCGGTGGCCTCGGCTTCCGAATACAGCAGCGCGGTTTCCCAATCGAAGCCGCGCCATTCGCCCCGCAGGCCGCCCAGGAATCGGGACTGCCAGTTGTCGACATCCACCACCTGGGCGCCCAGATCGTTGAAGCGATACCGAACCAGCTTAACGGCCGTCCCGGCTGTGGGGACGTTTGTCAGGCCAGCGAGACGATTGGGATTGCGCGTGCCGTCGGCAAAGGTGACGGGACCGAACGGATTCCAGTAGTTGCTGGCTGGAATCCACAGCGGGTTCAGCAGGATGGTCGGCGGCTGAATGTTCTGGGTCGACGCCGTGTAATAGCCGAGTTCGCCAAATGCCGTGACGCCGTTGTCGAGATCGTAGTGCCCCGACACGAACAGGTTCAACCGTTCGATATCCGGCGATTGGGTCGTGCCCCGCGCCCCGTCATAGCGCAACTCGCGGCCGGCGCCGCTGTAGCTGATATTGCCGCTGGCCAGGCAAACATCACCCCCAACCGGCGCGGTGCAGCCGAAGCTGGAAGGTTGATTGTGGAAGGCGCCGGCGCCGGTCGTCAGAGCAGTCGTGCCCCGACGGACCTGGAATGGTGTCTGGAAGTTGGCCCAGGCTGTATAGGAAGAGCGCCCATCGGTGTCGGTCGAATTCTCATAGCCCGGCACGTTGGCGAACAGGCTGCGGCGGTCGTCAGAGGCGGTATAGGGTTCGTCGCTGGCCTGCTGGGCGGTGCGGTTGGTGTAGTCGAGGAAGCCCGACAGATTGCCCCGCTCGAAATCCTTGCCTGCGAACATACCGAAGGTGAATTCTCGGCGATGCGTGCCCTCCGCGCCGCCGTACTGGGCCTTCATCTCCAAGCCATCGAAATCCTGCTGAAGCACAGTGTTCACCACGCCCGCGACCGCATCCGCGCCATAGATGGCGGCGGCGCCGTCCAGCAGAACTTCCAACCGCTCCAATCCAGAGACCGGAATGGCGTTGGAATTGTAGCTGAGCACAGGCACCGTGCCGGTGTCTGACGTCCCTTGGCTGGTGGGGTGCTGAACGATCCGACGTCCGTTCAAGAGCACCAGGGTATTGCCCACGCCCAGCGAGCGCAGATTGACCGAGTTGACGTCGCCTCGCGCTGCGTTCGAGGTTTGAGGATTGTTGGCGCTGGAGAACAGCACATCGCCCATCTGGGGAATGGACCGCAGCAGATCATCACCGCTGACGGCGCCGGTCGCGATGATTTCTTCCTGCGTGACGACGGTCACTGGCAGAGCCGCCGTGGTGGAGGCGCCGCGAATCTGGGAGCCGACGACGACGATGTCCTCGACCTGCGCCGCCTCAGCCTCCTGCGCTGGCGTGGACTGAGGCGCGGCGTCCTGAGCCAGAGCCGCTCCCGCCGAGATCAGCAGTACAGCCGAGGCCGCGCCCGCCATTAGTGCGAACTTGGATTGCATCTTCATGTTTCCTCCTCCCGGGCCGTCGTTATGTCGTCGGTCCCGTCATTCAAAAGTCGTCCTCGCCGTCAGTCCTTGGCGAGAACCAGATCGTCTCCAGGCCCCGCCGCAGGGTCAGGCAGCGCCGCCACCGGCAAGGGATGTCCGTCGAGCGCGGCCTTCAGGGCGTCGCGATCCAGCGCGTTCTCCCAGCGGGCCACGACGATGGTGGCCACGGCGTTGCCGATGAAGTTGGTCAGGGCCCGGCATTCGCTCATGAAGCGATCGATGCCCAGGATCAGCGCCATGCCTGCGACTGGCACATCCGGCACGACCGACAGGGTCGCCGCCAGGGTGATGAAGCCCGCGCCCGTGATGCCCGCTGCGCCTTTTGAGCTGAGCATGGCGACCAGCAGAAGCGTGATCTGCTGCCAGATGGTGAGTTCGATGTTCAGCGCCTGAGCAATGAACAGAGCAGCCATCGTCATATAGATGTTGGTGCCGTCCAGATTGAACGAATAGCCGGTCGGCACGACCAGGCCGACGACCGACTTGGCGGCGCCCGCGCGTTCCATCTTGGAGATCAGGCTGGGCAAGGCCGCTTCTGAACTGGAAGTGCCCAGCACCAGTAGAAGCTCTTCTTTGAGGTAACGGATCAGCTTGAGAATGTTGAAGCCGTTGGCGACGCCCACCAGCCCCAGCACGCCCACGACGAAGATGATCGCGGTGACGTAGAAGGTCACGATCAAGGCGGCCAGATTGGCGATCGATGCGATGCCGTAGGCGCCGATCGTAAAGGCGAAGGCTCCGAAGGCGCCGATGGGCGCGGCCTTCATCACGATGGCGACCAGCTTGAACACGGCAAGGCTGAGCGTCTCAAACAGATCGACCACAGGCTGGGCCCGCTCTCCCACCAACGCCAGGGCGAGGCCAAACAGGATCGACACGAACAGAACCTGCAGGATGTTGCCGGTCGAGAAGGCGCTGACCAGCGTGTCGGGAATGACGCCCATCAGGAAGCCGACGATCGTGCTCTCGTGCGCGGCCGCCGCATACTGCTCGACGGCGCCGGCGTTCAACGTCGCCGGGTCGATGTTCAGACCATGGCCCGGACGCACCAGATTGGCGATGATCAGGCCCACGATCAGAGCCAGAGTCGAGAAGACCAGGAAGTATGCGAAGGCCTTGGCGGCGACGCGACCGACGCTTCCAAGATCACGCATGCCCGCGATGCCGGTCACAATGGTCAGGAAGATCACTGGCGCGATGACCATCTTCACCAGTTTGATGAATCCGTCGCCCAGCGGCTTCAGGCTTTCGCCGAATGTCGGCCAGAAGTGACCGATCAGAGCGCCGAGCGCGATAGCGATCAGCACCTGGAAATACAGGTGACGATAGAACGGCCGGCGAACGACCGGCGCGGCCTCTGACGGTATTGAGATCACGAAGGGCTCCTGATGTGCGGGGGTGATCCCGCAGTCTCCTCGATGGGCGCGATCTTCGCCACGCTCCGTTGGATAGAGCTTCCAACGAGAACCATCATCGCGAAAGCGCTTGATCGAACGTCTCCATCTTTATGATAACCAAGCACTTTCTATGAAAGCGGGAGCGTTTATCGAGATATCTGTGCGGTTTTTCACCCAGGCGACTGGCCCTTACGTGCGATTATCCGCACACTAGGAAGGTGCAGCATTCACCTGTCATAGGCTCGGCTCGAAAACCTTGGCGCTCCCGTTGGCTGATAACGGCGGGAGCTTGGTTCGCGACTGCCGTCCTGGCGGCTTTCGGGGCGGGCGAGGTCGCTCGGCGTGACGCTAGTATTGAACTGGCTCGGCAGACAGAGGCGGCCGCCGCCCTGCATGCGGCCGTGCTACGCAGCGAACTGGAGAAGCACCGCTCCCTGCCCCTGGCGTTGGCGAGCGATCCCGACATCGCCGCCCTGCTGAGCGCCCCGCAGACTGCCAAGGGCGATCCTGTCAGCCTTAAACTGGAGACTTTGGCGCGTCAGACACGGGCCGCCGCCATCTATATCATCGACGCCAACGGCCGGACCCGCGCCGCCAGCAACTGGCGCCTGCCGACCAGTTTCGTCGGCGCCGACTACGGGTTTCGCCCTTATTTCATCAACGCCATGCACCAGGGCCAGGCGGAATTCTTCGCCTTGGGCACCGTGTCCGGCCGACCCGGACTCTATCTGGCGCGGCGCGTTGACGGGTCGAGCGGCTCCGCCGTGGGCGTCGTCGTGGTCAAGGTCGAGTTCGCCGCTCTCGAGGCCGAATGGCGCGCGTCGGGTGAGCCGGCCTATGTTGTCGATCCCGGCGGCGTCGTGCTGATCACCAGCGTGTCCGCATGGCGTTTCCGCACCACAGAAGCGCTGGACGAACGTCGACGGCGGCTGACATTGACCGATCAGACGCTTCAACCCGAGGCTTTGCGTCCCCTCCCCTTCGTAACGCCCACCAATGATCGACCGGGTCTGATCCAGGCTCCAGTCGATGGCCGTGAGCAACGCTGGATGCATGCGGCGATCCCAACGGAAACGCCCGGCTGGACCCTGCACCTGCTGTCGCCGGATCGCGGATCCATTGGAACGGCCGTCGCAACCGCACGGGCGCTTGCAGCCCTGATCGTCACCCTGCTGGCAGGCGTGATCGTCGTGCTCCTGCGTCGTCGCCAACAGGCCCTTGTCCGCGCGCGTGCCGAGGAAGAGGCGCGGATGGAATTGGAAAGGCTGATTGACGAACGCACCCACGAGCTTCGTAACGCCAATGCCGCCCTTAATCGCCAGATCGAGGAACGCCGCCAAGCCGAGACCGCACGCGAACTGCTGCGTGACGAACTGGTTCAAGCCAGCAAACTCGCCGCCCTGGGGCAGATCGTCGCCAGCGTGGCGCACGAGATCAATCAACCCGTCGCCGCTATCCAGACACAGGCAGAGACCGCCGGCGTTCTGCTTGACCGCGACGACCCCGCCAAGGCGCGCGGCGCGTTGGCGCGGATCAGCGACCTGACACAGCGCATCGGCGCCATCACCGAGGGTCTAAGGGTCTTTTCCAGAAAGTCAGATCCCAAAATCGGCATCGTCCGCCTGGAAGACGCGATCTACGGCGCCTTGCTGCTGACGCGCGGCCGATTGGACGAGGGCGGCGTCGAAATGATCCGCGAAGGCGACGCAGACGTCACAGTGCGCGCCGACCGCTTTCGTCTGGAACAGGTGATCGTCAACTTGGTCAAGAACGCCTCAGAAGCGCTGGAAGGCTGCGATCGGCCGCGACTAACGCTGAAAGTCTCGCGCGATAAGAACCGTGTTCGATTGAGCATTTCCGACAATGGTCCTGGCGTCCCTCCCGCTGTGCGCGCCCAACTGTTCACGCCCTTTGTCACCACACGCGCAAATGGCCTCGGCTTGGGTCTGGTCATCTGTCGAGATCTGATCGCCGGTTTCGGCGGCGAGCTTGACTTGGTCGACGAGGACGTCGGAGCGACCTTTGTCGCCACGCTGAGGATCGCGTGATGGAATTCGCTCGCCCCACTGCCGTCGCTCTGATCGAGGACGACGCCGATTTCCGCCATGCCTTGGTCGAGCGCCTGACCTTGGAAGGTTACGACGTCCGCCCTTTTCCGGGGTCCGAACCTGCATTGAGAGCGATTGACGCCGATTTCCCGGGCGTTGTCATCACCGACCTGCGGATGCCCGGCCTTGATGGCCGCCAGTTGCTCAGCCGCCTGCAAGCGTTGGACGCCGCCCTGCCGATCATCATGATCACTGGCCATGGCGACATCACCGACGCCGTCGCAGCGATGAAGGACGGCGCCTACGACTTCGTCGCCAAGCCCTTTTCGTTTGAGCGCCTTCAAGACAGCTTGAACCGCGCTCTGGAAAAACGCGGTCTGGTCCTGGAAAACCGTCGCTTGCTGGCGATGGCCTCGGAAAGCGGACAGGAACTTCCCCTGGCGGGATCATCTCGCGCTATCACCGCCCTCCGCGCCACCATCGCTCAGATCGCCGACGCCCGGATGGACGTGCTGATCGAAGGTGAAACCGGGACAGGAAAGGAGGCCGTTGCGCGCGCCCTTCACAACGGTGGTCGACGTCGCTTGGCGCCGTTCGTCGCCGTCAACTGCGGCGCCCTGCCCGACGGGCTGATCGAGAGCGAATTGTTTGGTCATGAACTCGGCGCCTTCGCCGGAGCCTTGCGCCGCCGGGTCGGGCACGTTGAACGGGCGCACAACGGCTCACTGTTTCTGGACGAGGTCGAGAGCATGCCTCTGGCCGTCCAGGTCAAGATTCTGCGTGTCCTGGAAGAACGCGAGGTCCATCCGATCGGAGCCAATGAGCCCCGCGCCTTAGATCTGCGTGTGCTGGCCTCGTCAAAGATCGATCTGGGCGAGGCCGCCCGCGCGAGCGCTTTTCGCGAAGACCTCTATTACCGTCTGAACGTCGTGCGGCTCCGCGTACCGCCTCTGCGCGAACGGCGAGAAGACATTCCCCTGCTGTTCGCCCACTTCCTGCGTCGCGCTGCGGACCGCCACGGCGTTGATACGCCCACAATAAGCGACAGCGTAAGACGCCTGTTGGTCGAGGCCGACTGGCCCGGCAACATCCGCGAACTGGCGCATTTCGCCGAACGCGTCGCCTTGTCGCTCGACGACACGACCCGCCCGCCCGACGAAGGCTTGAGCCTTCCCGACCGCGTCAACAGATTCGAAGCCGAACTGTTGCGCGACGCGCTACAGTCCCATCGTGGGGACATATCCGCAGTGCTGGCCGAAATGCAGGTTCCGAGAAAGACGCTGTACGACAAGCTGCAGCGGCATGGCCTGAAGCCCGCTGACTTCCGCTGAGAACGCCCGACAATCCTGGTTCAAAGCGGTGGCGTCTAGGCCTTTCTCCTCCGAGCGGAAGAAAGCTCGCTACCTGCCCATCGGTCCCACATCTGGAAATACAGGCCGTAGTTGCCGTTGAAGCGTTTGTGGTGCGCGTCGTGGTGGGTGGCGGTGATTATCCAGCGTAGCGGGGCGCTTTTCAGCCAGGACGCGGGCCAGATTTCTCGGCCTGCGTGATTCAGTACGGCGGTTGCGGTCATTAGGGTGAGCAGCGCCAGCGCTACGCCCCAATGAATGGGGATAAACAGGGTCAGGGCCGGCAGGAACCAGGCTGTGGCGATCGCTTCGGCCGGATCGAAGGCGAAGGAGGCGAAGGCGCTGGGATCGCGCGACCGATGATGCTCGGCATGGGCCCAGGGGAAGATGCGCGGATGGTGCAGTCCGCGGTGGACCCAATAGTAAAAGGCGTCGTGGGCCAGCATGTAGACGATGAAGCTGGCGGGCAGCCACCACAGCGACCAGGCATGGATATCGTCGTAGATCGCCGTCCCGCCGCGCTTCCAGAGCTCTATGACGAGTGCGGCCGGCAAGGCGTAGATCGGGCACGCGATCAAGGACGCGATGACTTCGGCGCGGATGCGTCTCGGCGCCGGCGGCCTGTGGTTCAACTGACGCCCCCGTCCCGCCCCGCCCCACAGCAAGCCATGGGTCACAACGCCGACCAGCAGATAGCGCACGCCGATAATCAGGCTGAGCGCGAGGGTGGTGACGAACAGGTCCTTCAACATGGGCGCACAGACGGCGAAACGTCGAGCCGGGTCAAGTCGTGACGCGCGGTCCGTAAAGCGCCTATGATGGGGTCATGCCCTGGCCGACGATGATCCTGCTGTTCCTCGCCACCTTCCTGGGGATGGAGGTCTTCGCCTGGGCGATGCATCGCTATGTCATGCACGGCCTGCTGTGGACCTGGCACCGCAGCCATCATGAACCGCACGACGACGTGCTGGAAAAGAACGACCTGTTCGCCGTGGTGTTCGCCGCCCCGGCCATCATCCTCGTCGCCTTGGGCCTGCATCTGTGGCCTTGGGCGCTGCCGATCGGCCTGGGTGTCACGGCCTATGGACTGATCTATTTCTTCTTCCACGACGGACTGGTGCATCGCCGTTTTCCGACGGGAATCGTTGGGCGCTCGGGGTTCTGGACGCGGCGCATTCAGGCCCACCGGCTGCATCACGCGGTGCGGACACGCGAGGGCTGCGTATCGTTCGGCTTCCTGTGGGTGCGTTCGGCGCGCGCGCTGAAGGCCGAACTGTCTCAGAAACGCGGCGCTTCCAGCAACGGCGCCTGAGCCAGGGCGGTAAGGTCCGCCGACCCGGTGCAGAAACAGGCCAGTCTCAGCTGAGCCGCCATCAGATCCAGATGATCCACCACGGCCTCGGTCGAGGTCAGCGCCGCCTCGAGCACGCCCGCCGCCTGACCGACCAGACAGGCGCCCAGCCGGATCGCACGCGCTGCATCCAGTCCGTCACGGATGCCGCCCGACCCGATCAGATCCAGGTCCGGCGCGGCCTGGGCGCAGTCTGCCAGGCTGCGCGCCGTCGGCACGCCCCAGCCGGCGAAGGGCGCAGCCAGCGCTTCCGCCCGCCCCCCCGTCACTCGTGCGCCCTCGATCAGGCCCCAGTTGGTGCCGCCTGCTCCGGCGACGTCCAGCGCAGCGACGCCCATGTCCGCCAGACGGCGCGCGACCGCGCCCGACAGGCCGGCGCCCGTCTCCTTGACGATCAGACGCCCCGGGAAGGCCGCCGCGACCCGTTCGATGCCTCGCGCCACGCCGCGCCAGTCGCGATCGCCCTCGGGCTGAACGCCTTCTTGCAACGGATTGAGATGCAGGATCAGGGCGTCGGCGCCGATCATCTCCATGGCCCGCCGCGCCTCATCGACGCCATAACCCAAG
Organism: Brevundimonas vesicularis; assembly: GCF_027886425.1. NCBI lineage: Bacteria > Pseudomonadati > Pseudomonadota > Alphaproteobacteria > Caulobacterales > Caulobacteraceae > Brevundimonas > Brevundimonas vesicularis. The sequence continues at coordinate 1,624,394 of NZ_CP115671.1, read as the reverse complement.
GCGAACTGCACGGCGCCCAGGTTGGCCAGGATCATCGCATCCGGAGCCCGGCGTCGCAGGTCCAGCCCCAGACCCAAACCGCCGTCGGTCTCCAACGCCACACGCTGCGAGCCGACCGCCAGAACCACGCCCAGGGACTGGGCCGCCTCAGCCAGCCGCGCATTGATCGCCTCGGCCCGCGACGGCCCGCCGGTCATCGAACTGATCAGGAACGGCAAGGCGACCCGCCGCCCCAGAAAGCGCGTCGTTAGATCGATGGCGTCGTGATCGAGATCCGGCAGGGCGTCGTGAACGAAACGAACGGCGTCCAGACCCGATGTCGTCTGGCTGACGCCTCGCCCGGCCCGCACGTGGTCGATGTGTTCGTCCTTGCGCCGGATCAAGGCATCGGCGTCAGTGGACATCGCAAACGGCTCCTGGCGGGTTGCATCCGACGCGGTCGTGATGCCGTATGGCATCATAAGGGTTCGGCGCGTGGTCGCAACGCGACGTCGACGACAATGGGAGATCTGTATGGCCATCGTCGGCATCCGGCGCCAACCGCCTCTGGCGGGCGCATCCTGCGACCCCGACGATCTGCGCCTGCAGGTTCAGGCGCGTCTGTCCGAGGTCGCACCGGCGCACGACGGCCTGCTGTCCACGGCGGCCCGCGAGGCCTTGCTGGGACAGGGAAAACGCGTCCGGCCGGTGCTGGCCATGCTGGCGGCGGCGCATGTCGGCGGCGAGGCGGAAGACGCCCTGGATTACGCCTGCGCGCTGGAAATGGTCCATGCCTCGTCGCTGGTTCTGGACGATCTGCCGTGCATGGACGACGCCTCGCTGCGTCGGGGCCAGCCGACCCTGCACCGTCGCCATGGGGAGGATACTGCCGTGCTGGCGGCCGTGGCCCTGCTGAACCAGGCGACGCGTCTGGTGCTGCAGACGCCTGCGCCGGCGGAAATGCGTCTGGCGGCCCTGGACCTTTTGACGCAGGCGATCGGCTTTGATGGTCTGTCCGAGGGTCAGATGCGCGACCTGCGCGACGACGCGAGGGATCGCGACGAAACCGCCTTGCGCCAGATCAACGATCTGAAAACCGGCGCCCTGTTTGTCGCCACCGTGCGCGGCGGCGGTCTGCTCGGTGGCGGCGATGCGCAGGATCTGGCGCGGCTGTCGATTTTCGGCGAGGCGATCGGCTTCGCCTTCCAGCTCTGCGACGATCTGCTGGATGTCTGTTCGACTGTCGATGCGGTCGGCAAGGATGTGGGTCAGGACGACGACACCACCACCTTCGTCGATCTGTGGGGCGAATGCCGGACCCGTGCGGCGGTGCGGCAATCCTTGGCCAAGGCGGTCGAGGCGGTCGGCCATGACAGCCCCTTGGCCCTCTACGTTCTGGACCTATTCCAGCAGGCTGAACTTGGGGTCTGACGTCGCGCCGGCCCTGTCGCTGAGCGGGATCGATGCGGGCTACGACGGCCGACCCGTGCTGCGTGACTTCAGCCTCAGCATTGCTGCGGGCGAAGTCTATGCCCTGCTTGGGGCGAATGGCGCGGGCAAGTCCACGGTGGCGCGCGTCGCTTCGGGTCTGCTGCCCGCTCGGCGCGGGCGTGTCGTCCTGGGCGAAGGCGGCGGGCCACGCGGACGCATCGGGCTGGCGCCGCAGGACAGCGCCCTGTTTCCGGCCCTGTCGCCGCGCGAGAACGTCGATGTGACGGCGCGGCTATGCGGCGTGCCCAAGCGTGATCGCGGCGCCGCCGTGAACCGCGCGCTCGACCTGACCGGCTGCGGCCCGCGCGCGGACCAGCCGGTGCGCACCCTGTCCGGCGGCTGGAAGCGGCGCGCCAACCTCAGCGCCGCCCTGGTCGGACAACCGCGGCTGCTGATCGCCGACGAACCGACGGAAGGCGTGGATGCGTCGACCCGCGGCGTCCTGTCCGTAGCCCTGCGCGAAACCGCAAAGGCGGGCGCCGGCTGTCTGCTGATCAGCCATGACGCCATCTTCGTCGCCGATACGGCCGACCGGATCGGTGTCCTGGCGCAGGGGCGAGTTCTGGCCGAAGGCGCGCCGAACGCGCTGCTTCATCGCGCCTTCGGCTCAGCCCGGCTGCTCAGCATTCGCCTGACCCGACCCGCGTCGGACCCCGCCGCCCAATGGTTCGCCCAGGCGGGGCTGACCGCGTCCGAGGACGGGCTGGAGTGGCGGCGGCTCTGCGATGACGCGTTGGCCATCGCCCAGATGCTTGCCGCCGTGGTCGATGGCGAGGATGGCGAGGTCGCCGTGCGACGCCCCGGCTTGGACGACCTGGTCGCACAGCTGTCGCAGACGCCGTCATGATGGCGGTGGCGGGCGCCTGGGCGAAAGGGTTTTGGCGCGACCGCGCCGGCGTGATTCTGACCCTGCTGTTGCCACCCCTGGTCTATCTGCTGTTCGCAGCGATCTTCGGCGCGGGCGCGCGCGGCGACATCGACACCACCGTCGTGCTGCACGACGCGTCGCGCACGCCCGCGACGGCAGCGATCCGCGAGGCGGTGTCAAAGGACATGGGCGATCGTCTTCGCATCGTCGAAGATCTCGAGGCTTTCGACCGCGCCGTCATCGACGGTCGCGCTGACGCCGGCATACTGATTCGTCCCTCGACGCAGGGACCGCCAAAACTGGTGATCGTTTCCGCCGCCGGCCGGGACGTGGCGGCGTCGGCGCTTCAAGCGCGGCTGGAACCGATGGCCGCCGCCCTGTCGGGGCAGGTCGCACGACCCGCGCCGCGCGTTCAGACCCTGCAGATCGGGCCCCAGGGTGATGTGCAGGCGACCTATTATGCGGGCGCGGTCAGCGTCATGTTCGTTTTCTTCGCCGCCATGCACGGGGCCATGGGCGGGTTGGACGAGCGGCGATCCGGCCTCCAATCACGCCTGGCGCTGGCGTGCGGCGGCCTGGGGCCCATCCTTGTCGGGCGGGCTGCCTGGCTGACGGCGGTCGGCGTGATGCAGTCGGCGGCGGTCTTTGTCGCGGCCTGGATCAAACTGCCCGCCCTGGAGCCCTGGCAGATGGCGGCGGCTGTGGTCACCGCCTTGTCGGTCGGTTTCTGCGCCGCCGGCCTGGCCCTGGCTCTTACGTCGGCGTGTCGATCGCGTGAGCAGGCCCAGCCGCTGACGACCTTCGTCGTGCTGCTTCTGGCCGCTCTGGGCGGATCGATGGCGCCGCGCTTTCTGATGCCCGAAGCCTTCCGCGATCTCGGCTGGATCACGCCCCACGCCTGGGCCATCGAGGCCTATCAGGCCGTGATCTGGCGGGGCGAGTTCACCTCGACCGTCATCGCTGCCTGGGCGGTCATGGCCAGTCTGGGCGCAAGCGGCCTTGCGATCGCCCTGATGTTGGAGCAGCGGCGCGCGGCTCGCTGATCGTCAGACGTGCGTCCACAACGCCGGGCGCGGCGGCGGCTCGCGCCAGGCATCCAGCGTCTTGCACCACAGGGCGATCAGACCGCCCCGGCCCAACAGCATCAGCTTGCCCGCCTTGTCGACCGACGTCCGTCCGTCCCAGGCGCTCACGCCGGCGCGCGACACATGGCGGCCGATCGAACGATAGACGCCGCGCGCCGTGGCGATGGCCCAGGCCGAACGCGGGTTCAGATCGCGCAAACCCCACCGCGCCGAGGCGTAAAAGGGCTCGGCCGCCGCCACCAGACGCTGCGCGGTTCGGGCCACAGCGGCGCGGTGCTGGGGCTGATCGACCTGATCGCGCGGCACGCCCGCCTCGTCCAGCCAGGCGCCGGGCAGATAGACCCGCCCGCCCTTCGCGTCCTCGACCACGTCGCGAGCGATGTTCGTCAGCTGGAACGCCAGCCCCAGGTCCTGAGCGCGTCGCAGGGTCGGCGCATCGTCCACGCCCATGATCCGCGCCATCATCACCCCGACGACGCCGGCGACGTGATAGGCATAGTCCAGCGTGTCCTCCAGCGTATCGTAACGCCGGCCGACCACGTCCATCTCGAACCCCTGCAACAGGTCCATCGCCTCTTCGGCTGGAATGCCATGACGCATGGCGACGCGCTGGAAGGCGGTGAAGACCGGGTCCGTCTGCGGCTCGCCGGCCAGGGCGGCGGCGGTGCGAAGGCGCAGTTCGTCCAGCTTCTCGCCGGCCAGCACCGGATCGATGCCGACCGCGCCGTGGCCCAGCACCTGGCCGTCGATCTCGTCGTCGCAGTGCCGGCACCAGGAATACAGCATCCAGGCGTCGTCCCTGATCGCTGCCGGAAACAGGCGCGCGGCGGCGGCGAAGCTCTTGGACCCCTGCTCCATCGACTGGCGGCTGTGATCCAGGACGGCGTCGGTCATGCCGGCTGCCTCGCGTCCTCGATCATCAGGGCGGCGGTGGCCTTGGCCGATCCGACCACGCCCGGCACGCCCGCGCCGGGGTGGGTGCCGGCGCCCACGAAATACAGATTGGGGATCTGGTCGTCGCGGTTATGCACCCGGAACCAGGCGCTCTGGGTCAGGATCGGCTCCAGCGAGAAGGCCGACCCCTGGTGGGCGTTTAGCTGGTCGCGGAAATCGACTGGCGTGAAGATGCGGCAGGTGTCCAGATCGGCCGTCAGGCCGGGGATGTAGCGTTCTTCCAGATAGGCCAGGATCCGGTCACGATAGCGCGGCCCCTCGACCTCCCAGTCGATGTCCGCTGAGGCCAAGTGAGGCACGGGCGCCAGCACATAGAAGGCATCGCAGCCTTCCGGGGCCAGTGACGGATCGGTCCGCGTCGGCGCATGCAGATACAGCGAGAAATCGTCGGGCAGGTCCGGCCCCTTGAAGATTTCGGCGATCAGCTCGCGATAGCGCGGCCCGAACAGCACCGTGTGGTGGCGCACCTCCGGGTGGACGCGTTTCAGGCCGAAATAGATGACGAACAGCGACATGGAGTGACGCCGCGACGCCAGCTTGGCGCCCTCCTTTTGACCGCGCGGCTCCTGACCCAACAGGCGCTGATAGGTGTGAACCACGTCGGCGTTAGAGGCGACCATGTCGAAGGCCAACGTCTCGCCGTTCACCACCACGCCGGTCGCACGACCGTTCGCCATGGTGATGCGCTCGACCGGGCTGTTCAGCCGAACTTCCCCGCCCAGATCCTTGAGCAGACGCACCATGGCCTGGATCAGGGCGCCAGTGCCACCGCGCGGGAACCACACGCCCCAGCGCCGCTCCAGCGCATGGATCAGCGCATAGATTGACGAGGTCGCGAACGGATTGCCGCCGACCAGCAGGGAGTGGAAGCTGAACGCCTGACGCAGGTGCTCGTCCTGAATATAGCTGGCGACCTTGTCATAGACCGACCGCCAGGCCTGAAGCCGCATCAGCTCCGGCGCGGCCTTGACCATGCTGGCGAAGTCCAGGAATGGCACAGCCCCCAGCTTCAGATAGCCTTCCTTCAGCAGGTCCTGCGAATAGGCCAGGAACTTGCGATAGCCTTCCTTGTCGGCCGGATTGCGCGCCACGATCTGGCGGTCCAGCTCATCCTGATCGTTGACGTAGTCGAAGACGTCGCCGTCTTCCCAGCACAGCCGATAGAAGGGCGCGACCGGCAGCAGTTCGACATAGTCCGACAGCTTGCGCCCGCTGGCCTTGAACAGTTCCTCCAGCGCCGACGGGTCGGTGATGACGGTGGGACCGGCGTCGAAGGTATAGCCCTTGTCCTTGAACACATAGGCCCGGCCGCCCTCCAGATCGCGGGCCTCGAACACCGTGGTCTGAATGCCCGCCGACTGCAGCCGTATGGCCAGCGACAAGCCTCCGAAGCCCGATCCGATTACAGCAGCCCGCATCACGCACGTCCTCTTTCGACCATACAGGTCAGTGCGGCGCCGATCGGCACCGGGGGTTTTCCGCTCAGGATCCGCGCCTTGTCGGCGAGTGTGGATCCAGCGGCGTAGAAGCGTTCGACCAAAGGCTGGGGCAGACGATAGAACCGCTCCAGCACCTTGTATCGTTCATCGGGCCGGGCCGCACGGAATAGCATCCGGTTCAGCAACCGATAGAAGCCTCGTCCGGCCCATACGTCATGCGCATGGCGGCGGATGTCTTCGGCGACCGTCGCCAGCTCGAAATCCCGCACCAGCCGGTCGGCCAGGCGCACCGCGTCAGGCAGCGAATAGCCGGTGGTCGGGTGAAACAACCCGGCGCGCAGACCGCTGAGCGCTGTCGGCCCCATTCGCGACAAATGCGCGCCGATGTCCCCATCAAGCGCCACGGGCAGGACGCCGTCCTCTTCGCGCAAGATCGTCTCGATCTCCCAGCCCTGCGCGTGGGCGTAATGCAGCACGCCCTGCCGGAACGCCGCGCGATCCAGCGCATCGCCGTCGGTGTAGCGCGTATCCTCGATCAGCAGCGTGCGATTATCGAACGGCAGGGTGTAGAGAAACCGATAGCCACCGGCCTGATCGACGCAGGCGTCCATGACGATGGGCGTGGTCAGACCGTGCGGCGCCGCCAGCCGCACCTCTAGCCCGACGAACTTCTGGAAACCCAGCGCCAGATCCGGCGTCGCGGTCGGCCCGCGCCCATCGATCACCGCCTTGGCGCTCAGACGCCGTCCATCAGCCAGCACCGCTTCGGTCGGCGACACCGAGGCGACCGGCGCACCCAGCATGACCTTTCCGGGCAAAGCCGCCTCGACCACCGCCGCGAACCGTTCGGCCGTAACGCTGCAATAGGGGGTCGACAGCGCGCGTTCGAACTGGGGAAAACGGACGCCGTATCCCGGCCAGCGATGCACCACCAAGGGCGCGATCCAGTCGCGCTGCGCCTGCGTCAGGTCGCTGTCGAAGAAGGACCAGGTGTGGACCCCGCCCAGGGTCTGCGCCGCCTCGACGATTCGCACGTCCAGATCAGGACGGACGCGCGACAGCCGCAGCGCCAGCAGGCCATTGGCCAGGCCGCCGCCGACCAGCAAAAGGTCCGGCGCGGAAGTGTCAGAGGCGTCGACCTGCATTCCAGACAGGTGGCACGCGACGACGCATGCGGCAAGCGAACAGGATGCTTACCGGGCCGCGATGCGCTAAGTGTCGCGCCATGTCCGCCGTCACGCCAATGTCACGGGTCGTCCCGAACCAGGCCCTGATCGGCCTGACGCTGGCTGGCCTGATCGCGGCGGCCTGGCTGAGCCTGCATATCTACGGCGTCTATTTTCATCGCTGGACGATGTGGAGCGTCCTGACCGTTCCGCTGATCGTCGCCGTCCAGACCTGGCTATCCGTCGGCCTGTTCATCGTCGCCCACGACGCCATGCACGGCTCGCTGGCCCCGGGACGCCCACGGCTGAACACGGCGATCGGCAGCTTGGCGCTGGCCCTCTACGCCGGTTTTCGGTTTGCGCCGTTGAAGACGGCGCATCACGCCCATCACTCGGCGCCCGGCACGGCGGACGATCCCGACTTTCACGCCGACGCCCCCCGCGCCTTCCTGCCCTGGTTCTACGGTTTTTTCCGCACCTATTTCGGCTGGCGCGAGTTGGCCGTCCTGACGGTGCTCGTGGCCGTCGCAGTCCTGATCCTCGGCGCCCGCATGCCCAATCTTCTGGTCTTTTGGGCCGCGCCCGCCCTGCTCTCGGCGCTACAGTTGTTCACCTTCGGCACCTGGCTGCCTCACAGGCATACCGACGACGCCTTCCCCGACCACCACAACGCCCGCACAAGCCCCTTCGGCCCGGTCATGTCGTTGCTGACCTGCTTCCACTTCGGCCGCCACCACGAACACCACCTGACCCCCTGGAAACCCTGGTGGAGTTTGTTCAGCTAGGCGTGCACAGCGGTCGTTTTCAACGGCGACGTAACGCACGAAGCCTCTGCCCCGCCGCACCGTGAGCGTCTGCTGATCGGCCCATATTCTGAGAGGAATGGCGGAGACGGAGGGATTCGAACCCTCGGTACCCCTTACGGGGTACGACGATTTAGCAAACCGTTGCCTTCAGCCACTCGGCCACGTCTCCTGCGAGGGCGTCGATAGCGGAGGCTGATGCGTCGCGCAATCCGGTTCGAGAGAAAGCGTCTACGTTAACGCGACATAGAGGCTGAAGCGGCAGTATCGCGGCCATCATTCGCCCCCGGATCGCTTCTGGACCGCCTGTTGCTCGACCGCCCCGCCAGTCTCGCCGCCGACACGCCGCTGAAGAGCCGGCCGTCGCGCGGGCCGTTCCGCCCGGAGATTTGGCTGAATGCGCGCGAGCGATCGTCCGTGCGGTTGTCGGCGCACTATTTCCGGCTGATCGACGTGCTGATGGTTTGCGGGCTGGCGTTCAGCGCGGTCCTGGCGATCCAGCCGACGGGCTTGGCCTCGATCACGGTCGGCGACGCTGCGCCCGTGGTCGTCGGCGCCGTTTTGGTGCTCGTGTTGATGCGCGCGCTTCAGCTTTATCGATTCGGACGCGACACGCCCTGGCCTCTGCACATGACGGGCGTTGTGGGCGTGGGAGTCGTCTCGGCCGGCGTGGCGCTCGTGCTGGGTTGGCTGCTGGACCGCCCGGCGCTGGACGTCATTGCGCCCTGGGCCCTGACGACGACGGCCGCCCTGGCGCTGTTGCACGGCCTGTGGCTGGTCGTCATTGCGCGGTGGCGTCGGCTGGGCGTGCTGTCGCCCAACATCGTCATCGTCGGCGCGACCCGAAACGCGCGGCGTCTGATCGAACAGGCGCTTGAGCGGCGTGACATGAATGTGCTGGGCGTGTTCGACGACCGGCTGGCCCGATCGCCCGACAGCGTCGCCGGCGTGCCGGTGCTGGGGACCGCCAAGGCCCTGCTGACCCACCGGCTGACGCCCTATGTCGACCGGATCGTGCTGGCCATCGATCCCGAGGCGGGCCAGCGCGTGCGCGACCTGACGCAGACCTTGAACGCCCTGCCCAATCCGCTGACGGTCCTGGTCGATTCGGAGTTGGGCCGCGACGGGCTGCTGAACAGGCTGGCGAATGCGCCGCTTGCGTCTTTGGATGGTCCTGCCAACCCGGACCGCCGCGCCTTCGACAAGCGGATGCAGGACCTGGTGATTGGCGCCGCAGCCCTGGTCGTCGCTGCGCCCATCATGGCCCTGGTGGCTCTGGCCGTGCGGCTGGATAGTCCCGGCCCCGTCTTCTTCCGCCAGCGCCGTCATGGCTTCAATCACGAGACCATTGTCGTGTGGAAGTTCCGCTCCATGCGCCACGCCGCCGCCGATGCGACCGCAAGCCGCCAGGTCTGCGCCGACGACGACCGCGTGACCCGTGTCGGCCGCTTCATCCGCGCCACCAGCCTGGATGAACTGCCGCAGATCTTCAACGTCCTGTCCGGCGAGATGTCCCTGGTCGGCCCTCGCCCTCACGCGATCGGCATGAAGACCGGCGAAACCGAATCCGCCCTGCTGGTCGCCGAATACGCCCATCGCCACCGCATCAAGCCCGGCATGACCGGCTGGGCCGCCATCAAGGGCTCGCGCGGACCGGTGGACACCGAGGCCCAGGTGCGCGAACGCGTCCAACTGGACATCGAATACATCGAGCGCCAGTCCTTCTGGCTGGACCTCTGGGTGATCGCCATCACCATTCCCGTCCTGCTGGGCGACCGGGCGGCCGTACGTTGAGCGAGAAGCGCATGTTCTGGCGCGGCGTCTGGGGCTATCTGCCGGCCCAGATCGTCCAGGGCGTGGTCGGTTTCCTGACCATCTTCGTCTTTACGCGCCTGCTCAGCGCCGACGACTTCGGCCATTACGCCCTGGCGTTTTCGGTCACGACCCTGGCCCACACCGTGACCTTCACCTGGCTGGAAGCGTCGATGGCGCGCTTCTGGGCGGCCGAGCGCACACCCGAGGGAATGGCGACCCATTTCGCCAGTCTGTACCGCACGTCGTTCACGATCATCGCCGTCTTCACCCCGATCGCGGCCCTGATCGTGTGGCTGGCGCCGCTGACGCCGGCGTTCAAGATCGCCGTCGCCTTCGGCCTGGCGGGCGCGCCCGTGCGCAACCTCGCGAAGCTGGCGCAGGAGCGGTATCGCGCGGCGGGCGAGGTGTCGAAATCCGCCGCCGTGGACATCGGCGTCGCCATCCTGGGCTTTCTGGTCGGGGCCGGATTCGCCCTGGCCGGCGCCGGCGCGGCGTCGCCCCTGCTGGGTCTGGCCATCGCCCCCCTGTTCGCCCTCCCCTTCATCCTGCCGGGCGAATTGCGACATGCGACGGGCGGGACCTTGGATCGCGTCCGGCTCAAGGCCTATGCCCTGTATGGCTATCCCATCGCGGCGTCGCTGACGCTGGCGCTGGTGCTGGCCTCGACGGATCGGTTCCTGCTGGCGGCCTTCATGGATGCGGCGGCGGTCGGCGCCTATCACGCCAGCTACAGCCTGGCGAACCGGACGCTGGACGTCATCTTCATCTGGCTGGGCGCGGCCGGTGCGCCGGCCATGGTCATGGCGCTGGAGCGCGGTGGGCGTGAGGCGCTGCGTCAGACGGCCATCGAGCAGGGATCGACCCTGATCCTGATCGGTCTGCCCGCCGCTGTCGGTCTGTCGCTGGTCGCGCGGCCGCTGGCGGAGTTGATGATCGGCCAGGATCTGCGCGCGGCCGCCGGCCTGGTCACACCGTGGATTGCGGCCTCGTCCTTCCTGTCGGGCATGATCGCCTATTATTTCGGCTTCGGCTTCACCCTGGGTAAGAAGACCGGCCTGCTGCTGGTGACCATGGCGATCCCGGCCCTGTGCAACGTCGCGCTGAACCTGATGCTGATCCCCCGCATGGGCGTGACCGGCGCCGCCGTCTCGACCACGGCCAGTTTCGCCATCGGCCTGATCGCCTGTATCCTGCTCAGCCGCCGCGCCATCGCCCTGCCCATGCCCTGGGAGGCGCTGATCCACTGCGGGATCGCCTCCGCCGTCATGGCCGGGGTCGTCTGGATGATGCCGCCGCTGGGCGGTTTTATGGAGCTGATGCTGGACGCGAGCGTGGGCGGCCTCGTCTATGCCGTCGTCGCCCTGACCCTGAACGCCGCAGGCGTGCGTGACGTCCTCATGCGCCTGATCCGCGCGCGCCGGAGCATGACGGCGTGAGCGTCCAGATTCACGACAACGCCGCCTGGGCTCAGGCGACGCCGACGATCTCGGTCCTGATCCCCTTCCTGCGCGACGATCCGCAAGGCCTGTTGCGCCAACTGGACACCGAGGCCCCCGCCCTGTCCGGCGCGGTCGAGTTGATCCTGCTGGACGACGGCACCGCAGACGCTGATCTGACGACCCGGCTTCAGGCGACCATCGACGCCCTGCATCTGCCCGCCCGTCTCGTCACCCTGGCCGTCAACGAAGGCCGCGCCAGGGGGCGCAACCGCCTGACCACTGCCGCGCGCGGCGAAGCCTATCTGTTTCTCGACAGCGACATGCGGCCCGATACGGCGGCCTTCCTGCAAAACTGGCTCAGGTTGGTCACCGGCAATTCGCCCGCCGTGGCCTTTGGCGGCTTCTCGCTGGATCAGGCGCCGACCGACGCCCGGTTCGCCGTCCACCGCGCCCTGTCGGGCGCCTCGGAATGCCTGCCCGCGTCCCAGCGCGCCCTGACGCCCGAGAAATACGTCTTTACCTCCAATCTGCTGGTGCGCTGCGACGTGTTCGCCGCCGAAGCCTTCGATCCCGGTTTCAGTGGCTGGGGCTGGGAGGACGTGGAGTGGGCCATGCGCGTTTCTCGCCGCTTTCACGTCGTCCATATCGACAATCCCGCCACCCATATGGGCCTAGACACGGTCGAGGATCTGGCGCGCAAGTTCGATCAGGGCGCCGGCAACTTCGCCCGCGTCGTCGCCCTGCACCCCGCCATCGTCCAGACCTATCCCAGCTACAAGGCCGCGCGCGCCCTGAAACGCCTGCCCGCCCTGCCCTTTGCGCGCCGCCTGATGAAACAGGCTGCGCTGACTGCGGTCTTGCCGGTCAAGGCCCGCGCCTTCGCGCTCAGGCTCTACCGCGCCGCCGTCTATGCGGACGCCGTCTGACCATGCGCGACGTCGCCGTCATCATCCCGACCCTGCGCCGCCCCGACAGCCTTGAGCGCGCCCTGCGGTCGGTCTTCGCCCAGACCGGATCGCTGCATCGCGTCGCCGCCATCGTCGTCGCCGACAACGACCCGCAAGGCTCCGCCGCCGCCCTGATCGAGCGGCTGCGCGCCGAGGTGCCCGTGCCCCTGACCTATGCCCACGCCCCCACCCCCGGCGTGGCGACGGCGCGCAACATCGGCCTGTCCGCCACCGATGCGCCCCTGATCGCCTTTCTGGACGACGACGAAGCCGCCTCTCCCGGCTGGCTCGCCGCCCTGCTGAGCGCCCAAACTCAGACCGGCGCCGATGTCGTCTTCGGCCCCATCCGCGGGCGCGTGCCGGAAAACACCGGCTGGACCACAGCCTATCTGGAGCGCTTCTTTGGCCGCGAGGGCCCGCGCGAGACCGGCCTGACCGACGGCATCCACGGCTGCGGCAACAGTCTGATGGTGCGGGCAACCGCCCTGCCCAGCGCCGCCCCATTCGACGTCGCCATGAACGAGACGGGCGGCGAGGACGACCGCCTGTTTACCGCCCTGTCGGCGCGCGGTGGGCGTTTCGGCTGGGCCGCCGACGCCTGGGTGGATGAGTTCGCACCGCCCCACCGCGCCACGCTCAACTATGCACTCACCCGCGCCTTCGCCTATGGCCAAAGCCCGACCCAGATGGCCGCCGACCGCCGCGACTGGCCCGGCGTCGTCAAATGGACGCTTGTCGGCCTGGTCCAGACCGGCGTATGGGGCGCCGCGTCCCTGGTGTCCGCCCTCCTGCGCCGTCCCGACCGCGCCCACACCTATGACCGCTGCGCCAGAGGACTGGGCAAGGTCTTCTGGACCAAGGGTTTCGAGCCGAAACTCTACGGGGCGGCGATGCTGGGCCGCCCCACGGCCTGAACCGATCAGCGGATCGGCATATAGCGGCAGGTGAAGTCTGGATCGCCGGTCATCAGACTGGGCTTCAGATGAATGTGCAGGCGCTCGGCCCGGGCGGCGTCATCCAGCGCAAAGGCCTGTTCGGCTTCATACATCTCGTCGCGGTGGGCGTCGGTCCATCCCTTGGCCAGTTTGATGGCGCGCGCCTTGGCCGCAGCCAGGCTGTCGGCGACGACGAAGACATTTCGGTGCTGCTCCGCGAAGGCCACGCCGTCATAGCCTCCGAGGTTCACATAGTAGAGCTTCTCCTTGCCCTCATAGGGCGTGGGCAAAAGGCTGATCTCATAGCCGTCCGCCTGCGCTATCTCCGACCAGCAATCAATGTGGAGCGTTCCCTCGCGTCCCCACCACTGTGCGAGCAAGGCCTCGTGTGTCGCCTCGATCGTCGGCGCGACGAGGAAGCGTATATCGTGCACCTCGATATTCGCGCCGGGGTGTTCCCCGCCGATATAGATCGCAAACAGCTTCATTCGTCCTCGCGTCAGGCCGCCGTTTCGGCGTGATCGACCGCAGGCTTTGCGGTATTCAGGATCAACGCCAGTCGCCGACCGACGATCCCACCCATTTCGTGCGAACTGGTAATCCCTTGCGCAAAGGGATGCCGCCCCATGATGAACGGCAGGCTGAGACAGAACAGCCGATCCGTCGGCAGGGGCGCATCGACCGGCCGGAACAGGTCGTCGACCGCAATCCCCCGGACCACGTCGGGCGCATCGTTGGCGACCTGATCTCGAACGATCCCCTGCTCGAGAAGGGACAGGAAGGGAAACTGGATGCCGCTCAAGGCCGCCTGCCCTGTCGCCTCGATGAAGATCGGGAAATGGCGGCTCGTGTCGCCGATCGTCACGCGCGCGCCGCCTTCGGGACAGCGCGTATCCACCTCGTGATCGTCGCCCAAGGCGATGACGTCCAGCCGTCCGGCGGCGTGCAGCGCCAGCATCCGCTCGATCGATTCGTGCGGCACGCCGGCGTAGATATCGACGAAGATCGGCTTGAAGGCACGGCTGAACCGCTCGAACTCGGCGCTGTCCAGATGCGGCACGATGACGGCGACGATCTCGTGCATGCGCAGGATGCCGTCGCGCCAGGCCACCGTCACCTGTGCGGCATGGTTCGCCTGCGCCTCCTTCAGGTTCGCGGCGGCCCAGACGAAGGGATCAACCGCTGCGCGCCGAGCGAAATAGGCCTCGGCGAAGGTTTCCAGCGTCGCATCATGTAGTCCCGTCTCGGCGGCGTAGTCGGGATCCAGGTGGATCAGCTCGGTTCGAAACAGGTCGAATACGGCGTCCAGCAGCCCGTCAGGACCGCGCGCCACAGCCGCAGCGACGGCCTCGGGCGTGCAATAGGCCAGCGGGCCATGCGGCAGCGGAAAATAGAAGTCTGCTTCGGGCAGCAAACCCTTTCGCGACATCATGGCGATGTGAAAATCTTCGGTATCTGGCGCGGGCTGATAGATCAGCCGATCGTCGCGCCGAACGAAGTCCCCGTGCGACGTGGCCAAGGCGACGGCCGCATCGATGGCCGTCAATGACGACCCCCGAATGCCGATCCGCCTCGCCGGAACATCAGCAAGGACCGACGCGGGCCATGGGCTGAGGAAATATCCGGGCTGGGCGTCCGGCCGCGACGGCCACTGGTGACCCGTCGCCAGAACCACATGGTCGAACACAGCCCTGGCGATCTTCCGCGACGGCGGCGATGTGAAGGTCAGTTCGATCCCATCCCTGCGGTTCGCCGCATCGATGACCCGGCATCCCGTCCGCACATTGATATCGACGCCCTTGGCGCGGGCCTGCTGAACCAGGGTGGCGAACTGGCTTTCGAAATACCGCCCCAGGGCAACACGTGGAACGAACGTGCGCTCATCGAGCGACGCCCCATCCACGTCCAGCTCTGCCAGTTCGGCGGGCGTTCGTGCCGACAGCCAGTCGGCCAACGTGTTTTGTAACTTCGGGATCTCTATGCTGGCGATGTTGGACAGCATCGCCGCGTCGTTCCAGTCCGGGCTGTAGGGGCTGCCGCAACCGGCCGTCTCGCGCGCCTCGAACACCGTCACCCGCGCCGAAACGGCGCCTTGAGACAGCAGGGCATGAAGAGCGTAGAGCGTCGTCGGCCCCGCTCCGACGAATGCGACGGACTTTGTCATGGCCACACAATGCGCGACGCACGCAAAGGCGCCGCATCCGCGCTCAATTTCAACGCAACCGCCTCATTTTCTTGCTGAATGTGCGAAATCGGACGCCATAAATGTCCGCTTCAAAAGCGGCTTCAGCCCATCAGTCGCTGCAGGAACCCCGGCGCCTTGTAGGTCGAGCGGTTCATGACCACGCCGGCGATCTTGCCGCCGACGGCTTCAATCTCGTCGCGCAGGATGACCGGCGCGTGGGCGGCGGTGCTTTCTGCCGCGACCACCAGCACCGTCATGTCAACGAAGGGCGCCAGGATGATCGCCATGTCGTTGCGGTCGGCGGCGGGTGCGTCGATGACAATGGTGTCGGCGTGAGGCCGCAGCGCCTCCCAGTAGCGGGGCTCTCCAACCGCCTCGACCCGGTGCCCGGACCGCAGCGCTTCCATGTGGAAATGCGTGACCCACAACCGGCCGCCCAGGCAGGACCGCGCCGTCAGCAGCCGCGAGTCCGGCACCGGCTTGCCGTCGCGCCCGGTCACGCGCGGCGTCACGGCGTAGAAGCTTGAGCCGTCGGGCGAGCCTTGCGCGGCCTTGCCGACCTGGCCGAAACGATCCGGTTCGGCCGACACCGTTTCCAACTGCCCCTGCTGGGCCAGATCGCCGTCGATCAGCCACACGGGCTTGCGCGCCCGCACCGCGGCCAGCCGCGCGAACTCCCGCGCCACGGTCGAGACGCCCTCGCCGGTCGCGGCGGAGGCGAACTGGATCACGCGCGCACGGTGCGCCGGCACCGGTCCCAGCGCCGCCCAAAGGCCCGCCATTTCTGAAGTCAGATCGACCATCGAATCGCCAAGGCGCTCCCTAAGCCCTCAGCCTAGCACGAGTTCGGCTAGGCCGCCTTGGCCGGCGCGACGGCCAGGACCGGCATGTCCAGGGTGCGGCTGACGGATGCCGGCGTCGTGAAGCCGCGCCGTGTGAACACCCGCAACAGGCCGACGCACAGAGCGGTGAAGCCGGCGAACAGGAAGACCGCCGCCAGCAGCGGGATTTTCAGGCTCTTGCCGGTCGCCGGCGGCTGGGCGCGTTCGATGACGGTGACATTGTCGGCGCCGGCGGCGACCAGGGCGTTATCGGCGCGGCTCTGGGTCTCGCGTTGCTGGAACTCTCGGATTGAGGCGCTCAGCACTTCGCGACTGCCGGCCAGGGTCGTGTTCTCGGATTCCAGCGCAGTCAACCGCGCCTGCCGCGAACGGATATCGGCCAGCTGCCGGTCCAGCACCGCCAGACGCGCCGCCAGCGAGTCGCGCTCGGCCCGGGTGTTGATCCGCGTGGTTTCCAGCTCGGTCCAGACAGGGTTCGGCCCGGTGCGGACCTCCTTGGCCCCGACGGCCGTGCCGGTCGCGACATAGGCTTGCAGTTGATTGATCCGCGCCTCGATGTCCTTCACCGGCTGGGCGTCGGGCTGATAGCGCGACAGCAGTTGCTCGCGCTCGGTGCGCAGTTGCAGCACCTGGTCCTGGGCCGAGATGTTGAGATCCTGCTGCAGCGCCACCTCAGCCGGTGTTCCCGCCTGCTGCGCCACCAGGGTGTTCAGCCGCTGGGCGGTCTGGTTCAGCTGGCTTTGCGTCGACATCCGATCGGTGAAGACCGTCTGATAGGTCGCCGCCAGCGTCGCCTTGGCCGCCGTAAAGTCGCCGATGTCGTTCGACGCCAGGAAGGCCTCGTAGGCGCGGTCCGCATTGCCGAGTTCATCCTCGAAAGCGATGCGTTGGCTGGCGATGGCCGGCGTCTTGTCCTGGAAGACTTCGCGGCGATAGATCAGATATTGCTCGATGATCGTGTTCAGCACCCGGGCTGCCCGTTCGGGATCGTCGGCCTTGTAGGTCAGGTGGATGACCGCGCTGCCCGGCGCCGTGGCGACGCCCAGGCCGCCGCCGACGGCCTTCAGCGCGGCGGACCGCGCCGCCTGTGGACTGCCCTTGGGCTGCTCGCCCAAAATGGCGGCGGGGCCCAGGGCCTCGACCACCTTCTGACGCACGGCGCTGGAGCCCAAGATGGCGGCTTCGGAGTTGGCGACCTCGTCGCCCTGCGGCGCCTGGCCCCGCTCCGCCGTGCCGACGCGCGGTTGATAGACGTATTCCTGCCCCACGCCTGCGAAGACCGATCCGGTGGCGGTGTAGCTCTTCTTCAGCGTCATGGCGGCGGCGAACCCCAGCCCCAGGATCACCACGAAGACGATGATCATGAGCAGCAGTTCGCGGAACAACAGGCCGATCACGTCCAGAACGCCGTAGCGCGGCCTTGTGGTGACGTGTGCGGTGGAGCGCATCGGGCGGGCCGAATCCCTTGAAAGGCGTGTGATCCTCACCCTTCGCGCACCGGCGTTAACCGATGATTACCCATAACCGGCGAGGTTGCCCGATATCCCTCGTCGAGGCCGACCGATTCCCATGCTGACCGATCGCCGCCTGTTTCTGCTGACCCTGGGTTCAGCCTCCATCACCGCGTCGCTAGCGGCCTGCGGCGGCGCCGGCGGCGCTGGCGATCCCCGGCGCGTCGACCGGTCGCCCTACGACGCGCTCGCCGGCCTGCCCTTCGCCCCCTGGACGGACCAAGAGCCGGAATATCTGCTCTATCCTGGGGACGAGATCGAAGTGGCGACGCCGACGGCTTCGGAACTGACACGCACCCTCAAGGTCGGTCCCGACGGCCGTATCGCTTTGCCCCTGATCGGATCGGTCATGGCGGCGGATCGCACACTGCCCCAGCTTCAGCAGGTCGTCTCTGCGGCCTATGCGACCCAGCTGGTGCGCCCTGTTGTCGAGGTCACCCTACGCCAGGCCGGCCCGATCCGCGTTTGGGTCGATGGCGAGGTGCGCAACCCGGGCGTCTTCGAAATGATCGGCGATCTGGACGCCTATCAGGCAGTAATCCAGGCTGGCGGGTTCGCCCCGACGTCGCGTCAGGACAGCGTGGCCCTGATCCGTCGCGGCCCTGGCGGCTCGCGCATGATGCGGGTGGTGGACCTGCGTCCGCGTCGCGGCGAGGTCGTGCCGTTGCGGCGTGGCGATATCGTCTTCGTGCCGCGTTCGACGCTGGGCGAACTGGCGGCCTTCTTCACCCAGGTGCGCGCCGCCCTGCCTATCGGCTTCAGCTATTCGATCAACGGATCGAACGGCAACGGCTACGCCCAGTTCTAGATGGTCGTTTAGGCGACCAGCTGAACGACGCCCTGGTCGATGTAGCGACGCGCGGCCTTCTGCGCTTCGGCGATCTCCTCGCGTTCCATCTCCAGGCTCATCTCGCGGCGATAGACGCGCGCCTCGATCGAACCCTTCATGGCCGCCAGGTTGAAGATCATGTGGGCCGACACCCGGTCCATCGGGCAACCGCCCGATCCGGCCGAATACATCATGCCCAGTTTGAACAGGTCGTCGCCGGACATGTCCGGGGTCGGCAGCGGCAGACCGTCGTCGTGGGCCTGCAGGTCGTGCGCCATTTCTTGCGCGTTCATCACCGTATCTCCTGATCGGGCGCCATTCTGGGCCCGCCTCTGAGACGCCATCAAATACCGGTGGTTTGAAGTTAAAGTTAACGGCGAAAGGCCTCGCTCGGACTTTTCAGTAAAGCAAAAATGAATACTTCCGACAGAATTCAGATCTCGGAAATCTCTGATAAATCTCTCGTTCACGCCTCGCCGGCGCGCCACGAGCGCTCCGCAAACCTGACGCGATCGTTCAGCGGGCATTCAGGCGCGAAATCCGACCTTGCTCATCATTAACGGGTCGGGTCGGCACATCCGTCGGCGGCCCAGAATGGAGCACGAAGATGAACCGTCTCACCAAGGCCGCCGTCGTCGCCCTCGCCCTGTCGACCACGGCCGTGCCGATGCTCGCCCAGGCCCAGGACCGCGACCGCCGCGAGTATCGTCAGGATCGCCGTGACGACCGACGCGACTTCCGCCAGGAACGCCGTGAAGATCGCCGCGATTGGCGCGACGGTCGCTATGACAGCCGTCAGGACTATCGTCGTGACCGCCGCGACGACCGCCGCGACTACTGGGCGGAACGTCGGGACGACCGTCGCAATTGGCGCAACGACCGCTGGGACCGCAACAACAGCAACTGGTGGCGCGGCCGCTCGGACTTCCGTGGCTACAACGGTCCGCGCTCGGGCTACTGGTATGCGCCCAGCTATGGCTACTACCGGGTCGAGCCGCGCTACAACGGCTATCGCTGGCGCACCGGCGGCTATCTGCCGGCACAGTATCGCAGCTACTACGTCCGCGACCCCTATGTTTACGGCCTTCGCGAAGCCCCGCGCGGCTATCGCTACGTCCACGCCGGCAACGACATCCTGTTGATCGCTGTGGCCAGCGGCCTGATCGCCAGCGTTCTCTCGGGCGTCTATTAAGCCCCGTCATAACCGGACGATCGAACCCCGCAGGTCTTGCCTGCGGGGTTCTGCTTTTTCCGACAGCCCCTTGATTGCGAACAGTGTTCAGCCTGGGTTCATCGCCACGGATCGATGATCGCCTCAAGCCGCCGGAGACCCGGCGTGCAGGAACCAAAGACCATGAAACGCCTCCTGATGGCTTTCACCGCCATCGCCGCCGTCGCCGGCCCGCTTGCAGCTCCGATACAAGCCCTCGCCCAGGAACAGGACCAGGCTCAGCAGGAACGGCCGCAGCGCGAAGGGCGCGCCCGCGGCATGAACCGGCCCGAGCGCCCGCAGATGAGTCGTGAGGACGGACCGCGCGAGCCTCGCCCGGAACGTCCCAGCCGCCCCGCAAACGATACGCCCCGTCCCGAGCGCCCGTCGGGTGGCGAACGTCCCAATGCTGGCGGTCAACGTCCGGATCGTCCCGAAGGCGGATGGTCTCGGCCTGACCGCCCCAACACGGCCGGCCAGCGTCCCGACCGACCGGAAGGCGGCTGGGACCGCCCTGATCGCCCGAACACCGGCAGCCAGCGTCCGGATCGTCCCGAAGGCGGCTGGAACCGGCCCGATCGTCCGAACACCGGCGGCCAGCGTCCGGTCCGGCCCGAAGGAGGCTGGAACCGACCCGATCGCCCGAATACCGGCGGCCAGCGTCCGGACCGACCCGAGGGCGGCTGGAACCGGCCCGATCGTCCGAATACAGGCGGCCAGCGTCCGGACCGGCCCGAAGGCGGCTGGAACCGACCCGATCGTCCGAATACCGGCGGCCAGCGTCCCGACCGGCCCGAAGGCGGCTGGAACCGACCCGATCGGCCCTACCGCCCAAATGCTGGCGGTCAACGCCCCGACCGTCCTGGAAACGGCTGGAACCGTCCCGACCGTCCAGGCTCGGCGTGGAACAACGGTCGTGACCGCGACCGTCAGCATCGCGAGTTCCGCCAGCGCTTCAACGGCGATCAATGGCGGCGGGATTTCTATCGCAACCACCGCTCGGACTGGTGGCGCAATGATCGGCGCTTCAGGGGTTACAACGGCGTACGCGTCGGCTTCTACTTCGCGCCGGGTTGGGGCTACTACAGCGTGCCGCGCTCCTACTGGGGTCGGTCGTGGTCGGTCGGGCAGTATCTGCCGGATGCCTTCTGGCGCTATCAGCTGAACGACTGGCGCACCTACGGCCTAGGCTATCCGCCCGAGGGCACGCGCTGGGTTTCCGTCGACAACACCCTGTATCTGATCGACGAATACGACGGCTATATTATCGACGTCATCCGCGACGCCTGGCGCTGGTAACAGCCTGACGATTTTGCACTTCCGCCCGACGGCCCCGCGCCGTCGGGCTTTTTTATTGCCCCGCTTCGCTGAAGGATTGCGAACGGTGACCCTCGCGTGACCTTGTTCCGGTGCGACATCTTGTCATGCGTCATTGGATCGCCAGGTATTCGAAGCCCTCAGCTGCGCCACAAACGCCGCTCAGCCGAGATCAGCTTCAGCAATCAGTGCTTGAAACGACTTGAAACCCGCCGGACGAAAATCGGCCGCGATGCGCTCCGACGCTGGTCTTCGTCGCCATTCACGATGACGTCCGGAAGTGTTTCCGGATGGCGTTTCAACCGAAGGACATGTCCCCGATGAAGATCGCACTGACCGCCTTGGCCGCCTCAATGCTGCTGGCCGGCGCCGCAACCGCTCAGCAAGCGCCCAGCGCGCCGCCTCCGCCGCCCCCGCCGGTCGATCATCAGACTCCGCACCACCCGGCCCCGCCGCCGGTCGATCCCGCCGTGCCTGCGCCGCCCGCGCCCCCGGCGCCGCCCCCTGTCGATGAGTCTGCGCCGCCCCCTCCGCTTGCCCCGCCCGCTCCGCCAGCGCCAACCGACCCGGACGCCCCCGTCCCGCCTGCGCCTCCGGCTCCCCCCGCACCGCCGGCGCCGCCCGTCCCGCCGTCGGCCTGAGCCTGGAAATGGAAAAGGCCCTGCGGATCGCTCCGCAGGGCCTTTGCTTTTCGTTCGACGCCGCGCCTTACAGGCCCAGCTTGGCCTTCAGGATGTCGTTGACCGCCGCCGGATTGGCCTTGCCGCCCGTGGCCTTCATGACCTGACCGACGAACCAGCCGATGGCCTGGGGCTTTTCAGCCACGGCCGCCGCCTTGTCCGGGTTGGCGGCGATGATCTCGTCCACGGCCTTTTCGATGGCGCCGGTGTCGGTGACCTGTTTCAGGCCATGCTTCTCGACCACCTCGGCCGGCGAGCCTTCGCCGTTCCAGACGTGATCGAAGACCTCCTTGGCGATCTTGGACGAGATGACGTTCGTCTCGATCAACTCCACCAGTTGCGCGACGTGCGCCGCCGGCAGCGGGTTCTCGCTGAAGTCCTTGCCCTCGGCGGCCAGGCGCGCCGAAACCTCATTGGTGACCCAGTTCGACACCAGCTTGGCGTCGCGCCCCTTGGCGGCGGCTTCGAAATAGTCGGCCTTAGCCTGTTCCGAGATCAACACGATGGCGTCGTATTGCGACAGGCCATAGTCCGCCATCAGACGCTTGCGCTTGTCGTCTGGCAGCTCGGGCAGAGACGCCTTGATCTCGGCGATCCAGGCTTCTTCCAGATCCAGCGGCAGCAGATCGGGATCGGGGAAGTAGCGATAGTCCTGCGCCTCTTCCTTGGACCGCATCGAGCGCGTCTCGCCGGCCGTCGGGTCGTACAGGCGCGTCTCCTGAGTGATCGAACCGCCGTCCTCCAGGATCTCGATCTGGCGGCGCGCCTCATACTGGATCGCCTGAGAAATGAAGCGGAAGCTGTTGACGTTCTTGATCTCGCAGCGCGTCCCCAGATAGCTGAAGTCGCCCGTCTCCTTGAACTTGTCGTAGTTGCCGGCCCGGCAAACCGACACGTTCACGTCAGCCCGCAGATTGCCCTTCTCCATGTCCCCGTCGCAGGTGCCCAGATAGATCAGGATGGTCCGGATCTTCTTCAAATAGGCCACCGCCTCGTCCGGCGTGCGCAGGTCGGGACGAGAGACGATCTCCATCAACGCCGTGCCGGCCCGGTTCAGATCGACGTAGCTTTCGGTCGGCGACAGGTCGTGGATGAGCTTGCCCGCATCCTGCTCCAGGTGCAGCCGCTCGATGCCGACGTTGAAGAAGCTGCCGTCCTCGGCCTCCACCTCGACCACGCCTTCACCCACGATGGGGTAATAAAGCTGGCTGATCTGATAGCCGGTCGGCAGGTCGGGATAGAAGTAGTTCTTGCGGTCGAACTGACTGCGGCGGTTGATCTGCGCGCGCAGGCCCAGGCCCGTCTTCACCGCCTGTTCGACGCAGTGTTTGTTCAGCGTCGGCAGCATGCCGGGAAAGCCCGCGTCGACCAGCGACACCTGCTCGTTCGGCCCCGCGCCGAAGCCGACGGCCGCGCCGGAAAACAGCTTGGCCTTGGACGCCACCTGGGCGTGGATTTCCAGGCCCATGACGATTTCCCAATCGCCGGTGCGGCCTTTGATGGTCTTGGTATTGTCGCTCATGCTCACCACCACTTGCCCGGCTTGGCCGTGAAGCCCGCCGCCCGTTCCAGCGCGGCGCCGACCTGGAAGACCGTCGCCTCGTCCAGCGCCTTGCCGATGACCTGCAGACCCAGCGGCAGGCCGCCGGCGTCCACGCCCGCCGGCACCGAGATGCCCGGCAGGCCGGCCAGATTGGTCGTCACCGTGAAGACGTCGTTCAGATACATGGTCAGCGGGTCGATCTGCTTGTCGCCCAGCGCGAACGCAGCCGACGGCGTCGACGGCGTCAGGATGGCGTCCACCTGGCCCCAGACATTATCGAAGTCCTCGGCGATGCGGCGACGCACCTTCAGCGCCTTGACGTAGTAGGCGTCGTAGAAGCCGGCCGACAGCACATAGGCGCCGATGGTCAAGCGACGCTGGACCTCCTTGCCGAACCCTTCCGCGCGCGAGGTCGCATACAGGTCGTCCAGCGACTTGAAGTCCTCCGCCCGGTGCCCGAACCGCATCCCGTCATAGCGAGCCAGGTTCGACGACGCCTCGGCCGGCGCCACGATATAGTAGGTCGGCAGGGCGTATTTGGTGTGCGGCAGGCTGATCTCGACGATCTCGCAGCCGGCGTCCTTCAGCCAGGCCACGCCTTGGTCCCACAGGGCCTGGATCTCGGCCGGCATCCCGTCCACGACATATTCGCGCGGCACGCCGATGCGCAGACCCTTGACCGACTTGCCGACCGACTGGGTCCAGTCGGGCGTGGCGATGTCCAGGCTGGTCGAATCCTTGGCGTCGAACGAGCACATGGATTGCAGCAGCAGGGCCGCGTCCTCCACCGTCTTGGTGATCGGCCCGGCCTGGTCCAGCGACGAGGCGAAGGCCACCATGCCGAAGCGGCTGGCTCGGCCATAGGTGGGCTTGATCCCGACCGTGCCGGTGAAGGCGGCCGGCTGGCGGATCGAACCGCCGGTGTCCGATGCGGTCGCAGCCAGGCACAGGTCCGCCGCCACGGCCGAGGCGGAACCACCCGACGAACCGCCCGGCGTCAGCTCGGCGTTCGAGCCGGTCGACTTCCACGGGTTCTTGACCGGGCCAAAGGCTGAGGTCTCGTTGGACGAGCCCATGGCGAACTCGTCCATGTTCAGCTTGCCCAGCATGACCGCCCCGTCGCGCCACAGATTGGCGGTGACGGTCGATTCATAGGGCGGCGTGAAGCCACGCAGCATGTTGGAGCCGGCCGTCGTCTGCACGCCCTCGGTACAGAACAGGTCCTTGATCCCCAACGGCGCGCCTTCCAGCGCCCCGCCCTGGCCGGCGGCGATGCGGGCGTCGGACGCGCGCGCCATGTCCATGGCCTTGTCCGCCGTCACCTCGACATAGGCGTTCAGCGTCGGGTTCGCGGCCTCGATGGTGGTCAGGAAGGCTTGGGTGATTTCGGCCGAGGTGAAGTCCTTGGCCTTCAGCCCGTCGACGGCGCCCTTCAGGGTCAGTTTGGTCAGGTCGCTCATGACTATTCGACCACCTTGGGCACGACGAAGAAGCCGTCCGCCGACTTGGGCGCATTCGACAAGACCGCATCGACCTTGGCGCCGTCGGTGACGACGTCGTCGCGCAGGCGCAGCGGCTGGGCGACGTTCGAGGTCATCGGCTCCACGCCTTCGACATCCACCTGATCCAACTGCTCGATCCAGGCCAGGATGCCGTTCAGCTCCTGCGCCAGCGGCTCCAGCCGGTCCTCAGGGGTCTTGATGCGGGCGAGATGCGCGACCTTGCGCACCGTCGCAGCGTCGATGGCCATGCGGCCCTCCAACACACAAAATGAAAACGAAGCGGTCGGATTAGCCGCCCGCTTTGGGATTCACAAGGATCAGCCGCCCGTCGTCAGGCGTGATCTCACCGCGACGTGCTGACGGACACCGCGTCCGGCGGCGTCTCGCCGCTCGGCGGGAAGTCGATCTGCACCGTGCGCTCCACCTTCAGGATGTCGCCGTTCGGCCCCGCCGTGTCCTGACGCACCGCTAGGACCACGCGCCCACCTTTCGCCTCGACGACCTTCCATTCGGCGTAGTCGCCCAAAGGATAGGCGCGCCAGCCCTCGGCCGAACCGCCGAACAGGGCGAAATAGGTCACCAGACCATTCACCGCCGGATCGCCGCCCGACAGGCTGAAGACCTTGGCGTTCTGATCCGGCAGGGCCTGCAACTGCGAGACGTCGGCCGCCGTGCCGATCTCTTCGCGTGCAGCGGCCGTGCGCCGTTCGGCAGGCCCGACCGGTTTGCCGGTCGGTGGCGGGGCCGCACGCGTGATCGCGCTCGGCGTCGGCGCGGCTGCCGCGATATGAGTATCCTGTGCGGTCTCGGTCTCGGTCTTGGCCGGCGCGTCGGCCTGTCCGCAACCACTCAGCACCAGCCCGAAAGCCGTCATCGCCGCTGTCACTATGCGCATGTCATCGTCCTTCGTGTCGATCGTCTCCACCATCGCCTTTGACTTCGGTGCGCGCCAGTCCTAACCGCAGGCCGTGCCCGTCCTCGACCTCCTCGACCTGCCCGCCGCCTGCCCGCCCGACACGCCGTGGATGGGGCTGGATCTGGGCGAGAAGACCATCGGCGTCGCCGTGTCGGATTCCACGCGCCTGATCGCCTCGCCGCTAGAGCTGATCCGCAAGTCCAAGTTCACGCAGGAAGCCGAACACCTGTTCAAGCTGATGGCGCATCGCAAGGTTTCGGCCCTGGTCATCGGCCTGCCCGCCAACATGGACGGCACCGAAGGTCCGCGCGCCCAGTCGTGCCGCGCCTTCGCCCGCAATCTGGAGCGGCTGCGGCCCGTCAACATCGCCTTCTGGGACGAGCGCCTGTCCACCAGCGCGGTCGAGCGCTTCCTGATCGAGGATCTGGACCTGAACCGCAAACGCCGCGCCCAGGTCGTGGACCGCACCGCCGCCGCCTGGATTCTGCAAGGGGCGCTGGATCGGGTTCGGGACCAGGCGACCTGGGTTTGACGGCCCTGATCGCCGGCGTCCTGCCGGTCTTTCTGATGATCGCCCTGGGCTACGGCCTCAGAAAGTCCGGCTTCCTGCCCGACGAGGCCTGGCGCCCGATCGAGAAGCTGTCGATCAACATCTTCTATCCCAGCTTCCTGATCCCCGCGATCTGGCACGCCGACCTCGCCGGCGGCGGCGCGACGGTGGCGGGGGCTGCGGCGGTGGGCGCGACCCTGATCGTGGCGGCCGCGACCCTGACGGCCAAGCCCCTGATCACACTGGACGGCCCGGCCTACACCAGCGTCTTCCAGGGCGTGATCCGCTGGAACAGCTTCGTCTTCGTGCCGGTGATCCAGTCGGTCTATGGCTCGGAAGGCACGGCGCTGGCCGCGGTCGCCATCGCCTTCATCATTCCCGTCACCAACATCGCCTGCGTCGCCGTGCTGGCGAAATGGGGTTCACTGCGCCGCGAGCCGTCGGTCGTCGGCCTGATCAAGTCGATGCTGGCCAATCCGATCCTGCTGGCCTGTCTGATCGGCCTGGCGCTGAACCTGCTACGCGTGCCGCTGATCCCGGGCCTGTCGGAGGCGATGGACCTGCTGGGCGCCGCCGCCCTGCCGTTGGGCCTGATCGTCGCCGGGGCGGGTCTGTCCTTCGCCGAGGTCAAACGCCGCCGCACCACCATCGCCGCTGTCAGCCTGGTCAAACTCGGGGTCATGCCGCCGCTGATGTGGTTCATCGCCTGGGCGCTGGGCGGCGACAGCCTGGCGCAGGGCATCGCCTTGATCTGCGGCGCCGCGCCCGGCTCGGCCGCCTCCTACATCCTGGCGCGCCAGATGGGCGGCGACGCCCCCCTGATCGCCGGCGTCATCGCCCTGACGACCGTGGGCAGCGCCGTGGTCATTCCCATCCTGCTGGCCCTGTTCCACTTCACCTGACTGGCGTTCAGGGCGAGTCACGCCTATAGCCGCGTCTCGATGACCCAGCCCGCTCAAGTCACCGATCAGACCATCCGCGACCGGCTGGTTCCGTTCCCCAAACTGCACTTCCTGGCCGCATCGGACCTCGATCCGTATGTGACGCCGCAGTTGCTGGACCTGGGCGACGCCTTCGTCGACTTCAATCGCCAGTCGTCCAAGGCCCTGGACCTGCTGCACGGGCGCACGGTCGTGAACCTGTTCTTCGAGAACTCGACCCGCACCTCCTCCTCCTTCGAAATCGCCGCCAAGCGGCTGGGCGCGGACGTCGTCACCATGCCGGTCGCCGCCTCCTCGGTGAAGAAGGGCGAAACCCTGATCGACACGGCGGTCACGCTGAACGCCATGAAGCCCGACATTCTGGTCATCCGCCACTCGGCCTCGGGCGCGGCGGAGCTGCTGAGCCAGAAGGTCGGCTGCGCCGTGGTCAACGCCGGCGACGGCCGCCACGAACACCCGACCCAGGCCCTGCTGGACCTGCTGTCCATGCGCCGCGCCTTCGGCGATGTGACCAGCCTGACCGTCGCCATCTGCGGCGACATCACCCACAGCCGCGTGGCCCGCTCCAATGTCGCCCTGCTACAGATGATGGGCGCGCGCGTCCGCCTGATCGGCCCGCCGACCCTGGTGCCCGGCGACGCGGACCGCTGGGGCTGCGAGGTCTTCCATGACATGCGCGAGGGTCTGAAAGGCTGCGACGTAGTCATGATGCTGCGGCTTCAACTGGAGCGGATGGCCGGCGCCCTGGTCCCCTCGACCCGCGAATATTTCCGCTTCTGGGGCCTGGATCGCGAGAAGCTGGCCTGGGCCAATCCCGGCGCCCGGGTCATGCACCCCGGGCCCATGAACCGCGGCGTCGAGATCGATTCCGACGTGGCCGACGACCTGGACGTCTCGCTGATCCAGGATCAGGTCGAGATGGGCGTCGCCGCCCGCATGGCCGTGCTGGCCTCACTCTCCGCCCGTTGGGGAGACGCCCGATGACCACCGTCGCCATCATCAACGCCCGCCTGCTGGACCCCGCTACGGACTACGACGGCCCCGGCGGCCTGCTGATCCAGGACGGTTCCATCAGCCGCGTGATCCACGGCCCGACGCCGGACCTGGCGGCGGATCAGATCATCGACGCCGACGGCCTGTGCCTCGCGCCCGGCCTGATCGACATCCGGGTCAAGACCGGCGAACCCGGCGCCGAGCCCAAAGAGACGCTGAAGTCCGCCAGCCTGGCCGCCGCCGCTGGGGGCGTGACCACCATCGTGGTTCAGCCCGACACCGACCCCGCCGTCGACGACCCGGCGATGATCGACTTCATCCAGCGTCGCGGCGCGGCCCTGAACCTCGTCAATGTCCGCGCCGCCGGCGCCGCAACCAAGGCCTTGGACGGCCAGCGCATGGCCGAAATCGGCCTGATGGACGAGGCCGGCGCCCTGTATTTCACCGACGGCGACAAGGTCATCGTCAACAGCCGCACCCTGCAACGGGTGATGAGCTACGCCGCAGCCTTCAACGCCCTGATCGCCTGCCGACCGGCCGACCCCTGGCTGACGGAAGGCGCGGTCGCCGCCTCCGGCGAACTGGCCACGCGCCTGGGCCTGTCCGGCAGCCCCGCCATCGCCGAGCGGATCGGGCTGGAGCGCGACCTGGCCCTGGTCGAACAGACCGGCGCGCGGTTCCTGGTGGATCAGATTTCGACCGAGGGCGCCCTGGACACCCTGGCCCGCGCCCGCGCCAAGGGGCTGGAGGTCGCCGTCAGCGTCTCGATCAACCACCTGTGCTTCAACGAGGTGGACATCGGCGATTACCGCACCTTCTACCGGCTGGACCCGCCGCTGCGCTCGGAGGCCGACCGCCAGGCCCTGATCGAAGCCGTGCGCGAAGGCCTGATCGACGTCATCACCTCCGCCCACGCCCCCGCCCCAGCCGAGGACAAGCGCCGGCCCTTCGCCGAGGCCGCGCCCGGCGCCATCGGCTTAGAGACCCTGCTGCCCGCCGCCCTGACCCTGCACCACGAAGACGGCCTGGACCTGCTCGACGTGCTGCGTCCGCTGACCCATGGGCCCGCCGCCCTGCTCGGCCTCGACGCGGGCGTCCTGGCCGAGGGCGCACCCGCCGACGTCATCCTGTTCGACGCCGGCGCGCCCGTCATCATCGACGCGGACGCCCTTCACTCCAAATCCAAGAACTCACCCTTCGACGGCCGCCGGCTTCAGGGCAAGCTGATCGGAACCTGGGTGGGCGGTCGCAAGGTCTTCTAAGGCACAGATCAGCGCGGCCGCGCGCACGTCGCGGCCTTGGCCACCTCGGCGCCCAGCACCGATTTGACGGCCAGCGGCGTATCGGTGGCGATCACGGTGACGCCTTGGCGCACCAGATCGCGGTATTCCGATACGTCCCCGTCGGAGGCGTAGCGGTCGTCACGGCGCACGCCCTCGGCGCCCAGTGTGCCGAACTGAACCTCGACGCCGGCCTCGCGCAGGGCGCGCCAAAGCGCAGGACGCTCCTCGCGCGTGCCGGTCCAGGCCAGGATCTGCGCCGGGTTCAGCCCGCTCAGATCCTCCACACCGCTTAGCCCGGCTGAGATCATCATCTCCGGCGCCATGGCCGCCACCGCCCGCGCGTCGGCGTCGTTATAGGTGATCAGGATCACCCGGTTTCCGGCCCGCGACTGACGCACCTGATCGATCACCGCTCGCGCCAGATCGACCGTGGTCTCGCCGTCCGCGGGTTTCAGGTCGATGCTGGCGATGGCCCCCACGCGTCCGGCGGCGTCGAGCGCCTCGCCCAGCGTCGGCGGCGCGGCGCGCGTCAGGGCGCCGTCCGACGCCTTCAGCCGCGCCTGTTTCACCTGGGCCAGCGTCAGGTCCGCGACCCGCCCGCGCCCCGTGGTCGTCCGGTCCATGGTGTCATCGTGCATCAGAACCAATTGCCGGTCCTTGGTCAGGACAGCGTCCAGTTCCAGGATCGCATTGGGGATCGCTCGGCCTGTCGCCTCGATGGCGGCGATGGAATTCTCGGGCTGGTCCAGCGCCGAAACCGCCCGGTGCGCCGAGATCGCCACGCCGCCGTCCCGCACGCAGTCGAAATAGGCCGCCATCGCCGGCCCCGATGACGGCGCAGGCGCCATCGGCGGCGCACCCACGCAACCTGTCGTCGAAAGCAGCAGCAGGGTCGCGGCGGCGGCGGAAATACGGGTCATGGATCGGCTCCGGAAAGACGCGCGGACCAAACGCTGCGCCGATCATCGGGTCAAGAGGTCGGATCGCCCTTGCTCCCGACCGCCCCGCGACGCATTTTGCCGCAACGACACGCGGGGAGCGAATCAACGTGCAGGATCTAGTGGCCCCGGCTCTCGGGACCTTGGCGCTGGTGGCGCTGGGCGGCTATCTGCTCGGCTCGACTCCGTTCGGCGTGGTGATCACACGTGCAGCCGGCGCCGGCGACGTGCGCAACATAGGCTCGGGCAATATCGGCGCGACCAATGTCCTTCGCACCGGGCGCAAGGATTTGGCCCTGGCCACCCTGCTGCTGGACGCCGGCAAGGGCGCGGTCGCCCTGCTGATCGCCCGTCATCTGTTCGGCAGCGAGCTGGCCGGCGCCATCGCCGGCGGCGCGGCCTTCCTGGGACACCTGTTTCCCGTCTGGCTGGGCTTCAAGGGCGGCAAGGGCGTCGCCACCTTTTATGGCCTGTTGCTGGCTGCCGCCTGGCCGCTGGGCCTGATGGCGGGGGCGGTCTGGCTGCTCTGCGCCTTCCTGTTCCGCTATTCATCGCTGGCGGCGCTCATCTCATCGGCGACCGCGCCTCTGCTGGCGCTTCTGCCGCTCGCCGTCGTCGGCTTGCCGGTCAGCCTGCCCATCCTCGCCCTGACCGTGTTCGCCGCCGTCCTGATCTGGGTTCGACATCACCAGAACATCGCCCGGCTGCTGAAGGGCGAGGAACCGCGCATCGGGGCCAAGAAGGCGTGAGCCTGGACCCGGCCGAACGCTTCGCCCGGCTGCGGCTCGCTCGCACCGACCGCATCGGCCCCGTCGCCTTCGCTCAACTGATCGGCCGCTACGGCTCGGCCCTCAGTGCGCTGGACGCGTTGCCCAATCTGGTGCGCAAGTCCGGCTCCGCCTCCGTTCCGCCCCCCGTAGAGACGGTCGAACGCGAGATCGCCGCCGGCGACGCCATCGGCGCCCGCCTGCTGGTGCTGGGCGATCCCGACTATCCCGAGATGCTCGCCGCGCTGGACCCGCCGCCGCCGATCCTGTGGACGCGGGGTCGCGTCGATCTGCTGAACCAGCCCTCGGTCGCCATCGTCGGCGCCCGCATCGCCTCGGCGGGCGGTCAGCGGATCGCACGCGGTCTGGCGCAGCAACTCGGTCAGGCCGGTCATGTCGTCGTCTCAGGCATGGCGCGCGGCATCGACGCCGCCGCCCACGGAGGCGCCTTGGCGACCGGGACTGTCGCGGTCCTGGGCGGCGGGGTGAACGACATCTATCCGTCCGAACACGCCGACCTCTACGCCCGTCTGACGGACCAGGGCTGCGTCGTCTCCGAAAGCCCAGTCGGCGCCCGCGCCCAGGCACGCGACTTCCCGCGCCGCAACCGCATCATCTCCGGCCTGTCGCGCGGGGTGGTGGTCGTTGAAGCCGAGGTCCGGTCCGGTTCCCTGATCACCGCCCGTCTCGCCGCCGAACAGGGCCGCGATGTCTTCGCCGTGCCCGGATCGCCGCTGGATCCCCGCGCGCGCGGGCCCAACGAACTGCTGCGCCAGGGCGCCATCCTGTGCGAGGGGATCGAAGACATCGACCGCGCCTTCAACACCCTGCGCACCCTGCGCGAGCCACCCGCCGATCCGATGCGATTCGACGGCGACATCGACGACGCCTTCCTCGACCGCGTCGCCGTCCTGCTGTCGCCGACACCCACCCCACGCGACGAGATCGCCCGCGCCCTCAACGCTCCGGTGTCCCAGGTCGCCGCCGCCCTGCTGGAGCTCAGCCTGACCGGCCGCGCCGACCTGCTGCCCGGCGGTCTCGCTTCGCTCTAGGCCGGCGGATGACCCGCCACCGTCGCCGCCTGTTCCAGCAAGCCGGCCAGCCGCACGTCGCCCTCGTCCCGCGCCAGCCGCGCCATTTCCAGCGCCATGGCGCCGATGTATTCCCGCGTCGGAAAGGCCGCCGCTTCGATATGCGCCTGGCGATCCGTTTCGCAGGCCGATTGAGGGTGCGCCGTCGCCATGATCGTCTCCGTTGCCAAGAACACAATCTAACCGCGCTTCATTAAAACACAACTACCTTGGGATGTAAGACGACAGGTGCGATTGACTCACGGCTCCGCTCCAACCACGTTCGCGCCCCTTCCCGAGACCGGACCGTTATGAACCTCGTCATCGTCGAGAGCCCCGCAAAGGCCAAGACCATCAATAAGTATCTGGGCTCGGACTACGAGGTCCTGGCCTCGTACGGCCACGTCCGCGATTTGCCGTCCAAGGACGGCTCGGTCCTGCCAGACGACGACTTCTCCATGCACTGGGAAGCCGACGCCAAGGGCGCCAAACGCCTGTCCGAAATCGCCGAGGCCGCCAAGCGCGCCGATCGCGTCATCCTGGCGACCGACCCCGACCGCGAAGGGGAAGCCATCAGCTGGCACGTGCTGGAGGTGCTGAACAAGAAGAAGGCGCTGAAGGAAACAGAGGTCCAGCGCGTCACCTTCAACGCCATCACCAAGTCCGCCGTGCTCGACGCCATGGCCAATCCGCGTCAGATCGACATGGAGCTGGTCGAGGCCTATCTGGCCCGCCGCGCGCTGGACTACCTCGTCGGTTTCACCCTCTCGCCGGTCCTGTGGCGCAAGCTGCCGGGCGCCCGCTCGGCCGGCCGCGTCCAGTCGGTGGCGCTGCGCATCGTCGTCGATCGCGAGATGGAGATCGAAAAGTTCAAGGCTCAGGAATACTGGTCCATCGAAGCCGACCTGAACGCCGACAGCCCGCCCTTCACCGCTCGCCTGGTCAAGCACGCCGGCAAGCGCATTCAGCGTCTGGACATCAAGGACGAGGCGACGGCTTCCGCCGCCCGCGCGGCCATCGCCGCCGGCGACTTCACCATCAATGCGGTGGAGAAGAAGCCCGTCCGCCGCAATCCGGCCCCGCCCTTCACCACCTCGACCCTGCAGCAGGAGGCGGCGCGCAAGCTCGGCTTCTCGGCCCAGCGTACCATGCAGGCGGCGCAGAAACTGTACGAGGGGGTCGACGAGACCGGCGGCCTGATCACCTATATGCGGACCGACGGCGTTCAGACCACGCCCGAGGGCATCGCCCAGGCGCGCGAGGTCATCAACCAGGCGTTCGGCCCGGCCTTCGTCCCGCAAGAACCGCGCTATTACAAGACCAAGGCCAAGAATGCTCAGGAAGCGCACGAAGCGATCCGGCCGACCAACATCGCGCGCCATCCCGACAGCCTGCGCCTCGAATCCGATCTTCAGCGCCTTTATGAGCTGATCTGGAAGCGGATGGTCGCCTCGCAGATGGAGGCGGCCCGGATGGACCGCACCACCGTCGACATCGAGACCGCCGACGGCCAGACGGGTCTGCGCGCCACCGGCCAGGTCGTCACCTTCGACGGCTTCCTCGCCGTCTATGAGGAAGGCCGCGACGAAAAGCAGAAGGGCGCCGAAGACGACGAGAGCGACGACACCAGCCGCCTGCCCGCCCTGAAGGAAGGCGCCAAGGCCAAGGTCGACGCCATCCGCACCGATCAGCATTTCACCGAACCGCCCCCGCGCTATTCGGAAGCCACCCTGGTCAAGAAGCTGGAAGAGCTGGGCATCGGTCGCCCCTCGACCTACGCCTCGACCCTGTCGACCCTGCGCGACCGCGAATATGTCCGCGTCGACAAGAACCGCTTCTATCCCGAGGATAAGGGACGGCTGGTCACGGCCTTCCTGGAGCAGTTCTTCAAGAAGTGGGTCGAATACGACTTCACCGCCGCGCTGGAGACCCAGCTCGACGAGGTTTCGGCCGGTCAGTTGGACTGGAAGGTGCTGCTGCGCAACTTCTGGCAGGACTTCCACGCCGCGACGCAAGCCGCCGGCGAACTGCGCACCACCGCCATTTTGGACGCCCTGAACGAAAGCCTCGGCGCCCACATCTTCCCGGACAAGGGCGACGGGACCGATCCGCGCGAGTGCCCCCTGTGCCACCAGGGCCAGCTCAGCCTGAAGACCAGCCGCTTCGGCGCCTTCATCGGCTGCGACCGCTATCCGGAGTGCAAATACACCCGCCCCGTCGCCAGCCCGTCGGCTGAGGACGGCTCGGCCGAGAGCGGCGACCGCGAACTGGGCGTCGATCCGGAAACGGGCCAGCCGGTCCAACTGAAGATCGGCCGTTTCGGCCCCTATGTCGAAATCACCCCGCCCGAGGGCGACAAGCCCAAACGCTCGTCCCTGCCCAAAGGCTGGTCGCCGGCCTCCCTGACGCTGGACCAGGCCTTGCGCCTTCTGGCCTTGCCGCGCGAGGTCGGGGTCCACCCCGAGGACGGCAAGATGATCACGGCGGGCCTGGGTCGTTACGGACCCTTCGTCCTGCACGCCGGGACCTACGCCAATGTCTCGGACATCGACGAGGTGTTCGAGGTCGGCCTGAACCGCGCCGTCGCCCTGCTGGCCGAGAAGCGCGCCGGTCGTCCCGGTCGCGGCGCGGCCACAGCCCCGCTGAAGGACCTGGGCGCGCACCCGGAAACGGGCGAGCCGATCCACGTCATGGCCGGTCGCTTCGGGCCCTACGTCAAATCCGGCAAGATCAACGCCACCCTGCCGAAGGGCACGGCGCCCGAAGACCTGACCCTGGAAGACGCCCTGCCTCTTCTGGCCGCCAAGGCCGGCGCCGCGCCCAAGAAGAAGGCGCCCGCCAAGAAGGCCGCCGCCCCGAAAAAGGCCGCCGCCAAGAAACCTGCCGCCAAAAAGGCTCCGGCGAAGAAGGCCAAAGCCAAAGCCGAAGACTGATCCCTCTCCCGTTGGGAGAGGGCTTGAGCGCCCGAGAGCGTCAGCGATCGGCCTTCGCGCGAAAGGGTGAGGGTCGCGGTGTTGCGAACTAGCCCACCGCCCGACCCTCACCCGACCCTTCGGGCCACCTCTCCCAACGGGAGAGGGAAAGGATCGTGCATGGCGCGAATCCCCCCCGCGCCCTATCTTCGCCTGCTCATGCCCATCCGCCGCCTTTCCCCCGAAACCGTCAACCGCATCGCCGCCGGCGAGGTGGTCGAGCGGCCGGCCAGCGCCATCAAGGAACTGGTGGAGAACGCCCTGGACGCCGGCGGCCGCAATATCGAGATCCAGGTCGACGGCGGCGGCCTGTCGCGCATCCTGATCGCCGACGACGGCAAGGGCATTCCGCGCGAGGAACTGCCGCTGGCCATCGAACGCCACGCCACGTCCAAGCTGGAGCCCGACGACGCCGGCGACGTGGACCTGCTGCGCATCCACACCCTGGGCTTCCGGGGCGAGGCCCTGCCCTCGATCGGCTCGGTCGCCCGCCTGTCGATCACCACCCGCTCGCGTGACGAGACCGACGCCTGGGCCATCACGGTCGAGGGCGGCGAGACCCGGCCCCTGGCCCCCGCCCCCTTCCCCGGCCCGCACGGCGCGCGGGTCGAGGTGCGCGACCTCTTCTACGCCACCCCCGCCCGGCTCAAGTTCATGAAGTCCGAGCGGTCCGAGGCCATGGCCATCTCGGAAGAGATCAAGCGCCAGGCCATGGCGCACGAGGCCGTCGCCTTCACCCTGTCGCTGGACGGCAAGGTCACCCTGCGCCTGCCCGCCGAACATCTCGGCGACGAAGGCCGTCTGAAGCGGCTGTCCGCCCTGCTCGGTCGCGACTTCGAGGCCAACGCCCTGCTGATCGATCAGGCGCGCGACGGCGTGCGCCTGTCCGGCTATGCGGGCCTGCCCACCTATTCGCGCGGCAATGCGGCGCATCAGTATCTGTTCGTCAACGGCCGCCCGGTGAAGGACCGGCTGCTGCAGGGGGCGCTGCGCGGCGCCTACGCCGACTTCCTGGCGCGCGACCGGCATCCGGCCGCCGTCCTCTTCCTCGACATCGATCCGCTCTATGTCGACGTCAACGTCCATCCGGCCAAGGCCGAGGTCCGGTTCCGCGATCCGGCCCTGGTGCGCGGCCTGATCGTCGGCGCCCTGCGCCACGGGCTCCACGCCGCCGGCCACCGCGCCAGCACAACCGTCGCCGCCGACGCCCTTTCCGGCTTCCAGCCCCACACCGGCGTCGCCTACAGCCCCAGCGCCCCGTCGGCGCAAGGCTTCAGCGGCTGGACCGGCTGGTCCCAGCCCGCCGCCGCCGCGCAAGTCCTGCCCGGCCTCAACGAACGCAGCGCCCGCGTCGAGCCGTCATGGGACGGCCCCTCATGGCCGTCGCAACCCTCCGATGCCGCCTCGATCAGTCACGAGTCACGATTCACCGCTCACGCCCCCGCCGACCCCCTCGACTACCCCCTGGGCGCCGCGCGGGGTCAGCTCCACGCCAACTATATCGTCGCCCAGACCCGCGATGGCTTGGTCATCGTCGATCAGCACGCGGCGCACGAGCGGCTGGTCTATGAGCGGATGAAGGCCCAGATGGCCGAGGGGGCCGTGACCCGCCAGGCCCTGCTGACGCCCGAAGTGGTCGATCTGGACCCGGCCGAGGCCGAACGCGTCGCCTCGCGCGCCGAGGAACTGGCCGAGATGGGCCTGATCGTCGAGGCCTTCGGCGCCGGCGCCGTCCTGGTGCGCGAGACCCCGGCGATGCTGGGCGATACGGACGTTCAGGGCCTGATCCGCGACATCGCCGACGATCTGTCCGAACACGGCCAGGCCCTGTCGCTCAAGGAACGCCTCGCCGCCATCTGCGGCACCATGGCCTGCCACGGCAGCGTCCGCTCAGGCCGCGTCCTCTCGGCGCCGGAGATGAACGCCCTTCTCCGCCAGATGGAAGCCACCCCGCATTCGGGCCAGTGCAACCACGGGCGGCCGACCTATGTGGAGCTCAAGCTGCATGACCTGGAGAAGCTCTTTGGAAGACGGTGAGTTAAATCAAGTTCGGCGACGCTCCGCATCATTATCGCAGGATGTCCAAATAACGTTTGAACAAACAGTGAGACACGCTTGAAGACAGCGTAATCTTGACGGTGTACAACCACTAACGCAAAAATGGATCTGAATTCGAAAGGTAATGGGGAAATATCGAGGTGGTTTTGACACAGACTGGCTGGATTCCTGCGGCAGTCATCGCTGCACTGGTCTCTGCTATCGTGGCTTTTGCAGGCTTTGTGCTAACCAAAGAAGCTAAAATCTCAGAATTTCGACAAGCTTGGATTGACGGCCTTCGTGCTGAAATCTCTGATCTTTTAGCACTTTTCTGGTCGATTCACTACGCCCTAAGCATCGCCAAAACTGACGACGACGTCGCTATTGCTAAAGCCGTCTCTGCCTCTTCAGAACTATACCGTCTAAGAGCCAAGATACGACTAAGACTAAATAACTTGGAAATTGACAGTGCCCGCATCAATCAAAGCATTGACGATCTTCCAGGAATGCAGCCCGGCACGAGCGCAGGACTTCTCGACTATCAAGCAGTCAAACGATCATCACAGGCTGTCATTGATGCGGCATCTGTTGTGCTGAAATCGGAATGGAAACGAGTAAAACGCGGCGAGCCAGCGTTTGTGATCGGACGCTGGGTTGCGGGATTATTCATGTTAGTACTTGTCTCTGCTGTCATCTGGAGCATTTTTCACTCGTTTCTGACCGGAACTGCTATTGAAAAAAATAAAGACATGGCCGCGTCTGCGGAGATGCGGGTATCGGAAACCAATGTCTCCGTCCCTGTGAATGTGACTGTCGGTGAACATCCGGCCCGGTAGACGATGGAAGAAATTTATGGCGGATCAACCAGATAAGACCTCCATCCTTTTCGTCTGCCTCGGCAACATCTGTCGCTCGCCCCTCGCCGAGGCCGCCCTACGCGCCGAGGCGGAGCGGCTCCGTCTCGACCTGATCGTCGATTCCGCCGGGACCGGGAACTGGCATGCGGGCGAGCCGCCGGACCCACGGGCGCAGGCGACGGCGCGGCGGCATGGGGTCGAGATTTCGGGGTTGAAGGCGCGGCAGGTGACGCAGGCGGACTTTCGCCGCTTCACCCATGTGATCGCCCTGGACCACGAGAACCTGAAAAACCTGCGCCGCCTGCGGCCCGACGACGCGACCGCCGAACTCAGCCTGCTGCTCGACCACGTCCCCGGCCGCGAGGGCCAGGCCGTCGCCGACCCCTATTTCGGCGACGGCGAAGGGTTCGAGGTCACCTGGGCCGAGGTGACGGCCGCCGCGCGCGGCCTGGTCGCCAAGCTGTAACCCTCCCCTCTCCCGTTGGGAGACGGGCAGCGTCGCCTCACTCCGCTGTCGGCGAAACCTTCAGGAACAGCACCCTGGCTGCGCCATAGTCGCGCGCGTCCAGCCGCTGATAGCCGGGCGTGTCGATCTCCGGCTCGTCCGACCCGCGCTCGAACACCACCAGGGCGCCGGGCTTGAGCCAGCTTCCCTCGATCAGCCGCGCCAGCGTCTGCTCCCCCAGCCCCTTGCCGTAGGGCGGGTCCAGAAACGCCAGGTCGAACGCCTCGGCGATCGGGCCGGGCCGCACGCCCAGGTCCGTCGCGCTCCTGCGATGCACCCGCGTGCGTCCCATCAGCCCATAGGCGTCGGCGTTCTCGCGGATCGCGCCGCGCGCCCCGTCGTCCGTCTCGACAAACAGGCAGAAGCCCGCCCCCCGGCTGACCGCCTCGAACCCCAGGGCGCCCGAACCGGCGTACAGGTCGATGACCCGCAAGCCTTGCAGGCTCTCACCCCAGGCGGCGTGTTCCAGCACGTTGAACACGGCCTGGCGCGCGCGGTCCGAGGTCGGGCGCGTGCCCTGCCCCTCCGGCGCGACGATGGCCCGGCCCTTCAGGCTTCCGGCGACGATCCGCATCAGGCCGCTCCGCCAAAGCGCCGACCGACCCAGACCCGGCCGGCGATCAGCAGCCCCAGCGCCAGCGCCGTCACGGCCGCCAGCAGCCCCACGCCCCGCGCCATCAGGAAGAAGCTCAGCGCGCAGGCCAGCCCCGGCATCAGGGCATGGGTCACGACCACCGTGGCGCGCACCGCCCAATGCGGTCGCGGCCGGATCGCATCGGTCACGAAGGCGGCCCAGCCATAGGCGCCGGCGTGCATCACGCCGACCAGCGCCACCAAGCTCAGATAGATCCACGCCCCCTCGCCGTTGCGCGGCTGCTCGTACAGCAGGGTCGTGGCGAACGGCATCAACACCACCCCGGCCAGCGCCAGCATGTTGAACAGCATCACCCCGTTGCTGAAGCCGGTCATGCGAGCGAACACCCGCCGATGCGTGTTCCAGAAGACGCCGATGATGGCGAAGCTGAGCGCAAAGGCGGTGAACATCGGCCACCGCTCGGCCCACAGGCTGGCCCACTGCCCGTTCCAGCCTTCGGGCACATGCAGTTCGATGGCCAGCAGGGTGATGGCGATGGCGAACACCCCGTCCGAGAACAGCAGCAGCCGTTCCAGGCTGTGATCGCCCTTCGCCGGACTCAGGTCCGCTGTCGTCGTCGTCATCGCCATTCCCCCTGTCGCAACCCTTGTCGTCAATCCTGCGGCGGCGCGAACTGCGTCCACAACTCGTCCGTCGTCAGGCGCGGCCGCTCGCCCGCCAGCGCATAGGTCGCCGGCTTGCTCTCGATGCAGAACTCGTCCTCAAGGGCGAAGACCGACGGATCGTCGAACGCCTGGGCCGAAACCATGGTGATCGCCCCGTCGTTGGATCGCCAGAACAGGCCCGTCCCGCAGGCGGGACAGAACTGCCGCGTCGCCCAGTCGGACGACACATAGGTCGCCACCTCGCCCGTGACCTCCACGCTGTCGCCGCAGTCCACGCTGAACAGGATGCCGCCCGACTGCCGCCGGCAGGTCGGGCAGTGGCAGGCGTGCATCCCGCCGTTCGGCGTCGCGGTGAAGGTGACGGCGCCGCACAGGCACCGCCCGGTCGAGATCGTCATCGCTCAGTCCTCGGCGGCGATCCTCAGCGGGGCGTGCGCGGCTTGCCGCCTGGCCCGCGTCCGCTCGTTCCAGACGGACCGGCCGGCTTGCCGGCGCCGCCCGTGCGAGGCTTGAAGTCGCGGCCGCTGCTCGGCTTTCCGCCGGGACCGCCTGCGCGGGGGCCGGAGCCGGCGCGTCCCGCCGGTTTGGCGCCGGGCTTGCCGCGCCGATCGTCGATGAACTGGTCGTCGCGCGGCTTGAAGGCGCGCTTGGGCCGGTCGCCATCCTCACGCGCCGGGCGGTCGCTGGCGGGCGTGGTGCGTTCGCGCGGCTTGAAGCTCTTGGAATGCTCAAACCTAGGCGCGGCCTTGGCCCAGCCTTCCTTCTTGGGCGGACGCTCGCGGCGCTCGACCGCATCGGCCTGGGCCGTCTCGGCGGCGCGGACGCGGCTGGGCTTGCGCGACGGGTCCGACATGGCCGAACCCGACCGGCCCTTGACGATGGGCGTCGAGACCCGACGGCCGGGGATGGGCGCGGGCGTTTCGACCGTATTGCCGGTCGGCAGGTTCTCGGGCCGGATGTAGTCGGCCAGCAGCTCGCGGATCACGCGCGGCCCGACCTCTTCCACCGATCCGACCGGCAGCACGTCCAGGCGGAACGGGCCGTAGGCCAGGCGGATCAGCCGGTTGACCGTCAGGCCGACGGACTCCAGCACCTTCCTGACTTCGCGGTTCTTGCCCTCGGTGATCGACACCGAGATCCACAGGTTCGCCGGCGCCTTGCCGTCCTCGGACTTGGACTCCTTGGCCTTGTCCAGCTTGGCCTCGATGGGACCATAAGAGACGCCGTCCACGACCACGCCGTCCTTGAGCGCGTCTAACTGCTCCTGGGTGATCTTGCCCCGCGCCCGCGCCCGGTACTGACGCACAAGCGAGGTCGATGGCAGCTCCAGCGCCCGGCTCAGCTCGCCGTCGTTGGTCAGCAGCAGCAGGCCTTCGGTCGCCAGGTCCAGCCGCCCGACCGAAATCACGCGCGGCAGACCGGCCGGCAGGGCGTCGAACACCGTCGGTCGTCCCGTCGGATCGCTGTGGCTGGTCAACAGGCCCGCCGGCTTGTGATAGCGCCAGACCCGCGTGGCCTGGGTCGAGCCGATGGGCTTGCCGTCCACCGTGATCACGTCGTCGCGCGTCACCAGGGTCGCGGGCGTATCCAGGATGCGGCCGTTGACCGCCACCTTGCCCAGGCCGATCAGCCGCTCGACCTCGCGGCGCGAGGCGATGCCGGCGCGGGCCATGGTCTTGGCGATTCGCTCAGCGCGCAGAGGCGTGTCCGGCGTCTTGGACTTGCCGTCCTTGCCGCCCCCATCGCTGCGCGGCTTGTCGGTGCGGGGCCGGTCGCTGCGCGGCTTGTCGCTGCGTGGGCGGTCGGCCTTGTCGCCGAACCGCTTGGCGCCGTCTTCGCGAGGGCCGCGCGGCTTGTCGCCGAATGATCTCGTCCCGTCGCCGCTCTTGCGGGGACCGGAGGATTTAAAGGGCCGGGGCGACCGTTCGTCTTGACGGGCGCGGGGCTTCTTGTCGTTGTCGTCTGTATGGCGGACCATGATGAGCGGTTCATGCGCATGGCGCTGGACCAAGCGCAAGCGGCGGCGGACGCAGGAGAGGTGCCCGTGGGCGCAATTCTTGTCGATCCCGCCTCAGGTGAGGTAATTTCGACCGGCGCCAATGGTCCGATTGCAGCTCGCGACCCCACCGCCCATGCCGAGATCGTCGCCATGCGGCGCGCGGCGACGGCGCTGGACAACTATCGCCTTACCGGCCTGACCCTCTATGTGACGCTGGAGCCCTGCGCCATGTGCGCCGGCGCCATAAGCCACGCCCGCATCGGCCGCGTGGTCTGGGCCGCCGACGATCCCAAGGGCGGCGCCGTCATCCACGGCCCGCGTCTGTTCGAACAACCCACCTGCCACTGGCGCCCGACCACGGACTCAGGCCTTCTGGCGGGCGAGGCGTCGTCACTGCTCAAATCCTTCTTCCGTCAAAGACGGGGAACGGCGACAGGCGGCGCACGTTAGAACGCCGCGAAAAGCTGCGCCGTTGGGCGGGGCCGTGGAGGGAAAAGACCTTGTTCAAGCCGGATCTGCCGCAGTCGATCGTGTTCAGCGGCTTGG
The DNA here is from genome assembly GCF_027886425.1 of Brevundimonas vesicularis. NCBI lineage: Bacteria > Pseudomonadati > Pseudomonadota > Alphaproteobacteria > Caulobacterales > Caulobacteraceae > Brevundimonas > Brevundimonas vesicularis. The sequence goes on along the minus strand of NZ_CP115671.1, from coordinate 1,582,220 downwards.
CCGCCCTGGCCCTCCTCACCGCCTGCGGCGCCGATCCCGACAAGGCTCCGCGCACCGGCGACGAGGTCAAGGAACGCGCCATCCAGGCCCAGACCGCCCGCCAGCGCACCGGCGCCGAAATCCAGGACCGCACCCTGAACCGCGTCGTCCACACCGTCTATCTGTGCGACAATGGCGAGCGCCTGTCGGTCGATTTCGACAACCCGCGTCAGATGGCCACCATCCGCAACTCTTCCGGCGAGGCCATCGACCTGTATCAGGAACGCGCCGCCGACGGCATATGGTACCGCGCCTCCAACGTCGAACTGCGCGGCAAGGGCGTCCTCGCCACCTGGTCCGTCGAAGGCCGCCAGCCGACGGAATGCCGAGCGGTCGACTAAGTGAAGGCCGCTAACCGTCGATCCAGACTCTGGCGCACCGAGGGCCAGTTGTCGACGATGACGGCGAACATGGCGGTGTCGCGCGCCCGACCGGTCCAGGTGATCTTGTGCTTGCGCATGACGCCTTCGGCCTTGGCGCCTAGTTTGAGGATGGCGGCCTGGCTCTGGGCGTTAACCGCGTCTGTGATGATCTCGACCCGCACAGCGCCCGCGTCGAAGGCATGACCCAGCAGCAGCCGTTTGCAGGCCGGGTTGATCGCCCCGCCCCGCGCCTCGGGCCGATAGAAGGTCGAGCCGATCTCGCAGCGGCGATAGGCGGGGTTGATCTCATACAGGCTCGTCGTCCCGACCACCGCCCCGTCCGAGCGCCGCCGCACCGCATAGGCGATCCGCGTCTGCGCCTGCATCGCCGCCATCGCGGTGTTCCACCACGCCTCGAAATGATCGCCATAGGCGGGCGCGACCATGATGCTCCAGGCCTCGGGATCGCAATCCAGCGCGGCCTTGACCTCGGCTTTCAATCCTTCCTCGAACGGCTCGAGCCTCACGAAGCGATCCTCCAGAGGGACCGGGGCGATCCGCATCACGCGGTCGCGCCTTCCTCGATCAGGAAGGCCCGCACCTTGGCCGCATCCACGCCCTTGGCGACGAAGGCCTGGCCGATGCCGCGCGCCAGGATCAGGGTCAGCGCCCCGCCCTCGGCCTTCTTGTCTCCCGCCATCAAGGCCAGCAGACGATCGGCTGCAAATGATCCCGCCTGATCCAGCCGCGTCGGCAGCCCAGCCGCCGCGACCACCGTCTCGACCCGCGCCACGCCGTCCGCCGAACATAGGCCTTCACCCGCCGAATAGCGGAAGGCCATGCAGCAGCCGAGCGCCACCGCCTCGCCGTGCGCCAGCGCGCCTTCGTCGAAGCCGACCTCGGTCTCGATCGCATGGCCGAAGGTGTGACCCAGGTTCAGCAGGGCGCGTCGCCCCGCCTCCTTCTCGTCCTCGCCGACCACCGCGCTCTTGATCTCCACCGAGCGGATCACCGCCCGTTCCAGCGCCGCCGGATCGCCCCTGGCGCCCGCAGCCCCCTCGCCTGCCAGCCAGTCGAAGAAGGGCGCGTCGCAGATCAGCCCATGCTTCAGCACCTCGGCCCAGCCGGACCTCACCTGGCGTTCCGGCAGCGTGGCCAGCACGTCTATGTCCGCCAGCACCAGACGCGGCTGATGGAAGGCGCCGACCAGGTTTTTGCCGCGCGGCGTATCGATGGCCGTCTTGCCGCCAACCGACGAATCGACCTGGGCCAGCAAAGTCGTCGGAATCTGCACGAAGTCGATGCCGCGCATGAACAGCGCCGCCGCCAGACCGGCCAGATCGCCCACGACCCCGCCCCCCAGGGCGATGACCACGTCCTTGCGATCCAGACCGATCTCCAGCAGCCGGTCCAGCACCCGCTCCAGCTCGGCGAAGGACTTGGAGCCCTCGCCTGCCGGCACGGCCACGATCTCGCTGGTCACGCCCGCCGCCGTCAGCGACGCGATCAGGGTCTGGGCATGGAGACCCGCAACCGTCTCGTCGGTGACGATGACCGTCCGCCCCTTGGCCAGCGGCGCGATGTGTGCGCCGGCCTGCGCCAGCAGCCCGCGTCCCACCACGACGTCATAGGCGGCAAAGGCCCCGCCGCTGACCGGAATGATCGTCATTGCGGGGTCTCCGTGCGTCTTCTCTGGCGCCAGTGTCGGCGCAGGTTCTTGTGAATGGCGTCGACCGCCTGGCCGTGCGAGCCCTGCCCGACGTCCACGGTCACATCGGCCTCGCCATAGATGGGATAGCGCGCCTGAGCCAAGGTCGTCAGCACCTCCAGCGGATCCTTGCCGCGCAGCAGGGGCCGCGTGTCGCGCCGCGCCACCCGCTCCGCGATGACCGCCAGATCGGCCCTCAGCCACACGGTGTCTGCCGTGGCCTTCAGCAGCGCCCGCGTCTCCGGGTTCATCATCGCCCCGCCGCCGGTCGCCAGGACGATGGGCGGCCCCTCCAGCAGGCGGCGGATCACCCGCGCCTCGCCCGCGCGGAACTCGGCCTCGCCCAGGGCGGCGAAGATTTCCGACACCGTCATCCCGGCCGCCGCCTCGATCTCCACATCTCCGTCCGCGAAAGGCAGTCGCAGCCGATTGGCCAGCCGACGACCGACTGACGATTTGCCCACCCCCATCAGGCCGACGAGGGCTATGGTGCGGGTCGGACCCGGATTCGCGCGCCGCCTCATCCGGCGGCTCCGGCGGAACGGTCGGTCGAGAGGAAGGCGAAGGCGGCGGCGCGGGCAGGCATGATCCAGAAAACCTCTACACCAAGCCAGACCATGCGCCATCCGTTCGGCGCGCGGATCGTGCGATGACGCCCCAGATCGAGGCCTTTCTGGAGATGATGGCGGTCGAACGCGACGCCTCGCCCCATACGCTGTCCGCCTATGGCCGCGATCTGGCGGACGCGGAGATGGCGTTGTCGGACGCCGGCGGATTGATGAAGGCCGACGCCGAAGCGGTCGAGGGCTGGTTCGCGGATCTGTCGCGGCGCGGTCTATCCGCAGCCACCGCCGCCCGTCGCCGCTCGTCCGCGCGCCAGTTCTACCGCTTTGCCCTGGCCGAGGGGTGGCGCACCGACGATCCGTCGCGCCGTCTCGACGCCCCCAAACAGGGCCGATCCCTGCCCAAGGTGTTGAGCCGCGCCGAGATCGACGCCCTTCTGGCCGCCTCGGCCGCCCGTGACGCGGCGGCGGGTCTGCGCCTGGTCGCCCTGGTCGAGATGGCCTACGCCTCCGGCCTGCGGGTGTCCGAACTGCTGGGGCTGAAAGTCGAAGCCATTCGGCGCGACCCCGCCTATCTGATCGTGCGCGGCAAGGGCGGCAAGGAACGGCTCGCGCCCCTCAACGCCGCCGCCCGCGAAGCGATCAAGGCCTGGCTCGTAGCGCGCGACGCGAAGCGAAAGCCTGATGCGCCCGACAGTCCCTGGCTGTTCCCCTCCTCCGGCCGCACCGGCCATCTGACGCCGCGCCGTTTCGCCCAACTGCTGGACGAGGCCGCGATCACGGCCGGCATCGACCGGGCCCGTGTCAGCCCCCACGTCCTGCGCCACGCCTTCGCCACCCACCTGCTGGAAGGCGGCGCCGACCTGCGCGTCGTCCAGACCCTGCTGGGCCACGTCGACATCGCCACGACCCAGATCTACACCCACGTCGCCACCGATCGCCTGGCCCAGGTCGTCCACCAAAACCACCCCTTGGCGCGCGACGACTGAACCGCCGCTTGCCCGGCGGCGTTGACCTCTCTAGGTTCGCGCGCCTTCCCCAAGGGCGCTTTCGCCCGTTTGCAGTTCCCGGACGCCTTGATGGCCACGCACTATCTCGACTTCGAAAAGCCGATCGCCGATCTGGAAGCCAAGATCGAGGAGCTGTCGCTGCTGGCCGACACCTCGGGCGACATCGACCATGAGATCGAGGGCCTGCGCAAAAAGGCCGAGCAACTGCGCAAGAAGACCTACGCCGGCCTCGACCCCTGGATGAAGACTCAGGTCGCGCGCCATCCGCAGCGTCCGCACTTCATCGATTACGTCCAGAGCCTGTTCACCGACTGGAACGAGCTTCACGGCGACCGCCAGTTCGGCGACGACCAGGCCATCCTGGGCGGCCTTGCCCGGTTCCGCGGTCGTCCAGTCGTCATCATGGGCCACGAGAAGGGTCACGACACCGCGACCCGTATCACCCACAACTTCGGCATGGCGCGGCCCGAGGGCTATCGCAAGGCGGTGCGCCTGATGGACATGGCCGAACAGTTCGGCCTGCCGGTCCTCAGCTTCATCGATACCGCCGGTGCCTATCCGGGCCTGGGCGCCGAGGAACGCGGTCAGGCCGAGGCCATCGCCCGCTCGACCGAGCGCTGCCTGACCCTGGGCGTGCCCTCCATCGCCACCATCACCGGCGAAGGCGGTTCGGGCGGCGCCATCGCCATCGCGGCGGCCAGCCGCGTGCTGATGCTGGAGCACTCGATCTATTCGGTCATCTCGCCCGAGGGCGCCGCCGGCATTTTGTGGCGCGACGGCGCGCGGGCCAAGGATGCGGCCATGGCGATGAAGATCACCGGCCCGGACCTGATGCAGCTGAAGATCGTGGACCGCCTGATCCAAGAGCCTGTCGGCGGCGCCCATACCGATCGCGACGCGGCCATGGCCAATGTCGGCGACGTTCTGGCCGAAGAGCTGAAGGGCTTCGACGGCCTGACGCCCCAGCAGATCAAGAAGCGCCGCGCGGATCGCTTCTACGCCATCGGCGCCCTCTGACGCTTGGTCGCTTTGGCCGACCAACGTTAACGCAGCATCCACCCTCGTCTGCCAAGCTCCGCCCTTCGTTAGGAGGCATCGGGGTTTGCGACCGGCCATAAGTCTATCGGCAGGCCAGAAGGGGGCCTTGGGGTCATGAGCGGCGGCGAGTCTCTGCGCGAAAGCGCCGTCTTCAACCTGGGCGGCGCGATCACGATGATCGTCGATGATTCGCCTTTCTCCCTGACCCTGACGTCCAACGCCCTGACCGGTTTCGGCATCCGGCCGACCTATGCGTGCGGCATGGGCATGGAAGCCAAGAAGTTGCTGACCGACAAGCCCGTCGATCTGCTGGTCGTCGATACCGACATGCCCGACATCGACGGGTTCGAACTGGTGCGGTGGCTGCGTCGCTCCGGCCCCAATCCCAACGCCTTCACCCCCGTCATCATGACTGCCAGCCACATTCGTCGCGGGCGCGTCACCGAGGCGCGCGACTGCGGCGCCAACTTCGTCGTCACCAAGCCCTTCAGCCCCGCCCTTCTGCTTGAGCGCATCCTGTGGGTCGCGCGCGACACCCGGCCCTTCCTTGAGGTCGGCGACTATCTGGGCCCGGATCGCCGGTTCCGACACACCGGCTATGAAGGCGTGGAACGTCGCGCCGACATGATTCGCAAGGCGAAGGGGATGGAGAGTCTGGCCCTATGACCGTCATCACCCACACTCAGCGCAAGTCGCGTCTGGCAGAGATGCTGGATCGCCCCGGCGGCGTTAGCATCGGCGTCGCCTTGGCCCAGGCCCGCGCCAATCTGGACGGACTTCAGGATCAGGCCCGCGCCATCATCGGCGACAATATCGCCGTCCTGCTGGCCAAGCCAGATCCGAACCTGATCGAGCCGATGCGGCTGGATCTGGCCTATTCCGCCTCGAGCCAGATCATTGACGCCGCCAGTCCCTTCTCGATGGACGACCTGTGCACAGCGGCCAAGGGCCTGTGCGACCTGCTGGACGCCGCGCCGCGTCAGGGCGGGTTCGACTGGCGCATCGCCACGGTCCATGCCCAGGCGATGAAGCTGTTGCTGGCGCTCCCGCCGCAAGAGCAGGCCGCACGGACCGCCATCCTGACGAACCTGCATGAGGTTCTGAGAAAGAAGCTTCCCGCCGCCGATCAGTCGGCCATCTGAGGCGTCTTGCCGCCGCGCGTCTGTTTGCGCCACAGCGCCGCATATTCCCCGCCTTGTCGAGCCACCAGTTCGTGGTGCCCGCCGCGTTCGACGATCCGCCCGGCCTTCAGCACCAGAATCTGGTCCGCGTCCGCCACGGTCGACAGCCGGTGTGCGACCACCAGGGTCGTGCGCCCGTTCCTGGCCTTGCGCAGCGTCTTCTGGATCGCAGACTCGGTCCGGCTGTCCAGAGCGCTAGTCGCTTCGTCCAGGATCAGGATGCACGGATCGGCCAGCAGCGCGCGTGCGATGCCTACCCGCTGGCGTTCGCCGCCCGACAGCTTCAGCCCCCGTTCACCGACCTTGGTCTGCATCCCGTCCGGCAAGCCGCGAATGAAGTCGGCCAGTTCCGCCGCCTCCGCGGCCGCCCACACCTGCGTCTCATCCGCCTCAGGCCGGGCGAACGCGATGTTAGCGGCCAGGGTGTCGTTGAACAGCGCCACATCCTGCGGCACCAGCGCCACCGCCGATCGCAGCGAGGCCTGGGTCACCTCGCGCGCATCATGGCCGTCGATCAGCACGCGCCCTTCCTGCGGATCGAGCAGACGCAGCGCCAGTTTGACAATGGTGGACTTGCCCGCGCCCGAGGGCCCGACCAGCGCCGTCGTGGTGCCAGGCGCAGCGTAGAAGCTGACGTCCTCCAGCCCATTGGCCCGCGCGTCGTGGCGGAAGCCGACGGCTTCGAACGCTACCGACGCCCCGCGCGCATCGACCGGCCGTGGCAGGGCGACGGCGTTCGGCGCATCGGCGACCTGCGGCGTCTGTCGCGTCACCTTCAGCATCTCCTCCATGTCGATGAAGGACTGACGGATTTCTCGATAGGCGAAGCCCAGAATGTTCAGCGGCGCATATAGCGAGATCATGATCAGCACCGCCGCTGTCACGTCGCCCGGCCCCATCCTTCCGGCCGCCGCCTCGAACCCGGCCATCACCGCCATGACGCCCAGCCCCAGGTTCATCACCAGGGCCTGCATCCCGTTCAGCATGTTCAGCGAACTGTTGGCCTTCAGCGACGCCTCGGCATAGTCGCCCAGCGCCCGGTCATAGGTCTGAGCCGCGCGCGTCTCGGCCCCGAACGACTTCACCGTCTCATAGTTCAGCAGGGCGTCGACCGAGACGCCGGCGGCCTCGGAATCGGCCGCATTCATGATCCGGCGATGCTCCAGCCGCCAATTGGACATGGCGAAGGTGGCGGCGGTGTAGATGACGACCACGACCACCGCGACGGCGGCGAAACGCCAGTCGTATTTGGCGCCCAGCACCCCGGCCGCCAGCACCAGCTCCACCCCGGTCGGGACCAGGTTGAAGGCTAAGATGCGCAGCAGGAAGTCCACCGCGCGCGATCCCCGGTCCATCGTCCGCGACAGGGCGCCCGAGCGTTTGGTCTGGTGGAAGTCCAGCGACAGGCTCAGCGCATGGGCGAAGGCCTCGGCCGCCGTCGCGCGCTGGGCGGCGGCGCGCACCGGCGCGAACACCACGTCCGACACCAGGGGCGAGGCCGCCGATAGAAACCGCACGAGGGCCCAGCCGATGGCGAAGGCCGCAAAGCCCAGGCCGACGGCGGTCGCCGCACCCTGCCCGGCCGCCAGACGGTTGACCGCCGCGCCCAGCACCAGCGGCGCCAGAACGCCCAGCCCCTTGCCCGCCAGCGTCAGCAGGATGGCCGAGATCAGCCGCAGTTTCAGGTGCGGCGCGCCCGATCGGGCCACCAGCCGCGCAAGGTCCCCCAGCGCCGTCAGCGTCGGGGGTCCGTCCGTCTTGTCCTGTGGGCTCCCTGCCTGCTGCGCCTTGACCATCGGGTCACGCCTGCCGCCGGAGCGTTCGCCTCGCATCGCCATGATGCGCATATGGAAAGCCAATGCGACCGGGGAAAGGCCACGCTGGCGCGCGAGCGGGGATTCGTCGCTCAGCCCAGACCGGCGACCGCCTCGATCAACTCGTCCACGGCCGCTTCCTGCGTCGCCCACGAACAGACAAAGCGTACCGAACCGTCATCGAAGGCGTAGCAGGCCCAGCCCATTTCGTTCAGGCGGGCGTGCGCCTCTGGCGGCATCCGCACGAAGACGGCGCTCGCCTCCACCGGATGGGCCAGGACGAAGGGCGACCGCCCCGCGATGCCGGCCGCCAAGCGCTGCGCCATCAGATTGGCGTGGGCGCCGCCCGACTCCCAATCGCCGCTTTCCAGCAGTCCCAGCATCGGACCCGACAGTAGCCGCGTCTTGGACGATGTCTGGCCCGCCTGTTTCAGACGGTTGTCCAGTCGCCGCGCCAGGCTCTTGTCGAACAGCACGATCGCCTCGGCGCAGTTGGCGCCTGCCTTGGCCCCGCCGAACACCAGCACGTCCACGCCCAGACGCGAAATGTCCTTCAGGTCGAAACCGGCGGCGACCGCATTGGTCAGGCGCGCGCCGTCCATGTGAACGCCGTAGCCCAGCGCCTTGGCCGGTTCGATCAGATGACGCAGTTCTTCCTCGGTATAGACCGAGCCATATTCGGTGGCCTGCGTCAGCGACAGGGCGGCGGGCGGCTGACGATGCCCGACTTCGGGTTCGCCCAACTGCGCCTGCAGCGCCAATGGATCGATCTTGCCCGAGAACCCCGGCAGCCCGATCAGGCCGACGCCGTGACCGAAGAAGCCCGGCGCGCCCGTCTCGTCGGTGCAGATATGCGCCGCATGGTGAGCCAGCACCGCCTCATAGGGTTGGGCCAACATCGACAGGGCAATGGCGTTGGCCGCCGTCCCACTGAATACAAAACGCACGTCGGCGTCCGCATCCAGACGCTGGCGAATCTGGTCGGCGGCGCGGGCGGTGACCTCGTCTGCGCCATAGGCGCGGGCGAATCCCTTGTTGGCGCGCACCAGGCCTTCGAGGGCGCTCAGCGCCATGCCGGCGGTGTTGTCGGAGCCGAAATCGTAACGCATCAACGGTTCGTCGCCTTCAGATCGGCCGTATCGTCTTCGACCGTGCGGACGCGCACGACCGGCACCACATCCTCATCGCCATAGGGCACGGCGACCTGATGCGGGAACGGAATCTCGATCCCGGCGGCGTCCAGCGCCTCCTTGCCGCCCTGCATCAGATCGGCCTGGGTCTGCCACCAGTCGCCGACCTTGACCCAGGCGTGCAGCGTCACCTGAACCGAGCTATCCAGCAGGCCCGTCACGCCGGTCCAGGGATGGGGATCGTGCAGCACCTTGTCGTGCGCGGCGGCCATATCCGCCAGCACGCAGCGCGCTTGGTTCAGATCGTCGCCATAACCGACCGTGAAGTTGATCTCGATCCGGCGCGTCTGCTGGCCGGTCAAGTTGGTCAGCGGATCGCTCAGGACCTTGGAGTTCGGAATGACGATCTTGTGGTTGTTGGCGTTGGACAGCTGGGTCGTGAACAGGTCCAGGCGCTGCACCGTGCCGCTCATCCCGCCGACATCGACCACGTCGCCTACGCGATAGGGCCGCAGCACCAGCAGCATGATCCCCGACGCCACGTTCGACAACGTGCCCTGCAACGCCAGACCCACCGCCAGTGACGCCGCGCCCAGCACGGCGATGATCGAGGTCGTCTGAACGCCCAGCCGCTGCAGCACGGCGATCATGCCGATGATGAAGACCACCACCCGCACGACCTGGACCGCGAAGCTCAGGACCGTCGGATCGTGGCGGAATCCCTTGACCCTCGACAGCGTATTGCGCGCCCCGCGCGCCGCCCATTTCGCCGCAAAGACGGTGAGGACGAAGATCAGAATGGCGATCGTCAGGTTGATCGCGAAATCACCCGCCATGTCGGTCAGCTTGGCGATCACGGCGGCATCGATCGAAACGGCCTTACGGCCCGCGGCCACCGCGTCGGCGACTTCGTTGGAAATAGGCAGAGACATGAGGTCGGGTCTAACGCCTGACGCGACGATTGGAACCCCCGAAAGCCCGATTTCAGGCCTTTGCGATCCGCCCGCCGCCGCTTTCGATAGCGTCCAGCAGGTCCATCACGTCGTCGATGGTGTTGGCCTCTCGCGCCGGCTTGTCCCAGCGAATTCGGCTGACGCGCGGGAAACGCATGGCCACGCCGGACTTGTGCCGGGTCGAGCGATTCAGCCCCTCGAAGGCGATCTCCAGCACCAGTCCGAAGTCCCGCTCGGCCCGCACCGACCGCACCGGCCCGAACCGGTCGATGGTGTGATCGCGCACGAACTTGTCGAGCTGTTTCAACTCCTCGTCGGTGAAGCCGAAATAGGCCTTGCCCACCGGCGTCAGCGGCCCCTCCGGCGTCCAGACGCCGAAGGTGTAGTCGGAATAGAAGCTGGAACGCTTGCCGTGCCCGCGCTGGGCGTACATCAGGACGGCGTCGATGACGTGGGGGTCGCGCTTCCATTTGAACCACGGTCCCTTGGGTCGCCCCGCCAGATAGGGGCTGTCCCAGCGTTTCAGCATCAGCCCCTCGGCCGCCGCCCCGACCGGCGGATCGGCTCGCAACCGCGCCAACTGATCCCAATCCGCATAATCGACCACCGGCGACAGATGCAGTCGCTCGCCGGTATGACCATTGACCAGGGCCTCCAGGCGCGCCCGACGCTTGCGCAGCGGCAGGCCGCGCAAATCCTCGCCATCCTGGGCCAGCAGGTCATAGGCGACGACCGCAGCCGGAAAGGCCTGCATAGCCTTAGCGTCCACCGACTTGCGATTCAGCCGCTGCTGAAGGTCCCCGAACGGCGCGACCGCCCCGTCGCGCCAGATGATCAGCTCGCCATCGATCGCACCTTCGAACGCCAGGGCCTCCATCACGTCGGGAAAGGCGGCTGAAATTTCGTCTCCGGTGCGGGAATAGAGTTTACGGACCTCGCCCTCCAGCACCGCCTGAACCCGAATGCCGTCCCACTTCCATTCGGCCGCATAGTCAACCGGCGACAATTTGGGCAGATCGACCGCTTCATCGATGGCGACCGCCAGCATGACGGGTCGGAAACGGCCGGGCGCATCCGGGCTGGGCCGCTCCGCCCTGCCCTCCAGCCAGGCGAACAGGTCGGCGTAGGGCGGCTCGACCGCGTGCCAGACCTCCTCGATGGCCGAGGCGTCCAACGCCTCCAGCGTCATCTGCGCCTCGTCGCCCTCCGGCGAAGGCGGCGCCATCACCGCGTCCGGGCGCATCATGGCCGCGGCCGTCTTGGCCAGCCGTGCCGACAGGCCGACGCGCAAGGCCCCGGTCATCAGCTTCAGCAGCGCCCAGCGCCCTTTCGGCTCCAGCGCATCCAGCCAACCCTCCAGAAGACCGCGCACCTCCGTCCGCGTCGCGGTCCTTAGCGCCTCGACGACCTCGGCCAATTCTGGCTCGCGGTTTGGCCGATGGTCCGGCGTCACGGGCCAGATCAGGGCCACTGTCTCCGCCAGATCACCCACATAGTCGTAGGACCAGCCGAACAGCACGCTGTCGACCCGGCCTTCAACCGCCTTTCGGATCATGGCCGGCTTGGCCGCGTCGAACGTCAGGTCGCCGGTCAAGGCCGCCAGCGCCCATCCCCGGTCGGGATCAGGCGTCGCCCTCAGATAATCGCGCACCAGCACCAGCTTCGCATTGCGCGAGGCCGTCAGGGACAGGCGGTCCAGTAGCTCGGCGAAGGCGCGCATCGTCATCCATCTTGGGCGCCGGAAGCGTCGCCGTCTTCATCAGAACGAAAAACGCCCCGGAGGTTTCCCTCCGGGGCGCATCTCAAATCCTCAGTAGATCAGTTGAACAGTCCGGCGATCACGGCGGTGATCAGGCCGCCGGCGACGGCGGCGAGCACCACGTCATTACCGCTGCGGACATATTGGTAGCCACGGGGCGGCGCGCGCAGGCCATAGCGGTTGTAGTCGTTCACCACATAGGCGTTGGTGCGGTAGTAGGACGGCATCCGTTGACCATAGCTCCAGGTCCGAACCGCATAGCCGCGCGGCGGGACATAGCGCGGGGCGTTGTAACGACGTTCCGCACGCTGCCAGCGCTCATAGGCGCGTTGCTGCTGGCGATAATCGCGACGATCCTCGCGCAGTTCGCGGCGGTAATCGCGGCGATCCTGGCGGTAGTCCCGACGATCGTAGTGGTCAGGACCCGGACCGTGACGTGCGGCGGGACCATGCGGACCGTGGGGCGGTACGGGCTGGGCCGAGGCTGCGCCAGCGGCGCCCAGCGCGCCGGCGGCCATGACCGAAGCGATTGCGGTGGTCAGGATCTTTTTCATGATCGTGTCTCCATCTGCGCCGAAGATCATCGGCTTGGGTGCAGTTATGGAGCACGGCGACTGAGGCGCGCCTGAACCGGCGTCCTCGGGCTAGGTTCATGTCGGGAACACAGGATCGCCGCAATCAGGCGGCGACGGAGGCCTCAGACGACGGCAGCGCCATCTGCGCGACCGCGTCGCGACCGCCGCCGACGCGGCCCATCAGGGCGGCCAAGGCGCCGAAATCGATCGGCTTGTTCAGATAGGCGTCGGCGCCCGCCTGAAGACCCGCTTCGTGATCCTCATGACGCGCCGAGGCTGACAGCACCACGATGGGGGTGCCGGCGTTCTGGCCGCCTTCGCGGATCATGCGTGTCGCGGTCAGTCCGTCCATCACCGGCATGTTCACATCCATGATGATCAGGTCGAACGGCTGGTCCTTGGCGATATCGACCGCGATCTGGCCGTTCTCGGCCGTCGAGGTGACGTGGCTGGCCGAGCTCATCCAGGCCTCCAGGATCATTCGGTTCACAGGGTGATCCTCGACCACCAGGACGCGCAGCGATTCGCCGCCTTCGATCTCGGCATGAACCTCGGCCGCCGCGACGGGCTTGGCCCATTCCACGACCTCGGCCTCGATTTCCAGGGTGAAGCACGAGCCCTCGGCGAGCTTGGACGTCACGGTGATGTCGCCGCCCATGATGTTGGCCATGCGTCGCGCGATGGTCAGGCCCAGACCGGTACCGCCAAAGCGCCGCGTGGACGAGGTGTCGACCTGAGTGAAGGGCATGAACAACCGCTCCAGATCGGCCGCCGCAATGCCTGCACCGCTGTCCTGGACAACGAATTCGAACCGCACGCGCTGATCCGACACGCGATGTCCGCGTACGAGATAGTGGATCTCACCGGCCTCGGTGAACTTGACCGCATTGGACAGCAGGTTCTGCACCACTTGGCAGACGCGCAGCGGATCGCCCCGCACCACCGTCGGGATCTCGCCCTCCACGGTCGTCACGAACGTCAGGCCCTTGGCTTCGGCCTGGGCCTCGAAGGGGCCGGTGATGCGCTTGTTTAAACCGTCGATGACGATATCGACGACCTCGAAGTTCATCTTGCCGGCCTCGATCTTGGTCATGTCGAGGATGTCGTTCAGCAGCGACAACAGATTGTCGCCGGAGTTGCGGATGATCGACAGATATTCGCGCTGCGTCGTCTCCAGTCGCGTCGCGCTGAGCAGTTGGGCCGCGCCCAGCACGCCGTTCATGGGGGTGCGCAGTTCGTGCGAGATCACCCCCAGGAAGTTCGACTTGGCGTCATTGGCGGCGTTGGCCTTGTCGCGGGCCGCTTCCAGTTCCTCGATCAGATGCGCCTGGTGTGACTGGAAGGCCCGGATGCGGTCTTCGCGCAGCAGGGTCATGGTCACCAGCACGAACAGACCCGCCGCCGTGAACGGCAGGACCGCCAGCATCGACCAAAACTCGGTTGTGCCCCACAGACTGAACAGAATGATGGTGGCAGCCGCGCCATACGGCGAGGAGATGATCAGGGCCTGACGCGGCGAGCTGCGAAGCTGAGCGAAGACCAGCACATAGCCGGAAATCAGCAGGGCAAGGGCCAGGGGCCGTCCGAACTCGGTGGGCGAGAACCACGCCATCAGAGGCGCTATGGCCCAGGCGCCGGTCGTCACCGTGGCCACGATCGGGAAAATCACACCCCAGTTGGTGCCGACGCGATGGCTCAGACGATGTTCGACCAGTCCCCGCAGCGACCCAGCCGCCAGGGTGCCGCCGAACCACAAGAGCGCCGGCCACAGGCCCACCGTGCCCAGCAGGCCCACGGCCCAGGACGTGATGATCATGTAGCGAAGATACTGGGTCTGCAGAATGGCCGTCAGGGCCTGGGCTGCGTCGCCGGCGCGTTGATCGCCTTCGAGCGCCCTCGCGACGCCATCGGATTCCACCATAAGCCCAGATCCCCACGTTCTGTTTGGTCGAATGACGCTAAGACGAAGGTTCTAAGACGATGTGAACGCAGTTCTCTCGCTCAACTCGCCTCCTCCGGGGTCAGCGCCTTGATCGAAAGAGCGTGGACCGGTCCGGCCATCTCGTCCTTCAGCAGGGCGTTGACCGCGCGCTGTCGCGCCAGCCGCGATTGCCCCTGGAAAGCAGCGGACACGATCACCAGATTGAAATGGCTTTCTCCGCCAGGCTTGGCGTCCATTCCGCCTTCATGATGGTGTCCGGCGTGGCGCCAGCTGTCGTCTTCGACCTCCAGACGCAAGGGCGACAGCCCCGCCGTCAGTTTTGCACGAATAATCGTCGCCACCGGGCCTTCAGACATGATCGATTCCTTGATGCTGTCCCAATCGGGCTTACACTTCAGCTGATGTCCGCCTCCTTTCAATACAAGCCGCGCTTCACCGACATTCGGGTGAAGCCGCCCAAGCCAGAGGAAGAGGCGGCGAAAGCCGACGTCCTTCACCTGAAGCCGGGCGAAAAGCCATGCCAGTGGCCCGACTGTCGCCGGGCTGCTGCGGCCAAGGCGCCCAAGTCGCGCGAGCGGCTGAACGACTTCTACGAATTCTGCCAGCCGCACGCCGGCGAATACAACAAGGGCTGGAACTTCTACGCCGGCATGAGCGAAGGCCAGATCCGCGCCGCCCAGGAAAACGAGGCCATGACCGGCGGCCGCCCGACCTGGGAAATGCAGGCCGGCAAGTTCACGCGCGAAGCCGCCGCCTTCGCCGCCAAGATGGGCACCTCGAATACCACCGGCGCCGGCTCATGGCGCGACAGCTTCGGCCTGTTCGGGCGCAAGGGCGATCAGGCGCCGCAGTCCGCGACCGAGGACCGCCGCATCGGCAAGCTGGAACGCGCCGCCCTGGCCGACCTCGATCTGGATCCGGGCGCCGACAAGGCGAAGATCAAGGCTCAGTATCACGAGCTGCTGAAGCGGTTTCACCCCGACACCAACAGCGGCGACCGCAGCGCCGAGGCCAAGCTGCAACGCGTCATCAAGGCCTGGAAGACACTGAAAAAGGCCGGCCTGGCCTGACGGCCTATTCGGCGTAGATCATCTTGCGCGTCATCCCGCCGTCCACGGTCAGCACCTGCCCCGTGACGAAGCCCGCTTCGGCGAGATAGAGCACGGCCCCGGCGATATCCTCGGCGCGGCCGACGCGGCCGACCGGATGCTGTTCGTGATCGACAGAACGCAGATCCTCGCCATCCGAAATCCAGCCGGGCGCAATGGCGTTCACGCGAATCCGAGGGCCTTCGCTGATCGCCAAGGCGTGGGTCAGGGCGAACAGCGCGCCCTTGGACGCCGCATAGGCCTCAGTGTGCGGCTCGGACATGAAGGCGCGCGTCGAGATCATGTTCACGATGGCGCCGCCCTCGTTCAGCATCGGAATGGCGGCGCGGCTCATCAAAAAGGCGCCGGTCAGATGGCTGTCGATGGTCTTGCGCCAGTCCGCCAGCGACAGTTCAGCCAGCGGGCCGTTCACCGGATCGGCGATGCCCCCGTTGTTGACCAGCAGATCCAGCGACGACCACCCCAGCGTCTCGAACGCCTGTTTGACCGAATCCTCATCACCCAGATCGCAGTCGATGTGACGGGCGTCCCCCTCGCTCGGTTTCAGGTCGAAGGAGGCGACCTCCCATCCGTTGGCCAGCAGGGCGTTACAGACGCCCGTTCCGATCAGGCCCGATCCGCCCGTGACAATCGCTTTTTTCATGGTCCGAAAACCGGCGACGGCCGGCTTGGTTGCGCCGGATCATGGCTGACCGGCCGCCTGGCTGTTCGCGGCAGCCATCATCGGGCTCGACGGCTCGCGGAAATAGCGATCGATCCCGTCCGCCACCGACTTCATCAGGCGACGGCGCGCGCGCTCGTCAGTCAGAAGCCGCTCGTCCTCGGGGTTTGTGATGAAGCCCATTTCCAGCAGCACGGCCGGCACGTCGGGCGCCAGGAGGACAGCCAGGCCCGCATCGCGATGGCTGCGGCGAAGCAGAGGATGGTCCGAGCCCTCCAGATGGGTCAGCAAGACCCGCGCGAACTGGGCCGAGCGGTTCTGGGTCGCGCGCTGAGTCATGTCGAGCAGGATGCGATCCACCGACGGGTCGCGCCCCGGCAGATGCAGCTCGCGGTGCCAGTTGTCGCCGCGCGTGAACTCGCGCACGGCCCGGCCCGCGCCCTGCTCCGACAAGGTATAGACGCTGGCCCCGCGCAGCGCCGGGTCGGCGCCGGCGTCAGCGTGCAAGGAAATGAACAGATCGGCGTCGGCCTGACGCGCGATGGAAACACGGCGATAGAGATCGACGTAGCGGTCGTCGGTCCGGGTCAGGCGCACGCGATAGCGGCCGTTCTTCTCAAGCTCGGCCTTCAACGCCAGGGCGGCGGCCAAAGTGACCTGCTTTTCCTGGGCGCTTGCGCCGCTGGCGCCCGGATCATTGCCGCCATGGCCGGCGTCGATGACAATCAGGGGGCGTTCAGCGCGGCGCGGCGGCGCGCTGGCGCGCGGCGCCGGCGTGGTCGAGGCGCGCGCGGCGGCTCCCGTCGCCTTCAGGTCCACGACATAACGATAATGGCTGACGCCATCGCCGGGCGGCAGAAGGAAGCGCCGTTCGATCTCGCTGCCGCGCGCCAGTTCCAGCTGAACACGTGACGAACCGCCAGACGAAGTGACCTCATAGGAGCGCACCAGACCGGAACCGCCACCGTTCAGACCACGCCCTGGCGCAACACCGCTGAGGGCCAGCACCACCCGGCCTTCGCCGCCCGCGTCGATGACGCGTCCTTGCGCCGTCTTGTCCAGATCGATGACGACGCGGGTCCGATCGCCATCGGCGCCGAAGCGCACCGCCAGCACATCGCCCTGCGCGCCCCAGGCGAAACCGCGCGTTGCGGACAGACCGACCATGCAGATGACCACGAAGGCCAGGGCGGTCATCGCCCACTCCTTCGCGCCCCAGCGCATCAGACCTGTCAAAACGCGACCGCTCATCTGCGTCGGCGAACCCGGTTTAAGCCTACTTGAACCCCATCATGACAGAGGCTCGTATTCAGGGGGTTAAGGCGAGCGCCTTTTAATTCTCCCGTTGCATGACTATGCTGTGACCGCTCGCGAACCGATCGCGCCGATTTCGCCTCTGCGAATCTTGGCGCGCCCTCCTCGCGGCGTTGACTTTCACCAATCCTAGAACCGCCCCGGCCTGGCCGATGGTTCGAAGAGCGGACCAGGGACGCGGCCTTCCCAAGGGATTGGCGCGCCCGGTTCAGGACCGACGACTTAATGGGCCTTTCCGCCTGCGTTCCCCAACGGCTTGATCAAGCCTTCTTCGCCGTTCTCGGCGAGGGGATGTCGCGCGCGACGGCCCTCACCTTCATTCGGCGAGCCGCCATGACCCTGTCCGGAGATCCGGGACGGTCGGCCTGCGCGCGCCAGAGAGAGACTTTCCATGTCAAAGACAATGCTGATCGATGCGGCGCATCCCGAGGAGACCCGGGTCGCCATCGTGGACGGGCGCAAGATTGAGGAATTCGATTTCGAATCCCGCGCGAAGCGCCAGCTTCGCGGCAACATCTACCTCGCCAAGGTCACTCGCGTAGAGCCCAGCCTGCAGGCCGCCTTCATTGAATACGGCGGCAATCGCCACGGCTTCCTCGCCTTCAACGAAATCCACCCCGACTACTACCAGATCCCCGTCGCCGACCGCGAAGCCATCATGGCCGAGGCGCATGACGATGAGGACGAGGACGATCTCGACCGCGAATCGACCGGCGATGACGTCGACCCCGAATCGGCGTTGGCCGACGAGGAGCGGCTGAAGCGCCGCCTGATGCGTCGCTACAAGATCCAGGACGTCATCAAGCGCCGCCAGATCCTGCTGGTCCAGGTCGTCAAGGACGAGCGCGGCGCCAAGGGCGCGGCCCTGACCACCTGGCTCTCGCTGGCCGGCCGCTACTGCGTCCTGATGCCCAACACCGGCAAGGGCGGCGGCATTTCGCGCAAGATCACCAACACCTCGGACCGTCGTCGCCTGAAGAGCGCCGTCTCGGCCCTGGAAGTGCCCAAGGGCATGGGCCTGATCATCCGCACGGCGGGCGCCAAGCGCACCAAGGCCGAGATCAAGCGCGACTATCAATATCTGCTGCGCCTGTGGGAAACGATCCGCGAGACCACCCTCGCCTCTCACGCCCCCTCGGTGATCTACGAGGAAGAGAACTTGGTCCGCCGCGCCGTGCGCGACATGTTCGACAAGGATTTCGACGGCATCCAGGTCGAGGGCGTCGACGGCTTCAAGGAAGCGCGCGACTTCATGCGCGTGCTGATGCCGGCCCAGGCCAAGAAGGTTCACCTGTATCGCGGCTCGCGGCCCCTGTTCGCGGCCAATGGCATTGAGGAACTGCTGACGCAGATCCATCAGCCGGTCGTGCCGCTGAAGTCCGGCGGCTATCTGGTGATCAACCAGACCGAGGCCCTGGTGGCCATCGACGTCAACTCGGGCCGCGCCACCAAGGAACGCAACGTCGAGCAGACGGCGTTCAAGACCAATATGGAAGCGGCCGAGGAAGCCGCCCGCCAGCTGCGCCTGCGCGACCTCGCCGGCCTGGTCGTCATCGACTTCATCGACATGGATGAGGGCAAGAACAACCGCGCCGTCGAGCGCGTGTTGAAGGACGCCCTGTCCTCCGACCGCGCCCGCATCCAGATGGGCCGCATTTCGCCCTTCGGCCTGATGGAGATCAGCCGTCAGCGTCGCCGCCTTGGCGTGATCGAGGGCGCGACCGAGGCCTGCCCGCACTGCCAGGGCACAGGCCGCATTCGCTCGGCCGAATCTGCGGCTCTGATGACCCTGCGCGCGGTCGACATCGAGGCCGGCAAGAACGGCGCGGGCGTCGTGGTGCTGAAGGTCTGCACCGCCGTCGGCCTGTACATCCTGAACCACAAGCGCGCCTATCTGCAGTCGCTGCTTGAACGTCGCGGCCTGAACGTCATCGTCCAGATCGACGACAGCCTGGGTCAGGGCGAACACAATATCGAGCGCACCGAGACCAACGAGGACTTCGTCGCGCCCGAGATCGAGATGCCCAATCTCGACGACGACTTCGACGCCTCGCTGTACGAAGACGAGGATGAGGAGGACGACGAGGAGATTATCGCCGACGACGATGACGACACCGTCGAATCCCTGGACCGCGAAGACAGCGACGACGACGAACCGCGCGAACGTTCGGAACGTCATGAAGGCGGTCGCGATCGCGGTCGTGGGCGCAACCGTCGCCGTCGCGGCGGTCGTCGCGACGAGGAGACCTCCGACGTCGAGGCCGTCGATACGGTCAGCGCCGACGACGCCTCGGACGATGAGGAAGACGAAAACGGCCGCCGTCGTCGCCGTGGCCGCCGTGGCGGTCGCCGCGTCCGTGAGGATGGCGAGCGCGACGTCTACACCTGGGTCCGCGGCCGCACGCCGTCGCTGGACGACCCCTATGTCTGGTTCGACCCGCTGAACCCTGGCCGCTCGGAAGGTCGTCCGGAACGCGGCGAGCGCCCCGAGCGGGCTGAACGTCCCGCTGTCGCTCAGTCCGAGATCGAAGGCCTGGATGTCGTCGCCAATAACGGGGCCGGCGAAGGCTCCGGCGAGGAAGGCGGCCGTTCGCGTCGTCGCCGTCGTCGGGGTCGCGGTCGTAGCGACGGTTCCGTCAGCCACGACATCAAGGTCGAGAACCGCGCCACCAACGAAGGCATGCCGCCTGACGGCTCGCCCGAGACGCCCATGGCCGTCATGGTCGAGCCGACCGAGGCCGTCGAGACGGCCGCTCCGGCCATCGCGCCCGAGCCTCAACGTCGTCGCGTGCGGCGCAAGTCGGCCAGCGCCAACGTCGAGATCGCGACCGAACCGCATCCCGACACCGCCATCGAGCCGAACGAGGCCACGGTCCAAGGCGCGGCGGTGGAGCTGGACGTGACCCCGCACGAGGCGCTGGCCGCCGAACCGGCCGAGGTCGCCCCGGTCGCCGCCCCGACGGCGGTTCCGGTGACCGAGGCCGTGCTGGCCGAACCCTTCGTCGCCCCCACGCCGGAGATCGACGTTCAGGCCATAATCGCCGAAGACCCGAACCAGATCGTCGCACCGCCCGAAAAGCCCAAGCGCGGGTGGTGGCGCCGCTGATCGGTCACGATTAGACTGTCTGGATACAGGCGGGGGCCGGTCGTTGTTGGAGTAGAGCCATGAGGTGGCTTCCCCGATCTGCATCCCGCGTTCTGGCGGCGGCGGCGACGGCCTTGATGGCTGTTTCCGTCGCCGGCCAGGCCTCCGCGCAAAGCCTGATCCGCGACACCGAGGTCGAGGGCATCGTGCGCGAATGGGCCGACCCGGTCTTCGTGGCCATGGGGCTGAACCCGAACGACATCGAAGTTCTGTTGGTCAACGACAACGACCTGAACGCCTTTGCAACACGCGGGCGGATCATGGGCGTCAACACCGGCCTGATCCTGCGCACCAAGACGCCTGGCGAACTGCTGGGCGTGATGGCGCACGAAGCGGGCCACATCAAAAACCGCCACACCTTGCGAGACGGGGCCGAGAACGCCGGCAAACAGCCGATGTTCATGACCATGGCGCTGGGCGCCCTGGCGATCGCCGCCGGCGCGCCGGACGCAGGCGTGGCCCTGCTCGGCTCCAGCCAGTATTTCGGCGCTCTTGGCGCGCTGCATTACATGCAGAGCCAGGAAGGCGAGGCCGACATCTCGGGCGCGCGGGCGCTGGAGGCGGCTGGTGAATCCGGCGGGGGTCTTGTGTCCTTCTTCGAGAACTTCCGCTCGCAGGAGGTCTTCTCCGACGCCCGCCGCTATCCCTATTTCCGCAGCCACCCCCTGTCGTCGAACCGGATCGAGAGCCTGCGCCGCTATGTGCAGGAACAGCCGCACTACGACCATCGCGACAGTCCCGAACGTATGGCGCAGCACGCCCTGATCCTGGCCAAGATCCACGCCTTCATGGATGCGCCGAACGCCACCCTGCGCGACTATCCGCCGACCGACACCTCCCTGCCCGGCCGCTATGCGCGCGCCATCGCCTGGTATCGCGACGGCCAGACGGAAAAGGCGCTGACGGCGGTGGACGAACTGATCGCCGGGGACGTCAACAACCCCTACTTCCAGGAACTGAAGGGCCAGATCCTGTTCGAGGAAGGCCGTGCGGCCGAGGCCGTCGCCGCCCACCGTGAGGCGGTCCGCCTGAAGCCCGACGCCCCCCTGCTGCGCGTCAACCTGGCCCACGCCCTGATAGAGACCAACGACAAGGCCAATCTGGACGAGGCCATCGACCAGCTGAAACACGCCGTCGTCGCCGAGAAGGACAACACCATGGCCTGGCGACTTCTGGCTCAGGCCTATGCCTCGCAAGGCAAGGAGGGCGAGGCGCGCCTGGCCTCGGCGGAATACTATTTCGCCGGCGGGGACGATAAACAGGCCACCCAGTTCGCGCTGCGCGCCCGCTCCATGCTGGATCCCGGCTCGATCGAATGGCGACGCGCCGTCGATATCGTCTTGGCCTCGGGCGCCACGCCCGACGATCTCAACGACCTGGACCGCCGTGACGCCGCGCGCCGGCCCGCCACCCTCAACTGACCCCTTACGCCGACTGCGAGCCTGAATGACCGACGACGCCCCCACGCCTGCGCCCGAACCCAAGACCGCCAAGTCAGGATGGCTCAGCGGCGGCCGCGCCGGCTATCTGGCCCTGGGCCTATCGGTCATCGCGCTGGGCTTTTCAGCGGCGCCCTATCTGACCGGCGGATCGAACGTGCGTGCGTATCTGCTGGAGCATCCCGAGGTCTTGCAGGAGGCGCAGATGGCGCTTCAGACCAAGGACGCCGAGGCCGCCGTCGAGGAGACGAACCAGGCCGCCGCCGCCAACGCTGGCCTCCTGGCGCCCGACGCCCGCGATCCAGCCTTCGGTCCAGCGAACGCCAAGGTCACGGTGATCGAATTCTTTGACTTCCGCTGCCCCGGCTGCAAGGCCGTGGCCCACGACTATCGCGCCCTGATGGCTGCCCATCCGGAGGTCCGCTTCGTCTTCAAGGACTGGCCGATCCTGGACCGCGGCGACGACATCACCTCCCAATACGCCGCCCGCGCGGCCTTGGCCGCGCACCAGCAGGGCAAGTATCTGGAAGTCTATGACGCCCTGATGACCGAGCGGGCGCTATCGATCGAAGCGATCGACGCCATCCTGGCCGCGCATGGCGTGGACATGGCCCGCGCCAAGGCCGCGATCGCCGCGCCCGACACCACCCGCCACATCGCCGACATCCACACCACGGCCGCCGCCCTGCGTCTGCGCGGCACGCCGACCTTCTTCGTCAACGGCAAGGCCAGCCCCGGCATCGACCCGGCCGAGATCGGCAAGCTGATCGAAGCGGCGAAGCGCTGACAAACCTGAGGCCGAGGCGTCAGGCCTCGGCCAAACTCATCTGCCCGCCGATCCATTCGACGCCGGCGTGGCGCAGGGCGTCATTGGCTGCCGTCTCGTCGCCCAGCGCCTGTTCGGCGCGGTAGAGGACGTAGTAGCTGTAGGGATCGTTCGGCCAATCCTTCAGCAGTTCGCCGATCTTCGCCTTGGCCCCCGCCGCATCGCCGGACGCCAGCATGGCGGCGGCCAGGCTTCGGCGCGTCGGATACCAGATCATCGGCGGATCGCCGCCCTCGGGCGCCATGGCCTGGATCGCCGCCGCCCGCCCATAGGCGGCGATGGCGGCGGGATAGTCCTGATCAATCATGGCCGCGCGGCCTTCCAGCACCTTCTGGAACAGTTCGGCGAAACCGGTCTGACGATCCGCCATCGGGCCTTTGAACGCCTTGTCCGCCAGCAGGGCGGCGATGGCCTGGGCCTCGATCCGAACCGCCGCCGCATCGCCGCGCCGCGCCGCCGCCTCGCCCCGTGCATAGCGCCAGCCGACCCGCATCAGCGGACGGCCCACGTCTGGTTCGGCCAGCGCCGCGACCTGGGCGTCCGATCCGAACCGGCCGTAAAGCGCATAGGCGTCCGCCGCCATAACCTGACGATAGACGACATAGCCGTCCTCGCCCGCCTCGGGCGGTCCCGCTAGCTGCGGATAGGTCGCCATATACCAGTCGGCCAGCTCCAGCCCGCGCTCGACCCCGCCCGCCATCAGGGCGCCGCCCATGCCGAAATGGATGTTGTGGGCATGCAGCCGCATGCCGCGTATCCCCCCGGGCGGGCCGACCAGTTGGTCGTAACTCTTGTCCAGCGCCACGGCGTTGACGTTGGACATCATCGCGTCCTTGTAGCGCCCGACACGATAGAAGGTGTGCGACGGCATGTGCACCAGATGGCTGGCGCCCGGCGCCAGCAGGGCCAGCCGCTCGCCATAGGCCAGCGCCCTGTGTGGATCGTCCGACCATTCGGTCAGGTGGATGTACAGGTGGATGGCGCCCGGATCGTTCGCCTTGACCGTCAGGGCGTGCTCCAGGATCGCCATGGCGCGGGTGACGGCCGGATCGGTCGCCTTGCCGTCCTTGTCCCACCATTCGCCCTCGGGCTGGAGCATCCAGGCGTCGGCGGTGATCGAGGCGACCGATACATCGTCGGCATGACGCTTTGCGATCCGGTCCATGGCACGGGCGTAACGCAGGGCGCGGGTCTTCTCCTTGCCGGAATAGCGCTGGATCAGCGCGTCGATAATCTGGCGCTGCATCGGCGTGGCGTCGCGGGCCAGACGCCGCGCGTCACGGGCGACGCGCAGGCCTGTGGCGATCGATTCGGGATCGCCGCCGCCGCCGTTCAGGTTCGGCCCGATCGCCCAAGCCTCGCCCCAGGCGCACATGCTGCACGACGAGTCCAACTGCCTCGCCTTCCTGAACGCCCGCACCGATTCCGAATGCTCGAACGCCCAGCGCAATCGAACGCCATGGTCGAACCAGGCCTGGGCCTCGGGGTTCTTCGTATCGACCGCGAAACCCTCGTCGCCGAAGCCTGGGGCCATGACCATGTCGCGTGTCGGCTGGACATCGCCGACGGCGCCGACCCGGCCGCAGACCTGCGGATTGGTGATCAGGGCCAGGGTCGCCGCCGTCGCCGTGGCGTCGGCGACCGCCACGGGCGCAATCAGACAGGCGACCGAAACTGTCGCGACCCACAGACTCTTGCGCATCTTCGCCCCTCTCCCTCTGGTGACCAGTGTGCGCTCAAATCGTCGGCTCGCCAATCACCCCGTCAGGGCATGGTGACGGGCAAGGTGTCTTGCGCCCGCCCGTCGCCGGCCGGCCCCACGATCCCGAGCATCCGCGTCAGGAAGGGCTGCACATCAACACTGTCCAGATCGGTCAGCCGACGCCCGGCGACCACGCCCGGCCCATGGGCGATGAGGATCGCCGCCATCTCCGGCGCCTGATTGTCATAACCGTGGGCGCCCCCCGCCCGCGTCACCGGCCGATCGCGCGTCGCCGTCAGCCAGCCGGTTTCGACCAGACAGACGATCTGCGCCACCCGGGGGTTGGAGCCATAGACCAGCCGCGCCGGCACATCGGCCTTATTCCAGCATTCCATATTCGGATGGCGCCCGACCAGCTTCTGCTGCACCTCGGCCTCCCGGCCCGGCGCCGGATCGGCGGTCAGGACCGCGCCGCCATAGCCGATCTTCAGCGCCGCCGGGTCGATGATGTCGTCGATCCACACGACCCGATCCGGCGAGGTCGCGGCCATGCCGTGGTCCGACACCACGACCAGCATGGTGCGATCATAAAGACCCTTCGCCTTCAGCCCCTCGATCAACCGTCCCATCGAGGCGTCGACCGATGCGGCGGCGGCGCGCGTTTCGGGCGCATCGGGGCCGTTGCGATGACCGGCCGTGTCGACGATGTCGAAATACAGTGTCTCCAGCTTCGGTCGCTGATCCAACGGCAAGTCCAGCCACGACAGCAGACGATCCACGCGCGCGTCGCCCGGCATTCCCTGGTCGAACGGCGCCCACTGGCTGGGCCGTACGCCTTGGATCTGGACCTCCGATCCCGGCCAGAACATGGTGCCGGTGCGCACGCCGGCCTTTTCGGCCGTGACCCAGATCGGCTCGCCCTGATCCCAGAAGCCGCTTTCCTTGCTGGCCATGGTGA
Source organism: Brevundimonas vesicularis (assembly GCF_027886425.1). Classification (NCBI taxonomy): domain Bacteria; kingdom Pseudomonadati; phylum Pseudomonadota; class Alphaproteobacteria; order Caulobacterales; family Caulobacteraceae; genus Brevundimonas; species Brevundimonas vesicularis. Next base: position 1,556,992 of record NZ_CP115671.1, on the reverse strand, counting down.
AGGCGCCCAGTTGCGCGTCGGTGAACCGGTTGCCGACCACCCCGTGATGGTCCGGGTGCAGTCCCGTCACCAGCGTATAGTGGTTGGGGAAGGTCACGCTGGGGAACGACGGCCGCATCGGTCCGAACGCGCCGCCGGCGACCAGTCCATCCAGCACCGGCGTCTGCCCCTTGCCCAGATAGTCCGGCGAGAAGCCGTCGATCGACACCAGGATGACCAGATCGGGACGGGTCGTCTGCGTGGACTGCTCGACAACCAGCGATGTACGGGCGGGTTGCGGGGCCCCGGCGCAGGACGCGACGGCGAAGGCGGCTGCCACGGCCAGGCTGGCGGCGACGAAACGAGACATGAACTTACTCCAAGGCGACACTGAACCATTGCCTAAACTTAATGGACGACAGCCACGCGACGGCTTGTGCGACCGGCGTTCACTCGCCAAGCTTGACGTATGGAAACCGTCATCGACATTCGCGGCCTGACCAAGACCTACGGGACGGTAAAGGCCTTGGACGGCCTGACCTTGTCGATCCCGCGCGGCGGGGTCTACGGCATTCTGGGGCCCAATGGTGCGGGCAAATCGACGCTGTTTCGCACCCTGTTGGGTCTGATTCGTCCGACCGAGGGCGAGGCCACTGTGATGGGCGGTCGGATCGGCGATCCGGCCTCGATGCGGCGCATGGGCTCGATGATCGAGACGCCGCGCTTTCCGCCGTTCATGACCGCCCGCCAGGTGCTGGAATGGCTGGCCCGCGCCCATGGCGGCGTGTCCTCGGCCGAGATCGACAACTGGCTGCAACGCGTCGGCCTGACCGAGGCCGCCAATCGCCGCGTGAAGGGTTTTTCCGTCGGCATGCTGCAACGCCTGGGCGTCGCCGCCGCCCTGATGACCAAGCCGGACCTGGTCATCCTGGATGAACCGACCAGCGGCATGGATCCGCCCGGCATCCAGGAGATGCGCGCCCTGATCCGCAGCCTGGCCGACCACGACGGGGTGACGGTCATCCTGGCCAGCCACCAGCTTCAGGAGGTCCAGCGCGTCTGCGACCGCGTCGCCATCTTCAACAAGGGCAAGGTGATCACCGAGGGCCGCGTCTCCGATCTGACCGCCTCGGGCGAGCGTCTGCGCCTGTCGGTCACGCCGTTGGCGAAGGCCATGTCCGTGCTGGGCGAGCGCGCGACGCTGGAGGGCGATGCACTTGTGGCCGCCGTGCCGCGTAGCGAAGCCGCCGCCGCCATCAAGGCTCTGGTCGAGGGCGGAGTCGATATCGAAGAGGCCCGCTGGATCGGCGCGGACCTGGAAGACGTCTTCATGAGCGAAACCGGCTGGACCGGCGTGCAGGAGCAAAACCGTGCTAGCTGACGCGATCCGTTCCGAAACCTACCGCCTATCCAAGAACCGCACCGCCCTGTTCTGGAGCGTGCTGTTCATCCCGATCATGGGTGTAATCCTCGCCACCCTGGGCTTCGTCGTCGCCAAGGCCAATGAGGCGAAACTGGCGGGCAAGCTGCCGCCGGACATGATGAAGGGCGGCCCGCTCGATCTGGGGATGGCCCTGGTCAAGAGCGCGGGCGACTTCGCCAATCCGGCCATCCTGATGTTCGTCCTGATCGGCGCGGCGACGATCTACGCCGGCGACTACCGCTGGGAAACCTGGCGGCTGATCAGCGCGCGCAACACCCGGCCGAACCTGCTGACCGGCAAGGTCGCGGTGGTGGGTCTGGTGATCGTGCTGGCGACCATCGCCGCCCTGATCTCCGACGTGATCGCCAGTGTGATCCAGGCGGCGGTGTTCGGCCGCCCCCTCACCTTCTCGATGAACGGCGAAGCGGCGGCGGACTTCGGCCTTCTGACCCTTACGTCCTGGGCGCGCATCCTGCAGTTCACCATGCTCGGCCTCCTGGCGGCCGTGGTGACGCGCTCGTTGTTGGCGGCCCTGTTTGCGCCGCTGGTGATCGGCGTGGCCCAGTTCTTCCTGCCCCAACTGCTGCTGCCGATGGGCGTGACGCCAGACGGCTGGCTTCTGCCTCTGCTGTCACCCGGCATGGCCACCGACCTGCTGAAGGCCGCCATCGAGGGCGGCGCATCGGCGGCGCAACTGCCAGACCATGCCCGACTCAAAGGCGTGCTCAGCCTGGCCCTCTGGATCGGCGTCCCCTTCGCCGCCGCCGTCGCCTGGTTCAACCGCCAGGATTTGTCCAAGGAATAGGCGGCGAAGGACTGCGCGCGCCTTCCGCAACCAGCCAGTCGCGGAAGGCGTCTACCGCCGCGTCCTTGCGGCCTTCCGGCCGCAGAAAAACGAACCGGGACGGCCGCTCGACAAAGCCGAACGGCGCGGCCAACCGACCGGCCATCACGTCTGGCGCCACGAAAGCCCAGGGCGCAATCCCCACGCCCAATCCAGCGATCGCCGCCTCCACCAGCGAATGATTGTGCGCGAATTCTCGCTCCATCGCCGCCGGCGGCAGGGTCACGCCGGCCAGTTCAGCCCAGACCGACCACGCCCGACGGAAGGTCGCCGAATGCAGCCGCGGCGCGCTGGCTAAGGCTTCTATCGTTGGCAGTTGAGCCACCATGGATGGCGATCCGACCGGTCCCTGATGTTGAGCCAAGAAGGGCGTCGCTTCGGTTCGCACATGGACCTGATCAGGCTCCACGATGCGGATGGCGCCGTCGAAACGATCGCGCCGATAATCGACCGGCGCATAAGATTCCGACAGCCTAACGCGCACGTCAGGATGCACCTCCAGAAATGACGGCAAGCGCGGGATCAGCCATTTCAAGGCGAAGGTGCCCAGACAGGAAATCTCGATCTCCCGCACCGCGCCCTGCCGCGCGGCCTCGACCGCATCCATGATCGCGCTAAACGCTGGCGTCAGGCCCTCGGCCAGCTTTGCCCCAGTCTCGGTCAGCGTCAGCGCATGGCGTGGCCCGGTCACCAGAGCCACGCCCAGTGAGGCCTGCAGCGCCGCGATCTGACGGCTGACCGCCCCGTGGGTGACACACAACTCGGCTGATGCACGGGTCATGCTGCCGTGCCGAGCGAACACCTCGAAGGTTCGCAGCGCATTCAGCGGCGGCGGCGCGCGACCCGACATGTGACCTCCCCTCACAGACCTCCACCCGCTTAATCGATTTCGCCGTCGTCGCCTATCGGCTTCAAGCTTGACGATGCCGCTTCCGAACCCACCGCCCGAACCACCACGCCGCTCGCTTCAGGATCAGATCACCTACGGCCTGTGCATTCTGCTCATATGGAGCATGGCGATCGCCGCGTTCTGGGACGGCTAAAGCCGTTTCTCCATGAAGACGTCCGCGCGCGCATAGGGCGTGGGCCGTGGCGGCAGATGCAGGAAGCCGGCGCCTTCATACAGAGCGATCGCGGGCTTGAGGGCGCTATTGGTTTCCAGATAGAGCCGGGCGGCGCCCATTTCCCGCGCCGCCGCTTCGCAGGCGTCCAGCAGGCGTCGCGCCAGCCCCAGGCCGCGCGCGGCGGGCGTGACCGTCATCTTGCAGACCTCCACCCCGTCGTCGGTCGGGACCATGGCGCAACAGCCCATGGCCTCACCATCCTTCTCAGCGATGAAGATGCGCCCGCCCTTGTCCAGGAACACGCCCTGCGGATCATCGATAGCCAGCCGATCCTTGGCTTCGATGGTGAAGCCGCCCTCGACTAGCCAGGCGGTGTTCAACTGCGCCCAGGCGGCGGCGTGATCGAAACGGAAATCGACGATGGCGCCAGTCATTCACCCCTCATGTCCGGTTTCCACGCAAAGCAAAAGGGCGGTCGGATCGCTCCGACCGCCCTTCCGGCGTTTGGTCAAACGACCAAATCTCAGTCTTCGTCGTTGCCTTCGAAGGCCAGGACCGGACCGGAGTCCTTACCCTTGGCTTCGACGTCGCGATCGACGAACTCGATGACGGCCATCGGGGCGTTGTCGCCGTGGCGGAAGCCGGCCTTCATGATGCGGATATAGCCGCCGTTACGCTCGCTGTAGCGCGGGCCAAGCGTTTCGAACAGCTTGCCGACTTGCGGCACGTCCCGGACCTGGCTGATGGCCTGACGACGCGCGTGCAGGTCGCCCTTCTTGGCGAGGGTGACCAGCTTCTCGACGAAGGGACGCAGTTCCTTCGCCTTGGGCAGGGTCGTGGTGATCTGCTCGTGCTTGATCAGCGAGGCGGCCATGTTGGCGAACATGGCGGTGCGGTGGCTGCTCGTGCGACCGAGTTTACGATGGGCGGCGCCGTGGCGCATCTGGGTCTCTCCTACTCCGGAACCGGTATCCTCAATCGGACCTGGAACCGTAATCTTCTAACCGCCCCGACATTCTCCCGAAGGAGACGGGCGGAGGGTTGAACTTAGATCTGGTCGTCGAACTTCTTGGCCAGATCTTCGATGTTTTCGGGCGGCCAGTTCGGCACGTCCATGCCGAGGCTGAGGCCCATCGTCGTGAGAACTTCCTTGATCTCGTTCAACGACTTGCGGCCGAAGTTCGGGGTGCGAAGCATTTCGCCCTCGGTCTTCTGGATCAGGTCGCCGATGTAGACGATGTTGTCGTTCTTCAGGCAGTTGGCCGAACGAACCGACAGTTCCAGCTCGTCCACCTTTTTCAACAGCGCCGGGTTGAAGGGCAGGTCGGGCTTGCCGTCCGACTGCTCGACAGCCTTCTTGGGCTCTTCGAAGGTGATGAAGATCTGGAGCTGGTCCTGCAGGATGCGCGCGGCGTAAGCCACAGCGTCAACCGGCGTGACCGCACCGTTGGTTTCGACTTCCAGCAACAGCTTATCGTAGTCCAGCGACTGACCCTGACGGGTCGGCTCGACGCGGTAAGCCACCTTCTTGACCGGCGAATACAGGGCGTCGACGGCGATCAGGCCGATCGGCGCATCTTCTGGACGGTTCAGCTCGGCGGCGACGTAGCCCTTGCCGTTCTGGACAGTCAGTTCCATGCGCACCGATGCGCCGTCGTCCAGCGTGCAGATGACGTGGTCGGGGTTCAGAACCTCGATGTCCGCCGGCACGTCGATCTGGCCGGCCGTCACCGGACCGGGGCCCGTGGCGCGCAAGGTCATGCGCTTGGGGCCTTCGGCGTGCATGCGCAGCGCCAGTTGCTTGATGTTCAGGACGATGTCGACCACGTCTTCGCGCACGCCTTCCAGCGACGAGAATTCATGAACGACGCCGTCGATCTGGATGGCCGTGACGGCCGCGCCTTGCAGCGAGGACAGCAGAACGCGACGGAGCGCGTTGCCGAGCGTCACGCCGAAGCCACGCTCGAGGGGTTCGGCCACCAGGCGCGCCTTGCGCTGGGCGTCGGAACCGATCTCGATCTGCGGCTTCTCGGGACGGATCAGCTCTTGCCAGTTTCTTTCGATCATTTTGTCCCTCGAACGGGTTTCGCCTGCTCCGGCCTTGTCGACGAGGCCATGATGGAGCGGACGGAGATTGGGGGTGCCTTAGAACGCTATCGCTTAGACGCGACGACGCTTGGGCGGACGGCAACCATTGTGCGGCATCGGCGTGACGTCGCGGATGGTCGTGATCGTCAGACCGACCGACTGCAGCGCGCGCAGGGCCGATTCACGGCCGGAGCCCGGACCCGAGACGTTCACTTCCAGCGTCTTCACGCCGTGTTCCTGGGCCTTCTTGCCAGCGTCTTCCGCAGCCATCTGAGCGGCGTAAGGGGTCGACTTACGCGAACCCTTGAAGCCCATGTGACCCGCCGAAGACCACGAGATCGCGTTGCCCTGGGCATCGGTGATCGTGATCATGGTGTTGTTGAACGAAGCATTCACGTGGGCGACGCCCGAGGTGATGTTCTTGCGCTCGCGCTTCTTTACGCGACCCGGTTCCTTGGCCATGTGTCTGTCTTACTTCTTCTTGCCGGCGATCGGCTTGGCGGGACCCTTGCGGGTGCGGGCGTTCGTGTGAGTGCGCTGACCGCGGACCGGCAGGCCCTTACGGTGACGCAGGCCGCGGTAGCAGGCCAGATCCATCAGACGCTTGATGTTCATCGACGTCTCGCGGCGCAGGTCGCCCTCGACGGTGTGATCCTTGTCGATCGTTTCGCGGATCGACAGGACTTCGGCGTCCGTCAGCTGGTTCACCCGGCGAGCGGGCTCGATGCCCACCTTTTCGGTGATGTCCTTGGCGGCGGCGGGACCGATGCCATGGATATACTGAAGCGCGATCTCTACGCGCTTGTTGGTCGGGATGTTGACGCCAGCAATACGGGCCACGAAATTCTCCAGATACGCGTTAGTCAGACGCAACAAACGCTCCGGTTAACAAACCAGGAGCGTGGCGCCCTTCGCGGGAAGGCGCCCTTATACAGATGATTCACCGGGCGTCAACATCCGCTCCCGCGCGGCACCGCTTCAGCGTGGCGGGCGGCCGAAATCGACGCCGACCGTTACCCTCTGGCCCTCCACCGGCCGACCGTCTTCGGTTGGCGGCTGGAAGCGGAAATAGCCCGACACCTGCAAGCCGGCCGCGCCGAAGCCCAAGCCGGGGGGCGTCTCTTGAACGACGCGGCAACCGTTTAGCCGGCTGTCCAAGCGAATGACGCAGGACAGTTCGACCCGGCCGTAACGGCTGCGGGCGCCCGGCGGGTGGTTGGCTCGGATCTGGCCGATGGTGGGACCTGTGACCAGACGCGGTCCGGTCGAGCCGCTGCCCGGGCCGGATCCAGAGCCGACGCCGGATCCGCTGCCTGTCCCCTGCCCGCCCTGGCCGAAGCCGGGTTGCGGCGATGGCGCCGGCGCGACCCCGACGACGGGCGCGGGCGCCGGCGCCTTGACGGGAGGCGCGGGAACTTCGCGGGGGCGTTCCTTGGGCGGAGGCGGCGGCGTGTGAATGACGGATGGTGCAGCGGGCGCGCCGCCGCCGGTTTCGGGCGCCGGGGGTTCGTTGGAAATCGGCGGCGGCAGATCGTAGAGCACGACCTCGAACGGCGTCGGCTCGACCACGGGCGGCGGCGTCGGCCCCCTCACCTGTCCCAGCCAAAGGAACAAGCCGATTTCTGCGGCCGCGACGGCGACGAATATGCCCGCCATGCGCCAGCGACGCAGGCGGGTCTTCTCAGGTTTGGGGTCGTCTAATTCGGTCATCAGGCGATCAACGCCCGAAAACGCAAATCAGGCCAGGGCCTCGTCGATCGCCTTAGCGACAGACTCGATCGACCCCATGCCGTCGGCCTCGGTCAACTTACCCTGGGCTTCATAGTAGGGAAGCAGAGGCGCGGTGTTGCGGTTATAGGCCTCGAGCCGGACCTTGAAGGATTCGGGATTGTCGTCTGGACGGCCCTGTTCGGCGAAGCGCTTGGCGATCCGTTCGGTCAGGGCGGCGTCGTCAACCTTCAGGCGGACGACGGCGTCGATCTGAACACCGCGCTTGGCCAGCATCTCGTCCAGCGCCTCGGCCTGGGCCACGGTGCGGGGAAAGCCGTCAAAGATGGCGCCGCCGGCGGCCTCGGCCTCCGTCAGGCGATCTTCGATCAGGGCGATGACGATCTCGTCGGTGACCAGATCGCCGCGCGCCAGCACGTCCTTGACCTTGAGCCCCAGCTCCGAGCCCGAGGCGATGGCCGCGCGCAGCATGTCGCCGGTGGAGAGCTGGACCATGCCCTTCTCTTCCACCAGCCGCTTGGCCTGGGTGCCCTTGCCCGCCGCCGGCGGTCCGAACAGGATCAAGTTCATGCTTCAGCCCTCCCCTGGGCGTCTGACAACCTAAGACTTAGCGGCGAACGGGCGTGGGAGCGCCGCGACCGCCACGACCACGCAGCTTGGCCTTTTTGATCAGGCCTTCGTACTGATGCGCCAGCAGTTGGGACTGGATCTGGGCCACAGTGTCCATGGTGACCGAGACGACGATCAAGATAGACGTTCCGCCAAAGTACAGGCTGTTGCCGAACTGGCTGACGATGAACTCGGGCAGCAGGCAGACCGCGGTGATGTAGGCGGCGCCGATCACGGTCAGGCGGGTCAGGACATAGTCCAGATACTCCGCCGTGCGCTTGCCCGGACGGATGCCCGGCAGGAAGCCGCCGTATTTACGCAGGTTCTCGGCCGTGTCCTCGGGATTGAAGGTGATCGAGGTGTAGAAGAAGCAGAAGAAGACGATCAGGGCGGCATACAGCGCCATGAACAGCGGCTGGCCGTGCGTCAGCTGCGCCGTCACCAGCGGCAGCCAGCTCATCCAGCTGGGCAGGTCGGCGTTAGCCGTCATGGTCGCAACCGTCGTCGGCAGCATCAGCAGCGACGAGGCGAAGATCGGCGGGATAACGCCTGCGGTGTTGACCTTCAGCGGCAGGAACGAACGCTCGCCGCCGGCCATGCGGTTGCCTTCCTGGCGCTTCGGATACTGGATCAGAAGACGGCGCTGGGCGCGTTCCATGAAGACGATGAAGACCACGGTGGCCACGGCCAGAATGGCGATGAACAGCAGGGCGAAGGCCGACATCTGGCCTTGTTGGGCCAAGCCCAGCAGGCGGGCGATGGTGGACGGCAGGACCGCCACGATACCGGCGAAGATGATCAGTGAGATGCCGTTGCCGACGCCGCGCGCGGTCACCTGCTCACCCAGCCACATCAGGAACATGGTGCCGCCGGTCAGGGTCACGACCGTCGAGATGATGAAGAAGATTCCGGGGTTGTCGACCAGGCCAGCCGTGCTGTTCAGGCCCGCCGCGATGCCGAAGGACTGGGCCAGCGCCAGGAACACCGTCAGATAACGGGTGTACTGGTTCAGCTGCTTGCGGCCGCTTTCGCCGCCTTCCTTCTTCAGCTTCTCCCAGGGCGGATACACCGTGCCCATCAGCTGCACGATGATCGAGGCCGAGATATAGGGCATCACATTCAGCGCGAAGATGGCCATACGCTCGACCGCGCCGCCCGAGAACATGTTGAACATGTCTAGGATGCCGCGCTGACCGTCCGGGTTCTGGAAGAACTGCAGGAAGGCCTGCGAGTTGATGCCCGGGATCGGCACATAGGTGCCGATGCGATAGACCAGAAGCGCGCCCAGCGTGAACAGCAGGCGTTTATGCAGCTCGGTCGCTTTCGCGAACGAGCCCATATTCATATTGGCGGCGAGTTGTTCTGCGGCCGAAGCCATTATGCGTCCCCACGACTGATTGAGTCGTCAGATAGGCGGAAAGCGGCCCTCATGCGAGGGCCGCTTCCGTTCTTTCGTCGTCGCAGATGTAATCAGGTCACGACCTAATCGCCGCGACGACGCGTGACTTAGGCTTTGGCGGCGGTGCGCTTGGTGCGGGCCGAGATCTTGTTCTCGTCGCCGCGCGGCGCCTTGGGAGCCGGAGCCTTGCCCTTGGCGGCGTTGCGCTTCTCGACGCGCGCGGCGGCCTTGGCTTCGGCTTCGATGCGTTGCTCGACAACCGAGCCGCCAGCGGCCTCGATGGCCTTCTTGGCGCCGGCAGTGGCCGACCAGACGACCAGGTTCAGCGCTTGCTTCAGCTCGCCGGTGCCCAGCAGACGCACGCCGTCCTTGACGCGACGGATCACGCCGGCGGCGACCAGGGCGTCGCCCTTCAGTTCGGACTTGGCGTCCAGCTTGCCGGCGTCGACGGCGTCTTGCAGGCGCCACAGGTTCACTTCAGCCAGCTTCAGAGCATTGGCGTTGTTGAAGCCGCGCTTGGGCATACGCATGTACAGCGGCATTTGGCCGCCTTCAAAGCCGCCGATGGCGACGCCCGAACGCGACTTCTGACCCTTGACGCCACGGCCAGCGGTCTTGCCCTTGCCCGAACCGGGGCCACGGCCGACGCGCATGCGCTTCTTGTGGGCGCCTTCGTTGTCGCGGATTTCGTTCAGTTTCATGTGCCTGATCCTTTCGGGTGCTAGCGCCCGGACATCGTCCGGACTCGGCTTGGAAAAAATGAAGGGCCGCTGATAGGCGACCCTCTGGGTATTCGCAAGTGCAGAAACGCCCTCCCCCGGGTTCGGGAGAGGGCGAAACGGCTTACTTGTCGACGATCTCGGTCAGGTGGGCGACCTTGGCGATCATCCCGCGAACCGAAGGCGTGTCCTCCAGGGTCGATTCACGACCCAGGCGGTTCAGACCCAGGCCCACCAGGGTGGCGCGCTGGTCGTTCTTGCGGCGGATCGGCGAACCGGTCTGCTTGACGGTGAGGGTTTTCTTCTCAGCCATGACTTAGGACTCCACGGCTTCGGGCGCCGAGGCGCCGTCGTTGCGGCGGCCCATCAGATCCGCGACCTTCTTGCCGCGCTTGGACGCGACTTGACGGGGCGAGGACTGGACCTTCAGCGCTTCGAACGTCGCGCGGATCATGTTGTAGGGGTTCGACGAACCGGTCGACTTGCCCACGACGTCCTGGACGCCGAGGGTTTCGAGCACGGCGCGCATCGGACCGCCCGCGATGACGCCGGTCCCGGGAGGGGCGGCGCGCATCATGATCTTGCCGGCGCCCCAACGGCCGTTGCCGTCGTGGTGCAGCGTGCGGTTCTCGCGCAGCGGAACGCGGATCATCGTCTTCTTGGCTTCTTCAGTCGCCTTGCGGATGGCTTCCGGCACTTCGCGCGCCTTGCCGTGACCGAAGCCGACGCGACCCTTGCCGTCGCCGACGACCATCAGGGCTGCGAAGCTGAAGCGACGGCCGCCTTTGACGGTGGCGGCGACGCGGTTGATGTGCACCAGCTTCTCGACGATGTCGGAATCCGGACCATCAGCAGCGGGACCGTTGCGGTTGTCACGACGGTTGCGATCGTTGCCGCCGCCGCCGCGTTGGGGTTGTTGCGCCATCTGTCGCGTCCCTTAGAAGTTCAGGCCGGCTTCACGCGCGGCTTCCGCCAGCGCCTTCACCCGTCCATGATAGATGTACTCGCCACGGTCGAAGACGACGTCCTTGACGCCCTTCTCGATGGCGCGTTCGGCGATCAGCTTGCCGATCGCGGCGGCCGCAGCCGTGTCCGAGCCGCGCTTGCCCTTGCCGCCTTCCAGCGACGAGGCAGCCACGACGGTCACGCCTTGGGCGTCGTCGATGATCTGGGCCGAGATGTTCTTGTCCGAACGGTAGACCGACAGACGCAGACGACCGTTGGCGACAGCCTTCAGGCGGCGACGCGTGCGCTCCGAGCGACGCTTGGCTTGTTGTCGAAGAGAAAGAGCCATGACTTACTTCTTCTTGCCTTCCTTGCGACGGACCTTCTCGCCCGCGTAACGGACGCCCTTGCCCTTGTAGGGCTCCGGCGGACGCAGCTTGCGGATGACCGAGGCGATCTGACCGACGGCTTGTTTGTCAGCGCCCGAGATCTTGATCTCGGTCTGCTTCGGCACAGCGAAGCTGACGCCGGCCGGCGGAGCGATATCGACTTCGTGCGAGAAGCCGAGTTGCAGCGAAAGGGCGTCGCCCTTCATCGCGGCGCGGTAACCCACGCCGACCAGCTCCAGCGACTTTTCGAAGCCCGTGGTGACGCCGACGACCATGTTGTCGACCAGGGTGCGCGACAGACCCCACATCGCGCGAGCGCGAGGCGTGTCCGAACGCGGCGTCAGCGACAGTTCATCGCCTTCCTGCTTGACTTCGATCTCGTCGGCGACGGTCCAAGCGCTCTCGCCCTTGGGTCCCTTGACGGTGACGTTCTGGCCGTCGAGCGTGACAGTCACGCCCTTCGGCACGGCGATGGTTTTCTTGCCAATACGGGACATATCAGTAGACCCTGCAGAGGACTTCGCCGCCGACGTTAGCGTCGCGGGCGGAAGCGTCGGACATGACGCCCTTCGAAGTCGAGAGGATCGAGATGCCGAGGCCGTTCTTGACGGGCTTCAGATCGCCGATCGCCGAATAGACGCGGCGGCCCGGCTTGGACACGCGCGCGATCTCGGCGATGACGGGCTGACCGTCGAAGTACTTCAGCTCGATCTCGAACTGCGGAAACTCACCCGGGTTCTGAACCAGGTTGTAGCCGCGGATGTAGCCTTCGTCCTGCAGCACGTCGAGGACGCGCTGGCGCAGACGGGAAGCCGGGGTCAGCACCTTGGAACGCTTGCGGGTCGCCGCGTTCTTGATGCGAGCGATCATGTCGCTCAGGGGATCGTTGATCATCATGTCTGTTCGCTCCCCTTACCAGCTGGACTTTGTCAGGCCGGGAATCTGGCCCAGGTTGCCCAGTTCACGCAGCGCAATCCGGCTCATCTTGAGCTTGCGGTAGAACGCCCGCGGACGACCCGTCACTTCGCAGCGGTTGCGAATGCGGCTCGGCGCGGAGTTGCGCGGCAGTTCGGCCAGCTTCAGGCGTGCGTCGAAGCGCTCCTCCAGCGGCAGGTTTTCGTCGTTGGCGGTCGCCTTGAGGGCGGCCCGCTTCGCGGCATACTTCGCAACCAGGGCCTTGACGGCTTCATTGCGGTTTACGGCGCTTTTCTTAGCCATTGTGCTCTTCCCTTCCCGCTCAGTTCTTCACGAACGGGAACTTGAACTCGGTGAGGAGAGCCTTGGCTTCCTCATCGGTCTTGGCCGTGGTGCAGACGACAATGTCCATGCCCCACATCTGATCGATCTGGTCGTAGTTGATCTCCGGGAACACGATGTGCTCCTTCAGACCCGTGGCGTAGTTGCCGCGACCATCAAAGGACGTGCCCTTCAGACCACGGAAATCCTTCACGCGCGGCAGCGCGATCGTGATGAACCGGTCCAGGAACTCGTACATCTGGTCGCCGCGCAGGGTGACCTTGCCGCCGATGACCATGCCTTCGCGCAGCTTGAAGCCGGCGATGGAGTTACGGGCCTTGGTGGCGACGGCCTTCTGACCGGCGATGGCGGTCAGATCCTTGAGGGCGGTGTTCGCCTTCTTGGAGTCTGCGACGGCTTCGCCGATGCCCATGTTCAGGACGATCTTGTCCAGCTTGGGCACCTGCATTTCGTTCGTGTAGCCGAACTTTTCTTTCATCACCTGGCGGATGCGAGCGTGATACTCGTCCTTGAGGCGCGGGGTGTACTTTTCGGTAGCCATCAGATGACGTCTCCCGTCGTCTTGGCGATGCGGACCTTCTTGTCCCCATCGATCTTGAAGCCGACGCGGGTCGCCTTGCCGTTGGCGTCGGCGATCGCGACGTTCGACAGGTGAAGCGAGGCTTCCTTGTTCTTGATGCCGCCCTGCGGGTCAGCCTGGCTCGGGCGCGTGTGGCGCTGAACCATGTTGACGCCTTCGACGAGGACGCGGTTTTCGGTGGGCAGGACCTTCAGCACGTTGCCCGTGCGGCCCTTGTCCTTGCCGGTGAGGACGACGACGCGGTCGCCCTTCTTGATCTTGGCGGCCATGTTACAGGACCTCCGGAGCCAGCGAGATGATCTTCATGTGGTTCTTGGCGCGCAGTTCGCGAGGAACCGGGCCGAAGATCCGCGTGCCGACAGGCTCGTTCTGCTTGTTGACGATGACGGCGGCCGACTTGTCAAAGCGGATGACCGAGCCGTCCTTGCGTTGGATGTCCTTGGCGGTGCGCACGACGATGGCGCGAACGACGTCGCCCTTCTTCACACGGCCGCGCGGGATGGCTTCCTTCACGGAGGCGACGATTGTGTCGCCGATCGAGGCGTAGCGGCGCTTGGAGCCGCCCAACACCTTGATGCACATGACCCGGCGGGCGCCCGAATTATCGGCCACTTCCAGGTTAGTTTGCATCTGGATCATAAGATCAGATCCTTCTGATTACGAGGCGGAGGCGTTGGAAAGGACTTCCCAGCGCTTCAGTTTGGACTTGGGGGCGCACTCGACGATGCGAGCGATGTCGCCGACCTTGAGCGCGTTGGCTTCGTCGTGCGCATGGTACTTCTTGGACGACCGGACGGTCTTCTTCAGAAGCGGGTGAAGCAGGGTGCGCTCCACCTTCACAACGACAGTCTTCTCGCCCTTGTCGGACACGACCACGCCTTCAAGAATTCGCTTGGGCATATTCGTTTCCTTACGAGGCCGCACGCTTCTCGCGCAGAAGCGTCGAGATGCGAGCGATGTCTTTGCGGACTTCACCAACGCGGTGAGTCTTTTCCATTTGGCCGGTGGCCGCCTGGAAGCGCAGGTTGAACTGTTCCTTCTTGAGCTTCAGCAGCTCGTCGGACAGTTGGTCGGTCGTTTGCGACCGCAGATCGGCGATCTTGGTCATTAGGCGGCAGCCTCCACATGCGCGACGCCGGCGTCGATACGGGTCACGACCTTGGTACGGACCGGCAGCTTGGCGGCGCCGAGACGGAGTGCTTCGCGGGCGACATCGTCCGGCACGCCGTCGATTTCAAACAGGATACGGCCCGGGTGGCAACGCGCGGCCCAGTGGTCCACGGCGCCCTTGCCCTTACCCATCCGGACTTCGGCCGGCTTGCCCGTGACGGGCAGGTCGGGGAAGACGCGGATCCAGACGCGGCCCTGACGCTTCATCTGGCGAGTGATCGCGCGGCGAGCCGCTTCGATCTGACGCGCGGTGATGCGTTCCGGCTCCAGCGTCTTCAGGCCATACGACCCGAAGTTCAGCGAGAAACCGCCCTTGGCCGAGCCATGGATCCGGCCCTTGAAGGCCTTGCGGTATTTGGTCTTCTTCGGTTGCAACATGACTTAGTTCTCACGTCCCCGGTCGCGACGCGGACCGCGGTCGCCACGGGGGCCGCCGCGTTCGCGGCCTTCGTTCGAGGACGGACCCGAAGCTTCCTGGGCCCAACGCTTGTCCTGCGCCATGGGATCGTGCTCCAGCACTTCACCCTTAAAGACCCAGACCTTCACGCCGATGATGCCGTAGGTCGTCTTGGCTTCGTAGAAGCCATAGTCGATGTCGGCGCGCAGCGTGTGAAGCGGCACGCGACCTTCGCGGTACCATTCCATACGTGCGATTTCAGCGCCGCCCAGACGACCCGAGACATTCATACGAATGCCCTTGGCGCCCAGACGCATGGCTGACTGCATCGAACGCTTCATGGCGCGACGGAAGGCCACGCGGCGCTCCAGCTGCTGCGCGATGTTCTCGGCGATCAGCTGCGCATCGGTTTCCGGCTTGCGGACTTCGATGATGTTCAGGTGAACTTCACCCTCGGTGCGCGCCGAGATGTCCTTGCGGAGCTTCTCGATGTCAGCGCCCTTCTTGCCGATCACGACGCCCGGACGGGCGGCGTAGATGGTGATGCGGCACTTCTTGTGCGGGCGCTCGATAATGATGCGCGACACGCCGGCGGCGGCCAGGCGTTCCCGCAGCCACTCGCGCAACTTCAGGTCCTGGTGCAGCAGGCGGGAATAGTCGGCGCCGGCGGCGAACCAGCGGCTGTCCCACGTGCGGTTCACGCCGAGGCGCAGACCGACCGGATTGATTTTCTGTCCCATCAGGCGGCCTCGCCGGCTTCACGGACCACGATGGTGATCTCGCTGAACGGTTTCAGGATGCGCGACGAACGACCGCGAGCACGGCTCGCGAAACGCTTCATCACCAGGTTCTTACCCACGAAGGCCTCGGCGACGACCAGATTGTCGATGTCGAGGTTGTGGTTGTTCTCGGCGTTCGAGATTGCCGAATACAGGACCTTGCGGACGTCGCCAGCGATGCGCTTACGGCTGAATTCCAGCTCGTTCAGCGCCTTCTGGACCGGCATGCCGCGGATCGAAGCGGCGACCAGGTTCAGCTTTTGCGGGCTGATACGCACGTTGACCAGCTTGGCGCGGGCCTCGGTCGGGGCGACCCGACGCTCGTTTTTTGTCTGGGCCATCGGTTACTTCCTTTTGGCCTTCTTGTCCGCCGCGTGACCCGGGAAGTTCCGGGTCGGGGCGAACTCGCCGAGCTTCATGCCGACCATCTCTTCCGAGACCGACACGGGCACGTGCTTCTGACCGTTATGGACGCCGAACGTCAGACCGACGAACTGCGGCAGGATGGTGGAGCGGCGCGACCAGGTCTTGATCACGTCCTTGCGGCCCGACGATTGAACGGCGTCGGCCTTCTTGAGCAGATACCCGTCGACAAACGGGCCTTTCCAGGAGGAGCGGGCCATTCTTAGCGAGCCTTCTTAACGTGGCGGGTACGGATGATGTACTTGTCCGTAGCCTTGTTCTTGCGGGTACGAGTGCCCTTGGTGTCCTTACCCCACGGCGTGACGGGAGTACGACCACCAGAGGTCCGGCCTTCACCACCACCATGCGGGTGGTCGATCGGGTTCATGGCGACGCCGCGAACGTGCGGACGCCAGCCCATGTGACGCTTACGACCGGCCTTGCCCAGGTTCTGGTTCATGTGGTCGGGGTTCGAAACCGCGCCCACCGTGGCGATGCAGCCGTCCAGGACCATACGCAGTTCGCCCGAGCCGAGACGGATCTGGGCGTAGCCCTGATCGCGACCGACCAGCTGGGCGTAGGCGCCGGCCGAACGGGCCAGCTGGGCGCCCTTGCCCGGCTTCATTTCGATGTTGTGGATGATCGTACCCACCGGCATCGAACGGAGCGGCATGGCGTTGCCCGGCTTCACGTCGGTCTTTTCGCCCGCGACGATCGTGTCGCCCGCCTTAAGGCGTTGCGGCGCGATGATGTAGGTCTTCTCGCCGTCCTCGTAGGTCACGAGCGCGATGAAGGCCGTGCGGTTCGGATCGTATTCCAGACGCTCGACCGTGCCGACCATGTCCCACTTACGACGCTTGAAGTCGATCTTGCGGTACAGGGTCTTGGCGCCGCCGCCGCGGAAGCGGACCGCGATGCGACCGCCCTGCCCGCGCCCGCCCGACTTGGTCAGGCCTTCGGTCAGCGACTTTTCCGGACGGCCCTTGTGGAGTTCCGAACGGTCAACCAGCACGAGGGCGCGACGGCCCGGCGAGGTCGGATTGTAATGTTTCAAGGCCATCTGATCAGAGCCCCGTGGTGACGTCGATCGACTGGCCGTCAGCCAGCGTCACGATCGCTTTTTTGATGTCGACCCGGCGACCCAGGATACCCCGGAAGCGCTTGGTCTTGCCCTTTTGAACCAGGGTGTTGACCTTCAGGACGTTGACTTTGAACAGGCTTTCGACCGCAGCGGCGATCTCGTCCTTGGTCGCCGTGTCGGCGACGCGGAAGACGACCTTGTTCTGCTCGGACAGGATCGTGGCCTTTTCGGTGATCACCGGGGCCAGGATGGTGTCGTAGTGCTTGGCGGTAGGTTGAGCGGCCATTACGCGGCTTCCTTATCGCTGAAGCGGGCTTCGATGGCCTCGATGGCGGCCTTCGTCAGCACCAGCTTGTCAGCCCGCAGGATGTCATAGACGTTCAGGCCGGCGTTCGGCAGCACGTCGATGTGCGGGATGTTGCGTGCGGCCAGGCCGAAGTTCGTGTCGACTTCGGGACCCGCGATGATGAGCGCCTTGGTCCAGCCCAGTTTGCCGAGCGTTTCGCGCAGCGAAGCGGTCTTGGCTTCCTTGACCGAGACGGTGTCGACCACGATCAGGTCGCCCGACTTGGCCTTGGAGGACAGGGCATGACGCAGAGCCAGCGCGCGGATCTTCTTCGGCAGCGAGAAGCCGTGATCGCGAACGATCGGGCCGAAGGCGCGCGAACCGCCGACGAACTGCGGTGCACGGCGCGAACCGTGACGAGCGCCGCCGGTGCCCTTCTGCTTGTACATCTTCTTACCCGTACGAGAGTTCTCGTTGCGGGTCTGAACCTTATGCGTACCGGCGCGGCGCTTGGCCAGTTGCCAGTTGACGGTGCGGGCCAGGATGTCGCCGCGGATGTCGGAAATGCCGAAGACGGCGTCCGACAGTTCCACGTCGCCAGCAGCCTTGCCGTCGAGTTGGATGACAGAGAGTTTCATTACGCTTCACCGCCTTCGGTCGCTTCGACGGGGGCTTCTTCAGCCGGGGTCGAGGCGGGTTGAGCAGCAGACTTGCTCGACTTCAGCGCGCCGGGGAACGGAGCGTCGGCCGGGCGAGCCTTCTTGATGGCGTCGCGAACCTTGACGTAGCTGCCGTCGTGACCGGGAACAGCGCCCTTGATCAGGATCAGGCCACGCTCGGCGTCCACGCGGACGACGGTCAGGTTCTGGGTGGTGACGGTTTCGGTGCCGTAGTGGCCGGCCATCTTCTTGCCGGGGAACGTCCGACCCGGGTCCTGACGGTTACCCGTCGAACCGTGCGAACGGTGCGAGACCGAAACGCCGTGGGTGGCGCGAAGGCCGCCGAAGTTCCAGCGCTTCATGGCGCCGGCGAAACCCTTACCGATGGTCTCGCCCTGGATGTCGACCTTCTGGCCCACCAGGAAGTGTTCGGCCGACAGTTCGGCGCCCACGTCCAGCAGACCGTCCGCATCGACGCGGAACTCGGTCACATAGGCTTTCGGTTCGACTTCCGCCTTGGCGAAGGTCTCGCGTTGAGCCTTGTTGGTGTTCTTAGCCTTCTTCGTGCCAGCGCCCAGCTGGAGAGCGACGTAGCCGTCACGCTCCTGGGTACGTTGGCCGACGACTTGGCAGCCGTCGAGCTGCAGCACAGTGACCGGTACGTGCGCGCCGTCATCGGCGAACACGCGGGTCATGCCCAGCTTCTTGGCGATCACGCCCGTGCGCATCGGATCCCGCCTCTTTCTACTTTAAATCTTGATCTCGACGTCCACGCCGGCGGACAGGTCGAGCTTCATGAGCGCGTCCACGGTCTGCGGGGTGGGGTCGACGATGTCGAGCACGCGTTTGTGCGTGCGGATTTCAAACTGCTCACGCGACTTCTTATCGACGTGCGGAGAGCGGTTCACGGTGAACTTCTCGATCAGGGTCGGCAGCGGAATCGGACCGCGAACGGTCGCGCCGGTGCGCTTGGCGGTATTAACGATCTCGCGCGTCGAAAAATCGAGGACGCGGTGATCAAAGGCCTTGAGCCTGATGCGGATGCTTTGATCCATATCGGTGCTTACTTCCAATGCGGTCGGAGGACCGCGTCCCTGTGAACCATTTCAAAGACCGAAGGCCTTCGGGCAAAAAGCCCTCAGGGAACGCAAATCCGCAAAAACGATCGGCCCACGCAGTTGCCCGCGAAGGCCGTTGATATCCCAAGAAGCTGCAAAGAACAGTGACTTAGGTCGTTCTTGCGAACCGCGTTTGCAGCGAACTGCACAGCCGGTCCAACAAGAGTGGTGGCTTATGCCTATCGATTCTGATTTCGTCAAGCGCGCAAACCCGGGCTGAGACAGGATTTCGACGCGGTCTTCGCCAAGGGCTCAGCACAGCGTGACCAGGCATTCGTTGGTGACGTCTACGGCGTTGGACGCCTCTTTATAGTGCAGGAGTGCGACTGCTGTGCGCGATTAACGACTTGCCCCACAGATCGCCAAGTCGTGACACATTCTGGCCGCAACGCGTGGCTGTTGCGCAACAACCTTGCCATTCCAAGCCAATCGAACGTCGGTTTATTGCTCCGCTTCGTCTTGGGCTGATAGCAGCGCCCCTCCCCGGACCCCCATCCGGGTGCAGACTGCTAAGGACAAAATAAAAATGAAGACGATCCTCCTCGCCACGGCCGCCGCCGCCGCCCTGTTCGCCGCCCCGGCCTTCGCCCAAGACGCCATCGGTTCGGTCGGCGTGACCTATTCCAACCCGTCGATCGAAGTCGCCGGCGACGACGTCGACGCCGACGTCTGGACCGTTGACGGCTCGGTCGCCCTGCCGGCCCACGACTGGACCGTGACCCTGAACGGCGCGATCGACTACACCAAGGCCTTTGGCGAAGAAGACGTCACCGGCGCCGCCGCCGCTCACCTGACCAAGATGTGGTCCTCCGACGTGCGCGCCGGCGCCTTCGTCGCCGCCAACGGCATCGGCAGCGGCAACGAGCCGATCTGGACCGTGGGCGCTGAAGCGCAGAAGTATCTGTCGAACGCCACCCTGACCGGCCAAGTCGCCTACACGACCGCTGACAACGTGGACGCCGACATCTGGACCGTCGGCGCCGACGCCGCCTTCTACGTCATGCCGAACCTGCGCCTGAACGCCGGCGTCGCCTACAACAACGTCGACTTCTCGGGCGGCGACACCGACGCCTGGACCTACGGCGTGGGCGCCGAATACGAGTTCGAGAACACCCCGTTCTCGCTGGGCGCCGCCTACACCCGCGCTGACATCGATTCGCTGGACGTCGACACCTGGTCGGTCGGCCTGCGCTATTCGTTCGGTGGCGGTCTGCAAGCGCGTGACCGCGCCGGCGCCAACCTGGGCGTCTCGGCCATCTCCAGCGTCCTGAACGTCTTCTAAGCGTCTCGGACCTGATCCATGCGAAGAGCCCCGGCGGAGCGATCCGCCGGGGCTTTTTGTTTGGCCGGAAAAGGCCCCCGGGGTTCCACGACCGAGGACCTTCTCGTCGCTCGGGTCTTACTGCCCGATCTGCAGGGTTCCCGATCCGACGACGGAGCGAGAAACCGATCCCGTGGCTGAGGCGACTCGGACGCTGCCCGATCCGGCGATCGCCACGTCAAGGTCGCGCGTTGCGCCGCCGTAGCGAACATCGCCCGAGCCGCCGATGGCGACCGACAGCTTGTCCATTCGGCCCTGCCGCACGTTCACACCGCCCGAGCCGCCGATGGAAAGTTCACTGCGTCCGCCGGCGCTGGCCACCTCGACATTGCCCGATCCACCGACGGCCGCCTTCAGGGCTCCGGTTGCTCCGGCCGAGATGGAGCCAGACCCGCCGACGCTGGCGTTCAGCGATCGAGACGTGCCGGCGCGGATCGCGCCCGAGCCCCCGAGGCCCAGTTCCAGATCGCCGTCCACATTGGCCACGTTCCAGTTGCCGCAGCCGCCGTTGTCCAACTCGACCGATCGCGCGCCGCGTCCGACCGAGCCGAAGACCGCGCCGCTGGCGCTGACATCCACCGCGCGCGGCGTGCGCACGACGATCAAAGGCGCGTCTTCCAGGCGGATGCGGCCCAGGTCACGCACCTCGACGGTCGCGCCCTGCCCCGGCTGGCCCGTATCGCTGCGGCCGGAGTTGCAGCCGCGAACGGCGCTGTTGCCGCCCCACATGCCGTTGCGGCGCAGGCCGCCGTCGATCTTGACGTCATTGCCGTCGCGGCGAACCTGAATGGCCGGCAAGCGTGTCTGGCCTTGCGTGACCTCGACCCCGATATCCTGACGATCCTCGACGATGACCACCACACGGGCGACGGCGTTGCGGATCTCGACCTCGGCGGCCGAAGCGGGCGCCGCGACAAACCCGGTCAGGGTGGCGACGGCGGCGGCGGCGATCAGTGCGGTTTTCATGAGCGGTGTTCCCTTCCCGAATGTGAGGAGAAGGTGCGCGCCGCCCGCGCCCAAGTCATTTTAACTCGAGGTCATGAACTCGAATTAACGCCCCGAGCTTATGACGTCGCGTTCAGAGCGCCCGCGCCGTCAGCCGCGCCGATCTCCGGCTCGAAGTCGCGCTCGAAGTTGGCGATCTTGCTCTTCATCGCGCCCGCCTTCTTCAGCGCCAGCGACGCGGCCCAGCGCGCCGCCAGCTCCGGCGTGGTCATGCCGTCGGTGAAGCGCGGCCGCCCGCCCCGGCTGCGGATCACCGCATTGGTGAACAGCGCCCCGTTGCGGAAACGGGACGGCCAGGTCTGGAAATCCATCGACAGGCTGACGCAGAAGCGGTCCAGGTTCTCCACCCGGTGCGGCGCATAGAGCGGCCAAGTCAGGGCGCGGCCCGGCTCCAGATCCATGACCTGCGCGTCCTGTTCGAACGCCAGCGTGTAAGGCAGTTCCTCGGTCGTCTGACGCGCGACCACCTGTTCCATATTCCGCTCGGGCAGATGCCCCTCGTCGCCGGGATAGACGAACAGCCGCTTGCGCCCACGCAGGTGAAACAACACCACGCCCGCCGCGTCGAAATGATAGGGCACGCGCGCCTTGGGCGACGACAGGATCAACTGCCCCGCGTTTCGCACCGCCCGCATTCCCGGATAGGTCGCCTGGATTGCGGCGAAGTCCTTCATGGCGGCCGCCCACAGCTCGGGCCAGCCGGTCTCGACCCCGCGCAGATTGACCCACAGCCGACCCTGTTTGATCGCCTCCAGCAGCTCCTCGCCCGACAGGCGCCCGCGCGCGCCGGTGCGCAAGGACACCTGCCCCTCGTCGTCATAGTCATACAGGTTGATGTCGAACAGCTCGGCCGGATAGCGATCCAGCACGGCGGCCAGCGCCGCGTCCTCGGCGAACCCTTGCTCGATCAGGGTGTGGGGGTGGGTCTTGGCCTCAGCGATCGGGCCCGGATAGCGTGTGCGACGTTGGGTCATGCCGATATCCTCAAACGTGGGCGACGCGCGCTGGCGTCTTCTTCTTGGCGGCCGCCTTCTGGACAGCCGACCGTGCGGCCACCGCCGCCCCCCTCAGCCGCCCGACCGGCGTCGCCTCGCAGGCTTCGATCGTGGCCCAGCGCCGACGCAGGGACGCCCGCACCGCCTCGCCGCGCCCGCCCGCCCTGTTCAACGCCGCCACCGTGATGTCGCCCAGCGCCTGGGTCACGCCGGGCTGCATCACCACGGCTTCGCGCACCGTTTGGCGGGCGTTGACGAAGTATTTCTTGTAGGTCTCGCCCTCGAAGCCGAAGTCGAACACCCGGAAGCCCTCGGCCGCCGCCAGCCGCATTGTGTCCATGCTCAGCAGGATGCCCGGCGAACAGCGCGCCAGCGTCGGCTCATAGGCCGGGAACCAGAAATGGTAATGCCGCCCGGCATGCAGCGAGAACTCGGTCGCCACCAGCTTGTCGCCCGCATGCATGGCCGCCATCGAGGCGCCGAAGCCTTCTCGCGCCTCGCTCATCAGAGCGTGCAGCAGATCCCGCGTCCAGCCGCAGGCGAAGATGTCATGCAGGCCCGAGCGCCGATACTGCGCCGCCTTCAGCGCGATCAGATGATCCAGCAGCGCCGGATCTCTAAGACCCCGCTCCACCCGGATCGGCCCCAGTTCGGCCTCCAGGCTGCGGCGCGCCCGCTCCTTGTCCTTAAAGTATTTGCCGAAGGTCTTGCGACGCTCGGCGTACCAGTCGTCATAGCCCGCCTCGGGCATGGCCACCTGCACCGTCTCACGCGCCTGGCCGGTTTCGCCTGCGCCGATCCAGCCGGGCACGTTCAGCCGCTTGGCGTTCAACAGCCGCGCCACATCCTCCAGCGTGATCGTCTGGCCCGCCGGGGCGATGACGCCATGATAGTCGTTCATAGGCGCGCCCAGCGGCTGCACCGCTCCCCCGCGTCGCTGATGCGGGAAGAAGCCGACGATCTCGTCATCTCGCCGGAACACGGCAATCGCCGCGCCGGGGCAGACCCGCGAGGCGATCTCGGCATAGTCCCAGCGGAAATAGGGGCTGGCCAGATCAGGATTGCCAGCCGTCCAAGCACGCCACAGGGCGACGGCGGCGGCGTCCATCGCCGCCGCGTCCATGATCTCGACCTGCAGCATTCCGGCCATACGCATCCTCTCAGGCCCCTGCGCAGCAAGGTGCATTCCAGACTGCACCCTGCCCCACGCGCGTTTCATCAGGGTTCACCGGCATGGTGAACGCGCGTTGACGGAGCCGCGGTCGCCCTGGCGCGTTTGAGTGACCCAAGGAGAAGACCATGACCGATCAACGCCCTGACAGCAAAGCCGTCGAGAACGAGAACCTGCGGCCGGACGCCGACGGCCAGCCGCCGCGCCCGGCGACCGAGCCCAAGGGTTCGAAGGACTCGTCCAACTCCGGCGAGACCGAAACCGACCCCGCGACCGGCGAACCCAACTGAACACCGACCGACTGCACTCACCGTCTCGAAAGTCTCTTATGAACCGTCCTTCCTACCTCGCCGCACTCGCTGTTCTCTCTCTGGGCGCCTGCTCGCCGAAGGAAGAGAACACCGCCGCCCCAGCGGCGCAGACGGCCGAGGCCGCGCAAGTGGGCCAAACCGGCCCGCTCTCTCGAGACGCCATCGAAAACACCGCCTATGCGCCGCCGCCGGCCGCACAAGAGGGTCAGCCCGCCGCCGCAAATGCCGCCCACCAGCCGCCGCAGCCCGCCCTGATCCGCGCCCAGGTTCTTCTGGAGCGCGCTCGCTTCTCGCCCGGCGCGATCGACGGCCTGGCGGGGTCGAACATGCGCCAGGCGATCTCGGCGTTTCAGGAAGCCAACGGCATGACGGTGAATGGCGAGTTGAACGCCGACGTGATGGGCCGACTGCGCGCCGCCGCCGGACCGGGCGCGGTGACCACCACCTACACCATCACCCAGCAGGACATCGCCGGACCCTACCTCGGCGTCGTTCCCACGGAGCTGGAAGCTCAGGGTCAGGCGGCCCACATGGGCTACGCAAATATCGTCGAGGCCTTGGCCGAACGCTTCCACGTCACCGAGGCCTTGCTGCGCGCCATGAACCCCGGCGCCGACTTCAACCGCGTGGGCCAAGGCCTGCTTGTCCCCGCCGTCAACACCGCGCCCCTGCCCGCCGACGTGGACCACATCGACGTCGACAAGAGGGAAGGTTCGGTCAAGGCGTTCGACGCCGACGGCAAGCTGATCGCCTACTTCCCGGCCACCATCGGCAGCGGCGACAACCCCACTCCGACCGGCACGGTCAAGGTCAATGGCGTGGCGCGGAACCCGGACTACACCTACGACCCGTCGAAACTCAGCTATGGCGACGGCAAGAAGAAGGTCGTCGTCAAACCCGGCCCGAACAATCCGGTGGGCGTCGTCTGGATCGATCTGAACAAGCCCAGCTACGGCATCCACGGCACGCCGGACCCTCATCTGGTCGGCAAGACGGCCTCGCACGGCTGTGTGCGCCTGACCAACTGGGACGCCTGGATGCTGGCCGACAAGGTCAAGCCGGGCGTCACCGTCCGCTTTATCTAGTGGACGGCGCCGAACGGCGTCCCGTCCCAGAAGTCGCAGTGGTGGCGTTCGAAAAAGCCGTCGTCCATCACATCGCCCTGCGGCGTGAACACGCGCACCGGCCCCGCACCCTCGACGCGGGGCCATTCGGCGGCGAAGGCCGAACGTCCGAACGTCGCCCACAGCCTTTGCATCCGCTCAGACAGCGCCTTTTGCTCCGGCGTGAACTGCTTGGGATCAGCAAACACCCAGCGCGTGCCGAACACATAGGCCAGTTCGCTGGCGTGATAGGCGCCCAGGTTCAGACCGACGACCCAGTCGGGCAAGACGAACGGCGCCTCGCGATCGGCGAACTCATAGCCCCACACCGGCACATGCTGGGCCAAAAGGCGTCGCAAGGCCTGTGACGGACAGGCGAACCTTTGATCGGTGAAGTTGGTCGCAATGGCATAGGCGGGCCCGTCCTCACCCACCGGATAGCGCGCCAACACTCGCTCGCCCTGGTCGCCATACATCCAGATCGTCTCCTTCTGATAGCGATCCATGTCCTGCACCTCGTTGGCGAACAGCCGCCCCTCATCCAGGTTCGTCCCGACGAGGACGGGCACGCGCGTGAACCGTCCCTCGCGGATCGCGACGGCCGGGTTCTCCGGCACAATGCCGTCCGTGTGCACCGGTCCCCACGATCCCGGCCCGTTGATCCCCGGCCTCAATGACGCCGCCCGCGACAGCCGCCAGGCCGGAAGCGCTTTCAGACACGCGATCTGATCCTCGCCGGTGCAGCCCACCCTTTCGGCCAACATCGGCCCCGATTGGGCCGCGTCCAGCGCCCGGACAAGGGACGACGGCTCAAGACATCCGCCGCTCTGCATGATGACCCGCTGATACAGCCCTTCCGATTGTGGCGACGCCATCAGGTAACAGGCCGTCCAGGCCCCGGCGCTCTCGGCGAACAGGGTGACGTCGCCCGGGTCGCCGCCGAAGGCTGCAATGTTTCGATGCACCCACTTCAGCGCCGCCTGCTGATCCATCAGGCCGAAGTTGCCGCCGAAGCCTTCGCCGGTCGCCTGAAACCCCGGATGCGCCAGCCAGCCCAGCGCGCCGAGCCGATAATTCATCGTCACGACCACCCGACCCTGCTCGCGCGCCAGTTTCGAGGGATCGTAGTTGGCGCCCGCTCCCACGGTGAAGGCGCCGCCCGGGATATAGACCATCACCGGCCGCGCCTCGGCCGCCTCTCCGCCCGGCGCATAGATGTTCAGATACAGACAGTCCTCGGACCCGACGACGATCCCGCCGCCGCCGCCCAGGATCGAGCGTCGCCCGATCGCCTGGGTGCAGTCCGCACCGATCCGCGTCGCATCCCGAACGCCCTGCCATGCCGCGACCGGCTGCGGCGAGCGCCAGCGCCGTTCGCCGACCGGCGGCGCCGCGAACGGAACGCCGAGGAACGCTCGCGTCCCCGCCCCATCGACGCCGCGCACCGTCCCGGCTTCCGTCGTCGCCAACACCGGCTCGGCGTCCTTGGCGAACCGGACCTGATCGACATTGCCGGGATGGGTGGCGCAGGCCGACAGGGCGACAAGGCACGCAAGCAACGAGATCAGACGCATCGTGAACCTTGGCTTTTGGGCAGACCATCCTAACGCCCAAACGGCAGGCCCGTTGCGGGCGCCTAGAGTTCCCCCACAGCAAAACGGCCTCCAGATTGCTCTGGAGGCCGTTCTGTTACGCTACTCTGTCTCTCGGCCTATGCGCGCCTCGCGGAGGCGCGCGACTTGAGGCCGGGTCTTCTTACTCGACGATCTTGGCCACGACGCCGGCGCCGACGGTGCGGCCGCCTTCACGGATGGCGAAGCGCAGGCCCTGGTCCATCGCGATCGGGGTGATCAGCTCGACGTTCAGCTCGGCGTTGTCGCCCGGCATGATCATCTCGACGCCTTCCTTCAGGTGAACGATGCCGGTCACGTCCGTCGTGCGGAAGTAGAACTGCGGGCGATAGTTCGTGAAGAACGGGGTGTGACGACCGCCTTCTTCCTTGGTCAGGATGTAGGCTTCGGCCAGGAACTTGGTGTGCGGGGTGATGGAGCCCGGCTTGCACAGCACTTGGCCGCGCTCGACGTCTTCACGCTTGGTGCCGCGCAGCAGCACGCCGACGTTATCGCCCGCTTGACCTTGGTCCAGCAGCTTGCGGAACATTTCCACGCCCGTGCAGGTCGTCTTCTGGACCGGACGGATGCCGACGATCTCGACTTCCTCACCGACCTTGACGATGCCCTTCTCGACGCGGCCCGTGACCACGGTGCCGCGGCCCGAGATCGAGAACACGTCTTCGACCGGCATCAGGAACGGCAGGTCGACCGGACGCTCCGGCTGCGGGATGTAGGCGTCGACGGTTTCCATCAGGGCCAGAACGCGCTGTTCGCCGATTTCCGGGTTCACGCCGTCGGTCGCGGCCTTGGCCGAACCCTTGGTGATCGGAATGTCGTCGCCGGGGAACTGATACGACGAGAGCAGCTCGCGCACTTCCATCTCGACCAGCTCGAGCAGCTCTTCGTCGTCGACCAGGTCGACCTTGTTCATGAAGACCACCAGGGCCGGCACGCCGACCTGACGGGCCAGCAGGATGTGCTCGCGGGTCTGCGGCATCGGGCCGTCAGCAGCCGACACCACCAGGATCGCGCCGTCCATCTGCGCGGCGCCGGTGATCATGTTCTTCACATAG
Organism: Brevundimonas vesicularis; assembly: GCF_027886425.1. Taxonomy (NCBI): domain Bacteria; kingdom Pseudomonadati; phylum Pseudomonadota; class Alphaproteobacteria; order Caulobacterales; family Caulobacteraceae; genus Brevundimonas; species Brevundimonas vesicularis. The sequence goes on along the minus strand of NZ_CP115671.1, from coordinate 1,529,484 downwards.
TCGGCGTGGCCGGGGCAGTCGACGTGGGCGTAGTGACGGTTGGCCGTCTCATATTCCACGTGCGCGGTGTTGATCGTGATGCCGCGCGCCTTCTCTTCCGGCGCAGCGTCGATGTCGGCGTAGTTCATCGCCTTCGCGCCGCCGGCCTTCGCCAGCGTCATCGTGATCGCAGCCGTCAACGTCGTCTTGCCGTGGTCAACGTGACCAATCGTGCCGATGTTGCAGTGCGGCTTCGTCCGTTCGAACTTTTCCTTGGCCATTTTCTAGCTCCTAAGGTCCCCGAACCGGGGTTCCTGCAGTTTGGGGGTTAAGGACGCCCGGTCCTTACGGTCCGGGCGCATATAGGCGGGCTTTCCGAAAAGGGAAAGCTTAGGCGTACTTCTTGATTACTTCGTCGGCGACGTGTTGCGGCACCGGCTCGTAGTGGTCGTATTGCATGGTGAACTGAGCGCGGCCCTGCGACATGCCGCGCAGCGTGTTCACATAGCCGAACATGTTGGCCAGCGGCACGAAGGCGTTCACGACGGTGGCGTTGCCGCGCATGTCCTGACCCTGGATCATGCCGCGACGGCCGTTCAGGTCGCCGATGACCGAGCCGAGGTATTCCTCGGGGGTCACGACTTCCACCGCCATGATCGGCTCGAGCAGCTTGGGCGAACCCTTCTCCTTCAGTTCGCGGAAGGCGGCGCGCGACGCGATTTCGAACGCCAGCACGCTGGAGTCGACGTCGTGGTACTTGCCGTCCGTCAGGGTCGCCTTGAAGTCGATCAGCGGGAAGCCGGCCAGCAGGCCGTTGTCCTTGGCCGAGTTCAGGCCCTTTTCGACGCCGGGGATGTATTCCTTCGGCACCGCGCCGCCGACGATCGAGTTCTCGAACACGAAGCCCGAGCCCGGCTCGCCGGGTTCGAAGGTGATCATGACGCGGGCGAATTGGCCCGTACCGCCGGTCTGCTTCTTGTGCGTGTAATCGATGTCGACCTTGCGGCCCAGCGATTCACGATAGGCGACCTGCGGCGCGCCGATGTTGGCCTCGACCTTGTAGGTGCGCTTCAAGATGTCGATCTTGATGTCCAGGTGCAGCTCGCCCATGCCCTTCAGGATCGTCTGGCCCGACTCGTGGTCGGTCGAGACGGTGAAGGAGGGATCTTCCGAGGCCAGCTTGGCCAGGGCGACGCCCAGCTTCTCCTGGTCGCCCTTGGTCTTGGGCTCGACCGAGATTTCGATAACCGGCGCCGGGAACTCCATCTTCTCCAGGATGACAGGCGACTTGATCGGGTCACACAGGGTGTCGCCCGTGCGGGTTTCCTTCAGGCCGGCCAGGGCGACGATGTCGCCGGCGTAGGCTTCCTTGACGTCTTCGCGGTTGTTGGAGTGCATCTGCAGCATCCGGCCGACGCGCTCTTTCTTGTCGCGGCTGGAGTTCAGCAGCGACTGACCGGTTTCCATCTTGCCCGAGTACAGGCGGCAGAAGGTCAGCGAGCCGACGAAGGGGTCGTCCATGATCTTGAAGGCCAAGACCGACAGGGGCTCTTCGTCTGAAGCCTTACGCACGACGGGCTCTTCGGTCTTGAAGTCGATGCCAGGCGTCGGTGGGATGTCCAGCGGCGACGGCAGGTAGTCGACGACGGCGTCCAGCAGCGTCTGCACGCCCTTGTTCTTGAAGGCCGAGCCGCACAGGATCGGATAGAAGGCGCCGGTCAGAACGGCCTTACGGATGCACTTCTTGATGGTGGCTTCGTCGGGCTCGTTGCCCTCGAGGTAGGCTTCCATCGCCTCGTCGTCCAGCTCGACGGCGTTGTCGATCAGGTACTGACGCGCGGCGATCGCCTTGTCCATCAGGTCGTCGGGGATCGGCACGTCCTTGTAGGAGGCGCCCAGGCCGTCGTTATCCCAGACCACGCCGGTCATGCGGACCAGGTCGACCAGACCCGACAGCGAGGACTCAGCGCCGATCGGGAACTGGATCGGCACGGCCTTGGCGCCCAGACGGTCGCGGATCGACTCGACCGAGGCGTCGAAGTCGGCGCCGATCTTGTCCATCTTGTTGACGTAGACGATGCGCGGCACCTTGTACTTGTCGGCCTGGCGCCAGACGGTTTCCGTCTGCGGCTCGACGCCGGCGTTGCCGTCCAGCACGGTCACGGCGCCGTCGAGGACGCGCAGCGAACGTTCGACCTCAATGGTGAAGTCCACGTGGCCGGGGGTGTCAATGATGTTCAGGCGCTTGCCCTGCCAGAAGGCGGTCGTCGCGGCGGACGTGATGGTGATGCCGCGCTCCTGCTCCTGGTCCATCCAGTCCATGGTCGCAGCGCCGTCGTGGACTTCGCCGATCTTGTGGGATTTACCGGTGTAATACAGGATCCGCTCAGTCGTCGTCGTCTTGCCCGCGTCGATGTGGGCCATGATGCCGAAGTTGCGGTAGTCCTCGAGCTTGTGAGTGCGGGCCATGAAAGCGTGCCTTGAAAATTTCAGGACGCTCAGGTGCGCCCTCGGAAGGATGTCGGTGTTCGGATAAGCGAGCGCGGGCGATTTAACTTAAACCGCCCGCGCCGGAAACCCTTAGATAGTCAGCGCAGATGACGCTTTGAAGGCGTTACCAGCGATAGTGGCTGAAGGCGCGGTTGGCTTCGGCCATCTTGTGGGTGTCTTCGCGCTTCTTGACCGCGGTGCCGCGGTTGTTGGATGCGTCCAGCAGTTCGGCGGCCAGCTTCTCGGTCATGGTGTTCTCGCCACGCTTGCGCGCAGCGTTGACCAGCCAGCGGATGGCCAGGGCGCGGCGACGGTCCGGACGGACTTCGACGGGCACCTGATAGGTGGCGCCGCCGACGCGACGCGAGCGCACTTCGACCGACGGGGAGACGTTGTCCAGAGCGGCGTGGAAGGTCGCGACCGGCTCCTGGTCCTTCTTCTTCTCGGCCAGGATGTCGAAGGCGCCGTACACGATGTTTTCGGCGACGGCCTTCTTACCTTCGTACATGACGTAGTTCATGAACTTGGTGACGATCAGGTCCCCGAATTTGGGATCGGGCAGAACTTCACGTTTCTGGGCGCGGTGACGACGCGACATGGGGTATTCCTTGCAGTGCCCGACCAACGCCGGGAAGATCTCGAAAAGGCCTCCGGGCGCGACGGCCCGGAGAAGAATGGCTTACTTCGGACGCTTGGCGCCGTAGTGCGAACGACGCTGCTTACGGTCCTTGACGCCTTGGGTATCCAGAACGCCGCGCAGGATGTGGTAGCGAACGCCGGGCAAGTCCTTCACGCGGCCGCCGCGGATCAGAACAACCGAGTGTTCTTGCAGGTTGTGGCCTTCGCCGGGGATGTAGCAAACGGCTTCGTAGCCGTTCTTGGCCAGACGGACCTTGGCGACCTTACGCAGAGCCGAGTTCGGCTTCTTCGGGGTCGTGGTGTAAACGCGGGTGCAGACGCCGCGACGCTGGGGCGAACCCTCCAGAGCCGGCACCTTGTTGCGGGTGGGCTTGGGCTTGCGCGGCTTGCGGATCAGCTGGTTGATCGTAGGCATTCGAAACTCGTCTCGACTTCTGATGGAGGCGTGTGTCTTTCGACCGAAGCGCCTCTCGCCTTCTTGTGAACGGGGGACCATCCCCTCGCCCGGGTGTCATCGAGACTGAGCGCGCGACCACCCAAACAGAAAAACCGGAACGCGCGCTTTGGGCGTTCCGGCGGGCACAGCCCGTCCGTTGGATTGTCACGATCTCAGCGACCGGCGAACCGGCCACGCCTCGAAAGTGGGCGGCTTCTACGCCCGATGGGCCGGAAGGTCAAGGCGGCGCTGATCTTCAAAGCGGAGCCCCACGTTGCTTCCCTCGTCGTCGGCTCGCCTCCGCCCGAAAGCGGCCATGCTTCTAGCACAGCTTGCATCGGATCAAGGGGGACGACGCATTGCCGTTTGCACAGCTGACGCGACCTGACCGGCGCCTCGACTGGCGAAAGGCGGGCCTGGCGACGGCGTCGGTGGCGATCAACACCGCGCTGATCGCCTTCCTGTCGTTCATGGCCCTGGGCATAGATGGCGACGTCGTCGCGCCCGAACAGCCGCCGATCTACGTCGATATTACGCCCCGCCCCCTTCTGCGCGACGATCGGCCTAGAACGCCGGTCCAGGCGCCCGCAGTCGACGATACGGCGCGGTCAGCGCAGAATGCGCGCCCGACGGTTCAGACGCCCTCCCCGCGCCAGGCAACGCCGCCGGACAGTCGCCCTGCCCCGATCCGTCTCCGCATCGCCGCGCCCACGCCCCAAGGTGCGCCCGCGCCGCCGGGCGCCTGGACGGTAAATCCGAACGATCGCGCCGGCGCCATGTCCCGTGTCCTGCGTCAGGGCTTGATCGGCTGCACCACGCCGCAACAGCTCAACGCCGCCGAGCGCGCAAACTGCCTCCAAGACGCCGAGCGGCGCGGCCGCAACGCCGCCCCGATCACCGGCACGGGCAACCCCGAACGCGACGCCGCCTTTGCTCGCGAGGGCGCGCGGCGTCTGGCTGAATGGGAGGCGCGCCGTCGTCCTCTGTCCGGCGGCGTCGGCGTGGTGGGTCCGGCGGACTGCGTCGGCTCGAACTTCGGCACAGGCTGCGCCGGCGCGCAGTTGAATCCCTCGCTGGCGCCCGACTCGACCCGCAACGTCCAGACCCGACGCGACGGCCACCGGGCCGGCGGCGCACCGATCACGCCGGGTGCTTCAGCCCCGATAGAGCGGTGGAAAGATTGAGGTCAGTGATCCTGGCAATAGGCGTCATGCATGGCCGCGCCGAGATGGAGCATCATCGTCTTGGCTTCGACGACGACAAAGAGCGACAAGATCACGGCCGTTAGGCCCCACAGCACCTTGTCAGCTTTCGTCATGGCGGCCCTCTACACAACCTTGGCTCAGTTCACCGCAACCCGGGCACGCGTCAAGGCATAGAAAAAGGGCGGCGCCGTCGCCGGCGCCGCCCCTTCATGTCTTCGCTTTTGAAACGAAAGATCAGCTCTCGCTGCTCTCCAGCTCCAGTTGCAGATCGGCCGGCAGCGGCTCGATCGCCTCTTCCAGAGCCGAGGTCAGTTCTGCATCCCGCTCGTTGGCGATCTTCTGCAGGCTGCGCAGGTAGGCGCCGGTGCCGGCCGGGATCAGGCGGCCGACGATGACGTTTTCCTTCAGGCCTTCCAGCATGTCCTTCTTGCCGTGGACCGAGGCGTCGGTGAGGACGCGAGTGGTCTCTTGGAAGGACGCCGCCGAGATGAAGCTGCGGGTTTGCAGCGACGCCTTGGTGATGCCCAGCAGGACGGGCTGGGTGGTGGCCAGACGGCCGCCACGCTTCTCGACCTTGGCGTTTTCCAGAACGGCTTCGGCGACTTCGACGGTGTCGCCGCGGATCAAGGTGGTTTCACCCGAATCCAGCACTTCCACCTTCTGCAGCATCTGACGCACGATGACTTCGATGTGCTTGTCGTTGATCGGCACGCCCTGCAGTCGATAGACCTCCTGCACTTCGTTCACCAGATACTCGGCCAGCGCTTCGACGCCCTGAATGCGCAGCAGATCGTGCGGATCCGGGTTGCCGTCGATGATGTAGTCGCCCTTCTGGATCAGATCGCCGTCGTGGACGGAGATGTGCTTGCCCTTCGGGATCAGGAACTCGACCGGTTCGCCCTGCACGCCGTCGGCGTTGACTTCCGGCGTGATCTTGATGCGGCGCTTGTTCTTGTAGTCGCGGCCGAATTCGACGCGACCATCCATCTCGGCGATGACCGCGCAGTCCTTCGGACGGCGAGCTTCGAACAGTTCGGCGACGCGCGGCAGACCGCCGGTGATGTCGCGGGTCTTGGCGCCTTCGGTCGGAACGCGAGCGATGATCTCGCCCGGCTTGACCTCATCGCCGTTCGACACGGACAGAACCGCGCCCACGGGCAGCAGATAGCGGGCGTCCGAACCGGAAGACAGCTTGGCGTAGGCGTCGCCCAGGGTGACGCCCATGGCCGGACGCAGGTCCGAGCCGCGCGGGCTGGCGCGCCAGTCGCTGACGACGCGCTGGGCGATGCCCGTCGCTTCGTCGGTTTCTTCCTTGACCGACAGGCCTTCGACTAGGTCCTCGAAGCGCACGACGCCGCCGACTTCCGTCAGGATCGGGGTGGTGTAGGGGTCCCACTCCGCCAGGCGCTGGTTCTTCTTGACCTCGTCGCCGTCCTTGACGCGGATGCGGGCGCCATAAGGAGCCTTGTGCGTCTCGCGGTCCTTGCCGTCCACCACCACGGTCACGATGACGTTGCGGCTCATGGCCACCAGATCGCCGTGGGCCGCGACGACGGTCGGGCCGGTCACCTTGGCCGTACCGGCGTTGGTCGCCTCCATGAAGGAGGTTTCCGCCACCTGAGCCGTGCCGCCGATGTGGAAGGTCCGCATCGTCAGCTGGGTGCCCGGCTCGCCGATCGACTGGGCGGCGATGACGCCGACCGCTTCGCCGATGTTGACGTTGGTGCCGCGCGCCAGGTCACGGCCGTAGCAGTGGGCGCAGATCCCGGCTTCGGCCTCGCAGGTCAGGGCCGAACGGACCTTGACCGACTGGACGCCCGCAGCCTCGACGGCCTCGGCGACTTCTTCCACCAGATAGGTGTCGGCGGGGAACAGGACGGTATCCGTGCCCGGCTCCTTGATGTCCTCGGCCGCATAGCGACCCAGGATGCGCTGACCCAGCGAGACCAGCACGTCGCCGCCTTCCATCACCGCACGCAGGGTGATGCCGCGCGTCGAGCCGCAATCCTGCTCGGTGACGATGGAGTCCTGCGCCACGTCCACCAGACGGCGGGTCAGGTAACCCGAGTTGGCGGTCTTCAGCGCAGTGTCGGCCAGACCCTTACGGGCGCCGTGGGTGGAGTTGAAGTATTCAAGGACGGTCAGGCCTTCCTTGAAGTTCGAGGTGATCGGCGTCTCGATGATCTCGCCGGACGGCTTGGCCATCAGGCCGCGCATGCCGCCCAGTTGCTTCATCTGGGCCTGCGAACCACGGGCGCCGGAGTTGGCCATCATGAAGACCGAGTTGATGTCGGGGTTTTCACCCTCGATCAGCACGCGCGGTTGCGCGATCTCGCCCATCATGGCGTCGGCGATCCGGTCCGTGGCCTTGGACCAGGCGTCCACCACCTTGTTGTACTTCTCGCCGCGCGTGATCAGGCCGTCGGCGTACTGTTGCTCGTACTCCTCGACCTGAGTGCGGGTCTCGGCGACCAGCTCGACCTTCTTGGCCGGGATCACGATGTCGTCCTTGCCGAACGAAATGCCGGCCTTGGCGGCTTCGCGGAAGCCCAGGCCCATCATCTGGTCAGCGAAGATGACCGTCGCCTTCTGACCGCAGTGGCGATAGACCACGTCGATCAGATTGCCGATTTCCTTCTTGGTCAGGTTCTTCTCGAGCAGGCGATAGCCGACGTTCGGATTACGCGGCAGCAGAGCCGCCAGCTTCATCCGGCCCGGCGTGGTGTCGATGACCTTGGTCACCTCATTGCCTTCGGCGTCCTGTTCCGTCCAGCGCGCCTTGATGCGCGTGTGCAGGGTGACGACCTTGGCGTCCAGCGCCGCATCGATCTCGCCGATGTTGGCGAACAGCTTGCCTTCACCCGGCTCGCCGTCCTTGACCAGCGACAGATAGTACAGCCCCAAGACGATGTCCTGCGACGGCACGATGATAGGCTTGCCGTTGGCGGGCGACAGGATGTTGTTGGTCGACATCATCAGGACGCGCGCTTCCAGCTGGGCCTCGAGGCTCAGCGGGACGTGAACGGCCATCTGGTCGCCGTCGAAGTCGGCGTTGAAGGCGGTGCAGACCAGCGGGTGCAGGCGGATGGCCTTGCCCTCGATCAGCTTGGGCTCGAACGCCTGGATGCCCAGACGGTGAAGCGTCGGCGCGCGGTTCAGTAGAACCGGGTGCTCGCGGATGACCTCGTCCAGGATGTCCCAAACGGCGGGCTGCTCACGCTCGACCATGCGCTTGGATTGCTTGACGGTGCCCGACAGGCCCTTGGCGTCCAGGCGCGCATAGATGAACGGCTTGAACAGCTCCAGCGCCATCTTCTTGGGCAGGCCGCACTCGTGCAGCTTCAGTTCCGGACCCACGGTGATGACCGAACGACCCGAATAGTCGACGCGCTTGCCCAGCAGGTTCTGACGGAAGCGACCTTGCTTGCCCTTCAGCATGTCGGCCAGCGACTTCAGCGGACGCTTGTTGGCGCCCGTGATCACGCGACCGCGTCGGCCGTTGTCGAACAGGGCGTCGACGGACTCCTGCAGCATCCGCTTTTCGTTACGGATGATGATGTCCGGCGCGCGCAGTTCCATCAGGCGCTTCA